>NZ_JBTOQC010000005.1:0-206417 GCF_055284095.1 Pseudomonas sp. HP_08 | reverse complement strand
AAGCATGTCACGCAAGGGAAACTGCCTGGACAATGCCGCAATGGAAAGTTTTTTCGGGATACTGAAGTCCGAGTTTTTCTACCTCAAGCGCTTCCAGAATGTGGAGGAGCTGAGGACGGGGCTGGACGAGTACATCCGTTACTACAATCATGACCGGATAAAAGTGAGGCTTGGCGGATTGAGTCCTGTGGAGTTCAGGACTCGTTCGGTAGGCGTGTGGCAATAGACTGTCCAACTTTTTGGGGTCAGATCAGGGGTTCGCAGGAGTGCAGTACTCAGGCCTTGGCTGGCGCTTGCCAGTTGGCACCTTCTTCAATCGCTTGCTGAATCGCTTTCTTGCGGCGCTCTTCCGCCTGGCGGGTGAAGTACCAGACCAGAAAGGTCGCCAGCGACACGGCCAGCAGAATCAGGCTGGCCACGGCGTTGATTTCAGGTTTGACCCCCAGACGCACGGCGGAGAACACTTCCATCGGCAAGGTGGTCGAGCCGGGACCGGAGACGAAGCTGGCCAGTACCAGGTCGTCCAGCGACAGGGCAAAGGACATCATGCCGCCAGCGGCGAGCGATGGCGCGATCATCGGGATGGTGATCAGGAAGAACACCTTCCAGGGCCGGGCGCCGAGGTCCATGGCGGCCTCCTCGATCGACAGGTCCAGTTCGCGCAGGCGCGCCGAGACCACGACGGCCACGTAAGCGGTGCAGAACGTGGTGTGGGCGATCCAGATGGTCAGCAGGCCGCGCTCGGCGGGCCAGCCGATCAGTTGCGCCATGGCCACGAACAGCAGCAACAGCGACAGACCGGTGATCACCTCGGGCATGACCAGCGGCGCGGTGACCAGCCCGCCAAACGCGGTGCGCCCCTTGAAGCGCGAGATGCGCGTCAGCACGAAGGCGGCCATGGTGCCCAGCGCCACGGCGGCGATGGCGGTGTAGAACGCCACTTCCAGCGAGCGCATCACCGAGCCCATCAGTTGCGTGTTGTCCAGCAGGCCCACGTACCATTTGACCGACCAGCCGCCCCACACCGTGACCAGACGCGAGTCGTTGAACGAGTAGATCACCAGGATCAGCATCGGCAGGTAGATGAACAACAGGCCCACGACCAGCATCAGGTTGGAGAACTTGAACCCTCTCATGCCTTGCCCTCCAGTTCTTTGGCCTGACTGCGGTTGAACAGGATGATGGGCACGATAAGCACCAGCAGCATGATGACCGCCAGCGCCGAAGCCACCGGCCAGTCGCGGTTATTGAAGAATTCCTGCCACAGCACCTTGCCGATCATCAGCGTTTCCGGGCCACCGAGCAGCTCAGGGATGACGAACTCGCCCACCACCGGAATGAACACCAGCATGCAGCCGGCAATAATGCCGTTTTTCGACAGCGGCACGGTGATTTTCCAGAAGCTGTTGAAGGTGCTCGACCCCAGGTCGGAGGCGGCTTCGAGCAGGCTCTGGTCGTGTTTGACCAGGTTGGCGTAGAGCGGCAGGATCATGAACGGCAGGTACGAATAGACCACGCCGATGTACACCGCGATGTTGGTGTTGAGGATCTGCAAGGGCTCATCGATCAGCCCCAGCCACATCAGAAAACCGTTGAGCAGGCCGTTGTTGCCCAGGATGCCCATCCACGCATAGACGCGGATAAGGATCGCGGTCCAGGTCGGCATCATGATCAGCAGCAGCAAGACGGTCTGGATGTCCTTGCGTGCATTGGCGATGGCGTAGGCCATCGGGTAGCCGATCAGCAGGCACAGCAGGGTGCTGAAAAACGCGACCTTCAACGATCCCAGGTAGGCGGCGAGATACAGGTCATCGCCGGCCAGCATCGTGTAGTTGCCGAAGTTGAGGATCAACTGCAGCTTTTCTTCGGCGTAGCTGAAGACTTCGGTGTACGGCGGGATCGCGACATCGGCTTCGGCGAAGCTGATCTTGAGGACGATCAGGAACGGCAAGGCAAAGAACAGGAACAGCCACAGGAACGGCGCACCGATGACCAGTTGCCGCCCGTTGGGCACGATGCGCCCCAGGGCGCGCTTGATCTTGCGTATTTTCATGAGCGCAGTACCACGCCGCTGTCGTCTTCCCACCACACGAACACTTCGTCGCCCCAGGTCGGCCGCGCGCCCTGGCGCTCGGCGTTGGCCACGAACGATTGCACGCGCTTGCCGCCGGGCAGCTCGATATGGAACACCGAATGGCCGCCCAGGTAGGCGATGTCGTGGACCTTGCCACGCGACCAGTTGTATTCCACGGTGGGCTGTTCGGTGGTGATCAGCAGTTTTTCCGGGCGCAGGGCGTAGGTGATGCTCTTGTCTTCGACCGAGGTGCTGACGCCGTGGCCGACATAGATCGGCCGCTCCAGCTCGGGGCTGCGGATCAGGGCATAGCCTTCCATGTCCTCGACCACTTCGCCGTCGAACAGGTTGACGTTGCCGATGAACTCGCACACCAAGCGGCTGGTGGGGGTTTCATAGATGTCGATGGGGCTGCCGATCTGCGCGATCCAGCCCAGGTGCATGATCGCGATTCGTTCGGCCATGGTCATGGCCTCTTCCTGGTCGTGGGTGACCATCACGCAGGTCACGCCAACGCGCTCGATGATCTCGACCAGCTCAAGCTGCATTTGCGAACGCAGCTTCTTGTCCAGCGCGCCCATGGGCTCGTCGAGCAGCAGCAGCTTGGGCTTCTTGGCCAGCGAACGCGCGAGCGCCACACGCTGACGCTGGCCACCGGAGAGCTGGTGCGGCTTGCGCTTGGCGTACTGGGTCATGTGCACCAGCTTGAGCATTTCGGCCACGCGCTCGTCGATCTCGGCCTTGGGCAGTCTGTCTTGCTTGAGGCCAAAGGCGATGTTGTCGGCCACGGTCATGTGCGGAAACAGCGCATAGGACTGGAACATCATGTTGATCGGCCGCTCGTAGGGCGGCAGGTCGGTGATGTCGACGCCATCGAGGTAGATGCGCCCTTCGGTGGGACGCTCGAAACCGGCCAGCATGCGCAGCAGCGTCGACTTGCCGGAACCCGAGCCGCCCAGCAGGGCAAAGATCTCACCCTTGTTGATTTGCAGGGACACGTCGTCCACCGCCACGGTCTCGTCGAACTTCTTGGTGACCCTGTCGACCTTGACCAGAACCTCTTTGGGCTTCTTGCCGCTTTCGAGGGATTTCTTGAAGGCGCCGGAGGCAACTGCCATGGGTGAAAACTCCCAACAATTATGCGGCCTGGCCGAGGGCGGCCAGGCGCTGGTTTTTTACTTGCCCGATTTGACCCTGGTCCAGCTACGGGTCATCAGACGTTGCACCTTGGCGGGCAGCTCGCTGTTCACAAACAATCGATCCAGCACCGCCTGCGGTGGGTACACCTCAGGGTTGTCGCGGATCGAGGCCTCCATCAACTCACCAGCCTTGGTATTCGGGTTGGCATAACCGACCTGATCACTGACCTGGGCGATGACCGCAGGCTCCAGCAGGTAATCGATAAAGGCATGGGCCTCTTTGACGTTTTTGCCGTCAGCCGGAATCGCGAGCATGTCGAACCACAGGTTCGCGCCCTCTTTCGGGATGCTATAAGCGATCTTGACGCCCTTGCCGGCCTCCGCGGCACGGTCGCGGGCCTGGAATACGTCGCCCGAGAAGCCTGCGGCGACACAAATCTCGCCATTGGCGAGGTCTGCGATGTATTTGGAGGAGTGGAAATAGGTCACGTAAGGACGGATTTCCAGCAGCTTGGCCTCAGCCTTTTTGTAGTCGGCTTCCTTGGTGCTGTTGGGGTCCAGCCCCAGGTAATTAAGCACCGCCGGAATCATCTCGTCGCCCGAATCGAGCAGCGCAACGCCACAGCTGGAGAGCTTCTTGATGTTCTCGGGCTCGAACAGCACCGCCCAGGAATCGATGCTGTCGACACCCAGCACGGCCTTGACCTTGTCGACGTTGTAGCCGATGCCGTTAGTGCCCCACAGGTACGGCACGGCGTACTGGTTACCGGGGTCGTTCTTTTCCAGGCGCTTGAGCAGCGCGGGGTCGAGGTTTTGATAGTGGGTCAGCAGCGACTTGTCGAGCTTCTGAAAAGCCCCGGCCTTGATCTGCTTGCCCAGGAAATGGTTGCTGGGTACGACCACGTCGTAACCGCTGCGCCCGGCCAGTAATTTGGCTTCGAGCGTGTCGTTGGAATCGAACACATCGTAGACCGGCTTGATCCCGGTCTTGCTCTGGAAATCCGCCAGCGTGGTTTCGCCGATGTAATCGGACCAGTTGTAGACATGGACGGTGGATTCGGCCTGGGCGCTGACCGCCAGGGTCAGGCCGGTACCGGCCAGCAAGACTTTGAACAGAGTGGAGATAGACAAGGCATCAGTCCTTTTTGAAGTGGTCCTGCCGCTGAAACAAACGGTTCGCCGGTCGGCCAACTTGTGCATTCATCCTGCAAAGCACTGCGCGGCCCGACGGCCACGCAGCATCCACACTAATTGTGACAGTTTTATTTCCCGGACTTGATCTTGGTCCAGCTGCGGGTCAGCAAGCGCTGGGTCGCGGCCGGCAAATCGGAGATGGCGTACAGCTTGGCGGTGACATCGGCTGGTGGATAGATGCTCGGGTCGCCCGAGATGTCCTTGTCGACCAGTTCGGTGGCAGCCTTGTTGCCGTTCGGGAAGCGCACTTCGTTGGTGATCTCGGCCATGATTTCCGGCTGCAGCAGGAAATTCAGGAACTGATAGGCCGCATCGACGTGCTCGGCGTCCTTGGGAATGGCGACCATGTCGAAGAAGCTGCCAGCGCCTTCCTTCGGAATGGTGTAAGACAGTTTGACCTTGTCACCGGCTTCCTTGGCGCGCTCCTTGGCCTGCTCCAGGTCACCCGAATAACCGATGGCGACGCAGATGTTGCCGTTGGCCAGGTCCGAGATGTACTTGGACGAGTGGAAATAGGCGACCGAAGGACGAATCTTCAGCCACAGCGCCTCGGCTTCGGCCAGTTGCTTCTTGTCTTCGCTGTTGGTCGGGTAACCCAGGTAATGCAGGGCCACCGGGATCATTTCGGTCGGCGAATCAAGGAAGCTCACGCCGCAGCCCTTGAGCTTGGCGATGTTCTCGGGCTTGAGCACCACATCCCACGAGTCGATCTTGTCGACGCCCAGCGCGGCCTTGACCTTCTCGGGGTTGTAGCCGATGCCGATGGTGCCCCACATGTACGGGAAGGCGTATTTGTTGCCCTTGTCGCTGGCGTCGCCAACGGCCTTGAGCAGGTCAGGATCGAGGTTTTTCCAGTTCGGCAGTTTCGACTTGTCCAGTTCCTGATACACGCCTGCCTTGATCTGCTTGGCCAGGAAGTTGTTGCTCGGTACGACCACGTCATAGCCGGACTTGCCCGCCAGCAGCTTGGCCTCAAGGGTCTCGTTGCTGTCGAACACGTCGTAGACCACCTTGATGCCCGACGCTTTTTCGAACTTGGCAATCGTCTCGGGCGCGATGTAATCGGACCAGTTGTACACGTGCAGCTCTTTGTCAGCGGCCTGCGCGTTGGCGGCCATCAGGCCCGCCATGGACAAGGCGAGAAGGGTCTTGCCGAATGTTTTCATGCGTACAGCTCCAGAATTTTCGTTAGTGGCAGCGTCGTTAGTCTGGCAATTTACCGGCAAGGCTTTCAAGCCGATTAGTTCTGCAGTGCCATCAGGGTCAGGTCCAGGCACTTGCGCGCCTTTTCCACCAGTTCGTCGATCTGCGCCAGGCTGATGACCAGCGGCGGAGCAATGATCATGGTATCGCCCACAGCCCGCATGATCAGGCCATTGTCGAAGCAGAAGGTTCTGCAGATCGTGCCTGCCGACTTCCCGGTATAGCGCTCGCGGGTGGTCTTGTCGCGGACCAGCTCGATGGCGCCCAGCAAGCCGACCCCGCGCACCTCGCCCACCAGCGGGTGATCGTTCAGTTCACGCAGACGCTGCTGCAAATAGGGTGCCGTTTGCGCACGCACCTGCTCAACGATGCCCTCTTCACGCAGGATGCGGATATTTTCCAGCCCCACGGCTGCCGCCACCGGGTGCCCGGAATAGGTAAAGCCGTGGTTGAAATCGCCGCCTTCATTGAGCACCGCAACGATTTCGTCGCGTACCACCAGCCCGCCCATGGGCACGTAGCCTGAGGTCAGGCCCTTGGCGATGGTCATCATGTCGGGCTTCAATCCATAGTAGTCACTGCCGAACCATTCGCCGGTACGGCCGAACCCGCAGATCACCTCGTCGGCGACGAACAGAATGTCGTAGCGGGCGAGGATTTCCTTGATGCGCGGCCAGTAGCTGTCTGGCGGCACGATGACCCCGCCAGCGCCCTGGATCGGCTCGGCAATGAATGCGCCGACGTTATCGACGCCCAGTTCGAGAATTTTCGCTTCCAGCTGGTCAGCCGCCCAGATGCCGAATTCATCCGGCGTCATGTCGCCGCCCTCGCCGTACCAGTACGGCTGGGCAATGTGCACCACGCCCGGAATCGGCAAGTCGCCCTGCTCATGCATGTAGCTCATGCCGCCCAGGCTGGCGCCGGCGACGGTCGAGCCGTGGTAGCCGTTGACCCGGCTGATGATGGTCTTCTTGTTCGGCTGCCCCTTGATTGCCCAATAATGGCGCACCATGCGCAGCATGGTGTCATTGCCCTCGGAGCCGGAGCCGGTGAAGAACACGTGGTGCATGCCTTCAGGCGCGATCTGGCCAATCGCTTGCGCCAGTTCCAGCGCCGGCGGGTGGGCGGTCTGGAAGAACAGGTTGTAGTACGGCAGTTCACGCATCTGCCGGCTGGCCGCCTCGACCAGCTCTTCGCGGCCATAGCCGACCGCCACACACCACAGCCCGGCCATGCCGTCGAGAATCTGCTGCCCCTCGCTGTCCCACAGGTACACGCCGTCGGCACGGGTGATGATGCGCGGGCCTTTTTCCTTCAGTTGCTTGTAATCACTGAAGGGCGCCAGATGGTGCTGGTGGCTCAGGCCTTGCCAGTGAAGGGTTTGCGGATTCTTGGCGGTCATGAAGACACTCCATTGCCAGGTTATGTATACGGTTGCGCGGTGGATGCCTGTAGGAGCGCGTTTACCCGCGACCGGCTGCACGAGCAGTCGTAAAATCTCGGAAACGCCACAAATTCACGACGGCTAACGCCGCCGGTCGCGGGCAAGCGCGCTCCTACATCTACATCCAGTTCCGCTTCAGACGGAGAACAACAGGAACTCGCGTTCCCACGAGCTGATCACGCGCTTGAAGTTCTCGTGCTCGGCGCGTTTGACCGCGACGTAGCCGACGATGAATTTCTTGCCGAGGTACTTCTCGATGGTCTTGCTGTTTTCCAGACGCTCCAGCGCATCCTCGATGGTCAGCGGCAGGCGCAGGTTGCGGCGCTCATAGGCTCGGCCCTGCACCGGCGCACTCGGGTTGATGCCCTCGACCATGCCGATGAAGCCGCACAGCAGGCTGGCGGCGATCGCCAGGTACGGGTTGGCATCGGCGCCCGGCAGGCGGTTTTCGACGCGGCGGTTCTGCGGGCCGGCATCCGGCACGCGCAGGCCGACGGTGCGGTTTTCTTCGCCCCACTCGACGTTGACCGGCGCCGATGTGTCGGGCAGGAAGCGGCGGAACGAGTTGACGTTGGGTGCGAACAGCGGCAGCAGTTCAGGGATGAATTTCTGCAGGCCGCCGACATGCTGCAGGAACAACAGGCTCATGGTCCCGTCTTCGTTGGAGAAGATGTTCTTGCCGGTATTGATGTCGATGATGCTCTGGTGCAGGTGCATGGCGCTGCCCGGCTCGCCGGTCATGGGCTTGGCCATGAAGGTTGCCGCCACGTTGTGCTTGAGCGCCGCCTCGCGCATGGTGCGCTTGAACACCACGATCTGGTCGGCCAGCGACAGGGCATCGCCATGACGGAAGTTGATTTCCATCTGCGCCGTGCCGTCTTCGTGAATCAGCGTGTCGAGGTCCAGGTTCTGCAGCTCGCACCAGTCGTAGACGTCCTCGAACAGCGGGTCGAATTCGTTGGCGGCTTCGATGGAGAACGACTGGCGACCGGTTTCCGGACGCCCGGAGCGGCCTACCGGCGGCTGCAACGGATAGTCGGGGTCGTCGCTGCGCTTGGTCAGGTAGAACTCCATTTCCGGCGCCACAATCGGCTGCCAGCCCTGATCGGCGTACAGCTTGAGCACCTTCTTGAGCACGTTGCGCGGCGACAGCTCGATGGGATTGCCCTGCTTGTCATAGGTGTCGTGGATCACCTGTGCGGTCGGCTCGATGGCCCACGGCACCAGATACACGGCATTGGCGTCCGGGCGGCAGATCATGTCGATATCGGCAGGATCGAGCAGCTCGTAGTAGATCTCGTCTTCGACATAATCGCCGGTCACGGTCTGCAGCAGCACGCTCTCGGGCAGGCGCATGCCTTTTTCGGCGATGAACTTGTTGGTCGGCGAAATCTTGCCACGCGTGATGCCGGTCAGGTCGGACATCATGCATTCGACTTCAGTGATCTTGTGTTCTTTCAACCAATCGGTGAGCTGGTCGAGGTTGCTACTCATAAATACCTCAGGTTTGGTCTGTCCTGATGGCGATCAGGCATTTTTGGCGACATGGCGCTGTCACATTGCAAGGCGCGCTGCAGGATCGCAACACCCAGCCGCGCAGAATGCGCCTGGCAGGTGCTGTTTTGATGAATGCAGGACAAATTAAAGTCGCTGTCGGCAGCACCCACAGGCCGGGCATGTGCCACAGGCAGGGTGCTGGACGCGCCACTATAGTGGTAGGGTGCGGTAAGGCGACTATAGATATATATGGATCTGGCCGGCGGTTTGCAGCGCATGCCGTTGGTGATCGATGACAGACGAGCCATCCAGCCCCCGCTATTTTTGCTGTTATGGGTTGGACCGGAGCTTAGCGCTGTTCAATTTATTTCACAACTTTACGAAAAACCTTGAACACCGCCCTTCAGAATCGCGTAAAAGTCGCGGTTCACGCCGTTCGTGGATGCGCCGATACGCAGCACGTTTGGCACACAGGGGCCATTTCAGGGCAAAATATGGCTCTATTGACTTCATACTGGCTTTCGGATTGACTGAACCCCGCAAGGCTAGATGATTGATATTTTTAACAACAAAGGTGTTGCATCATGTCGGTACCCCCGCGTGCCGTTCAGCTCAACGAAGCGAACGCGTTCCTTAAGGAACATCCTGAGGTTCTCTACGTCGACCTTCTGATTGCAGATATGAATGGCGTGGTGCGTGGCAAGCGAATCGAACGCACCAGCCTGCATAAGGTTTACGAGAAAGGCATCAACCTCCCCGCGTCACTGTTTGCTCTGGATATCAACGGCTCGACCGTCGAAAGTACAGGTTTAGGCCTGGATATCGGCGATGCCGACCGCATCTGCTATCCCATCCCCAATACCCTGTGCAATGAGCCCTGGCAGAAGCGCCCTACCGCGCAACTGCTGATGACCATGCACGAACTCGAAGGCGAGCCTTTCTTCGCCGATCCGCGCGAAGTGTTGCGCCAGGTCGTCAGCCGTTTCGACGAAATGGGCCTGACTATTTGTGCAGCGTTCGAGCTTGAGTTCTACCTGATCGACCAGGAAAACGTGAACGGGCGCCCACAGCCACCGCGCTCACCGATTTCCGGCAAGCGTCCGCACTCGACCCAGGTGTACCTGATCGACGACCTGGACGAATACGTCGACTGCCTGCAAGACATCCTCGAAGGCGCCAAGGAACAAGGCATCCCGGCCGACGCCATCGTCAAGGAAAGTGCGCCAGCGCAATTCGAAGTCAACCTGCACCACGTCGCCGACCCGCTCAAGGCCTGCGATTACGCGGTGTTGCTCAAGCGCCTGATCAAAAACATCGCCTACGACCATGAGATGGACACCACCTTCATGGCCAAGCCTTATCCGGGCCAGGCGGGCAACGGACTGCACGTGCATATCTCGATCCTGGATCGCGATGGCAAGAACATCTTCACCAGTGAGGATCCCGAGCAGAACGCCGCATTGCGTCACGCGGTCGGCGGTGTGCTCGAGACCCTGCCGGCGCAGATGGCGTTCCTGTGCCCGAACGTCAACTCCTACCGCCGCTTCGGCGCACAATTCTATGTGCCCAATTCGCCGACCTGGGGCCTGGACAACCGCACCGTGGCCGTACGCGTTCCGACCGGCACCGCCGACTCGGTGCGTATCGAACACCGCGTAGCCGGCGCCGATGCCAACCCGTACCTGGTCATGGCCTCGGTCCTGGCCGGCGTGCACCACGGCCTGACCAACAAGATCGAGCCCGTGGCACCGGTGGAAGGCAACTCGTACGAACAGTTCGAACAGAGCCTGCCAAACAACCTGCGCGACGCATTGCGGACCCTGGATGACAGTGAAGTGATGGCCAGGTATATCGATCCGAAGTACATCGATATCTTTGTGGCGTGCAAGGAGAGTGAACTGGAAGAGTTCGAACACTCGATTTCCGACCTTGAGTACAACTGGTATTTGCACACGGTTTAACGGCATACAAAGCATCAATGGCCCGCAGAAGCCATTGATGCTCTATTGCATGTAAAATCCTGAGTGCTAGCAGCGTGGCAAAATTTCTTTGACTTGAAGAATGACATACTGATACTGGCGCATTAAGTCCACTGCATACGCAACATGAAAAAACTGTAAGCACACTGCGACGAATACTCAGCTTCTTCTTATCAACTCAGCAAGAAACCTCTCATTCAAAGCAACAGCCTTCTGATATCGCCTCTTCATAGCAGAATGCGATTTCGTATTAGCACCACCATAGCCAGAACTATAAATAGCAGAATTATATCTGCTATATTTCAAATTAACTTCAAGTGCCTCACGACTAGTAAACCCTGCCCTCTTGGTATATTTTCTCATCGCACTTGCATTGCTGGCTAAATGAGCACTGAGTGATTTTTCATCCAGGCTAGCCCACACACTCTGCTCAAAATATACCAACCCATGGGCAGGCTCAGCCCCACCGAGCCCAGAATGCCTGATAGGCGGTAAGCTGCTAGACGATGCTATATGCCTGGAACTATCAGAAGCCAGAGCCCGCTCACTCACTCCGGAAGAACGAGAGGGCAAATCAACAAGGGCCTGTACACGGTTTGAGGCCACCGGACTCAACACGGGCCGGACAGAAGGGTTTGCACTTGTAGCTACTCCGAGCCACTGTTGCTTCATATGGCGAGGTACATGTTCCATAAAAGACTTTTTGGTTCCCTTGAGAATCGAGTAGAACGGAGCATGGCCTGCTGGATCCCGAAGGTTAATCGGATCCCCCTTACAATAGGCATACGCATTCAACCCCCCCTCGCCAAACGGACTCACGCTGTCCGGGCTATTGAAACGCATAATTACCGGATTGAATGCCCGATAGCCATTACCCAGCAAATAATGTCCCGTCACCGAGTCGCGCCGTTCGCCGTCGAAGCCGAGAAAGCAACTTAAGCCACTGCTCATCACCAAGTGACCATAGGCGGTATAAGCCGATGCCTCGCGTTGTCCGTTGCCAATCGATTGCAAGATCGAACGCTGCTGATCGGTGGCCAGTATGGTCGCCTCAACCGGCTTGCCGGAAGATCGCTGTTGCGCCAGCAATTGCTCGTCGAACTGCAGCACTGAGCAGCCCAATTCGCCTTGAACCTGCGTCGTCAGACGGCTTTTTTGATAGAACAGCCGGGTATCGGTCTCGCCTGCACTCACCTGCCCGGCCAGCCGGTCCAGCGGATCGTAGTGATATCTGCAAAGCAGTGTCTGATGATCGGACATGATCGGGCCTCTCGTGGGTCGGGACGTGCGAACCCTCAGTGTCGTCTTGTCTGGTTGCGCAGGTAACTGGCAGAAATGTCAGTGCGACAACGTTAAAGGGTAAAAGCGCCTGATCAGGCAGCCCTGTACAATGGCGCCCTGCCCGACTCAAGAGCCGCCACCCATGAACCGCCCCGTCACGCCCCGCAAACCTCGCGCCGCCAGCCAGGCGCGCATCGATGCGATTCTCGATGCCGCGCGCGCCATGCTGGTCACCGAGGGCGTGGACAGCCTGTCGATCTACAGCGTCGCCGAGCGCGCGGACATTCCGCCGTCCTCGGTCTATCACTTCTTCGCCAATGTGCCGGCGCTGCTCGAAGCCCTGACCGCCGATGTGCACGCCGCCTTTCGTGCCACGTTGCAGGCGCCGGTCGATCATGAGTCGCTCGACAGCTGGCGCGACCTTTCACGCGAGGTCGAGCAGCGCATGCTGAATATCTACAACGCCGACGCGGCGGCCCGGCAACTGATCCTGGCCCAGCATGGCCTGGCCGAGGTCAACCAGGCCGACCGCCAGCACGATATCGAGCTGGGTCAGCTGTTGCAGGCGGTGTTCAACCGGCACTTTCATTTGCCGGAGCTGCCGGGCGATGTGGATGTGTTCGCACTGGCCATGGAGCTGGGTGACCGGGTTTACGCGCGCGCCATGCAGTTGCATGAGCAGATTACGCCGCGCATGGCTGAGGAAGGCATGCGCGTGTTTGATGCCTATCTCGGGCTGTATCTGCCGCCGTATCTGCCCAAGCGCGAGCTGCCGCTCTAAAACACAAAACCCCGGAGGGCTTGCGCCGTCCGGGGTCTGTGGGTATTGCCTGGATTACAGCTTGGCGATCGACACTTCAGTCGATTTTACAAACGCGATCACTTCGCTGCCCACGCCCAGTTCCAGCTCTTTGACCGAGCGGGTGGTGATGACCGACGTCACGATGCCGGAAGCGGTCTGTACGTCGATTTCCGACAGTACGTCGCCCAGCACGATTTCCTTGATGGTGCCCTTGAACTGGTTGCGTACGTTGATGGCCTTGATAGTCATGAGATCTTCCTCTTTTCAGGTGCGATAACGATTAGTTGGCCCAACGCAGTTGCGTAGGCAGGGGTGAAACGGGTTCGGGGTCCGGTGGCGTGCCAGGAATGGCCAGCACCCGGTTGAGTACTTCAGCTTCCAGCGCCGCCAGGCGGTGCGAGCCGCGCACGCGGGGGCGTGGCAGGTCGACCAGCACATCCAGGCCGATACGGCCTTCTTCGATCAGGATCACCCGATCGGCGACGGCCACGGCTTCGCTGACATCGTGGGTCACCAGCAGCACGGTAAAACCGTATTTGCGCCACAGGTTTTCGATCAGTTGCTGCATCTCGATGCGGGTCAGGGCATCCAGCGCGCCCAATGGCTCGTCGAGCAGCAGCAGGCGTGGCTTGTGAATCAGGGCGCGGGCCAGGGCCACGCGCTGCTTCTGGCCGCCGGACAGGGCCGCCGGCCATTCATTGGTACGTTCGGCCAGGCCTACCGCTTCCAGCGCCTCCAGCGCTTGTGGGCGCCAGTCGCCGGTCAGGCCTAACCCTACGTTGTCGATGATCTTTTTCCAGGGCAGCAAACGCGCTTCCTGGAACATCAAACGGGTGTCGTCACGCGCTTCGGACAATTGCCCGGAACCGGCACGCAGATCGCCGGAGGTGGGTTTGTCGAGACCCGCCAGCAGGCGCAGCAGCGTGCTCTTGCCGCAACCGCTGCGGCCCACCACGGCGACGAACTGGCCGGCCGGGATGTGCAGGTCGATGTCCTTGAGAACTTCGCGGTCGCCAAAGGCTTTCTTGATCCGGTGCGCGGCCAGTGGAATGCCGCGCAGCAGGTTGGCTGGCTGTTGCTGTTTGAGACTGCTCATGCGGCACCGCCCTTGTGTACTTGATAGGCCGGATGCCAGCGCAGGCACACACGCTCCAGACCGCGAGCGGCCACGTCGGCCAGTTTGCCGAGGACGGCGTACAGGACGATGGCCAGTACCACCACGTCGGTTTGCAGAAATTCACGGGCGTTCATCGCCAGGTAACCGATGCCGGAGCTGGCCGAGATGGTCTCGGCGACGATCAGGGTCAACCACATGAAGCCCAGGGCAAAGCGCACACCGACCAGGATCGACGGCATGGCGCCAGGCAGGATCACATGGCGGAACAGGCCGAAGCCGGACAAGCCGTAGCTGCGCGACATTTCAACCAGCGCAGGATCGATGTTGCGAATGCCGTGGTAGGTGTTGAGGTAGATCGGGAACAGAGTGCCCAGTGCGACCAGGAATACCTTGGCGGTTTCGTCGATGCCGAACCACAGGATCACCAGCGGAATCAGCGCCAGGTGCGGCACGTTGCGGATCATCTGCACCGAGCTGTCCAGCAGGCGCTCGCCCCAACGGGTCAGGCCGGTGATGAAACCCAGGGCCAGGCCGATGCCGCCGCCGATGGCGAAACCGACGCCGGCGCGCCAGCCGCTGATGGCCAGGTGAGTCCAGATTTCACCGCTGCTGACCAGGCTGACGCCCGCTTCGATCACAGCGCTGGGTGCCGGCAGGATGCGGGTGGACAGCCAGCCGGCGCTGACAGAAATCTGCCAGACCACCAGCAACAGCACCGGCAGCGCCCAGGGCGCCAGCCTGTGCAGGATACGTTGTGAAGCACTGAGGCTCATGGAGTTGTCTCCTCGAAAGGCCTGTTAATCAGGTACGGGTAAGTCACTGGGCTTTCGCCACAGCGGCAGGCGGTGTCCAGATCACATCCTTGATGCTCAAAGGTTTAGGGATCAGCTTGAGCTGGTGGAAGGTGTCGGCAATTTTCTGCTGCGCCTCGACCACCTGCGGGGTAATGAAGTGGGCGCCGTAGCCTTGGCGCTTGACCGAAGTCAGGGTGATGTCGGCCGGCAGGCCCAGCAGCGGGGCAACCTGTTTGGTGACTTCTTCAGGGTTGGCTTTGGACCATTCGCCCACGGCACGGACTTCTTCAACCAGCGCTTCGATGACCTTGGGGTTCTTCTGCGCGTAGGGTTTGGTCGCCAGGTAGAACTGATGGTTGTCGACGATGCCGGTACCGTCTTTCAGGGTACGGGCCTGCAATTGCTGTTCGGCGGCGGCCTGGTACGGGTCCCAGATGACCCAGGCATCGACACTGCCACGCTCGAAGGCGGCGCGGGCATCGGCCGGCGGCAGGAATACGGTCTGGATGTCGCTGTATTTCAGGCCGGCATCTTCCAAGGCCTTGACCAGCAGGTAATGCACGTTGGAGCCCTTGTTGAGGGCGACCTTCTTGCCCTTGAGGTCTTTGACCGAAGTGATGGCCGAGTCCTTGGGCACCAGGATCGCTTCGCTGGTCGGTGCTGGCGGCTCGTAGGCCACGTACAACAGGTCGGCGCCGGCGGCCTGGGCAAACACAGGCGGGGTTTCGCCGGTCACGCCAAAGTCGATGGAGCCTACGTTCAGGCCTTCCAGCAACTGCGGGCCGCCCGGGAACTCGGTCCACTGCACCTTGACGCCCTGCTCGGCCAGACGCTTCTCCAGCGAGCCCTTGGCCTTGAGCAGCACCAGCGTGCCGTACTTCTGGTAGCCAATGCGCAGGTCTTCAGCCTGGGCCTGGGTCAATACGCCGACGCTGAGGGCAACCGCAACAAGAGCGGCCAGGCTTCGACGCAAAATGGTGGTGCGCATGGCGCTCTCCTTTGCTGGATGAGTTTGGGTGGGGAGACATTAACAGGGCTTTTTTATATCTATAAATCTTATTTTTTCATTTGGTTATTCCATAAATACATATGCGCAGTACAGGCAGCCGGAAATAAAAAAGGGCCGATAAAATCGGCCCAAAAAACCCCACTCAGGGAGATCGTGAATATCAGCGATTCGGTTGTGGCGTCAGGCGCAGGTACGGCGTGACGGCCTTGTAGCCTTTAGGAAAGCGGCGTTTGATTTCTTCTTCATCCTTGAGCGACGGCACGATGACCACGTCATCGCCATCCACCCAGTTGGCCGGCGTGGCAACCTTGTGGCTGTCGGTCAATTGCAGGGAGTCGATGACCCGCAGGATTTCGTTGAAGTTACGCCCGGTGCTTGCCGGATAGGTAATGGTCAGACGGACTTTCTTGTTCGGGTCGATCACGAACAGAGAGCGCACGGTCAGGGTATCGCTGGCGTTAGGGTGGATCAGGTCATAGAGGTCCGACACTTTACGGTCGGCATCGGCCAGGATCGGGAAATTGACCAGTGTGTTCTGGGTGGTGTTGATGTCGTCGATCCACTTCACATGGGAATCGACCGGGTCCACCGACAGGGCGATGGCCTTGACGTTGCGCTTGGCGAATTCTTCCTTGAGCTTGGCGGTAAAGCCAAGCTCGGTGGTGCACACCGGAGTGAAGTCTGCCGGGTGAGAAAACAAAACGCCCCAGCTGTCGCCCAGCCATTCATGGAAATGAATCAGGCCTTCACTGGAATCCTGTTCGAAGTCAGGGGCGATATCGCCAAGTCGCAGTGTCATGGTGTAGCTCCTTGTTATGCAGGTGGGCAGTGGGTGCGTTTGAATATGACCCTACTGTGCACGGTTCCGTTGAAGATTAAAAAGAATAGATATTGCTTTGGATATAGCGTTAAAGAATATAAAAAAACAGGCAAAAAGAACCCCGCACGGGGCGGGGTTCTTTTATCCAACACTCAATACACTTACATGAAGTTGTAGGTGTAGTTGAAGATCAGACGGGTCTGGTCGGTGTTGGTGGAGTTGTTCAGACCATCGTTGGCACGGTACGAACCGTGACGAACGGTGGTGCCGAAGCCTTTGAGCGGGCCGCTCTGGATGACGTAGTCAACACGCACGTCACGTTCCCACTCGGAGAACTCGCGACCGGCAGCAGCACCGGCGCCTTTGATGTCGTCGCCATGCAGGTAAGCGATGGCGGCTTTCAGGCCTGGCACGCCGACTTTGGCGAAGTCATACGAGTACTGACCGAAGGTGGTGTTTTCGCCAGCGCGGGTGAACTGGTTGACCATCGAGTCGGTGAACAGGTAGAAGCTCGAACCGCCGTTGCCTTCCAGGCTGCCCAGACCGTTGTCTTTACGCACGCTGCCCTGGTTCAGGGATACGAAGCCACCGTCGTCGCCCACTTGCTGGTGACCGAGCATGAGTGCATGGCCGCCCAGGGTGTAGGTGAACATGGCCGACCAGGTCTTGTTGTCGACCTCGCCTGGAGTACGGGCGTAGCCGTTGTTGTTGTTGAACAGATAACCGGTCTGGCCATTCTTGCCGTCGGAACGGCTGTCGAAGTAGCGCAGGTCAGTCTTGAACGACTGGTTCTCGGCGATCGGGTAAACGTGTACCAGGCCCAGGAAGTGCTGCTTGTAGTAGTCTTCCAGGTTGGCGAAGTAGTACTGCAGCGTCAGGTCTTTGGTGACTTTCCAGTCAGCACCGGCGAAGCGGAATTCGTCGCTGCCCTTGGTGCCGCCGTTAACCGACAGATCCGACCAGTCGGTGGAAGCACGACCGATAGTCTTGGTCAGTTGACCCGCGGTGAAGGTTACGCCGTCCAGGTCCTTGGAGGTCAGGATGCCGCCTTCGAACGCTTGTGGCAGCAGGCGACCGTCGTTGGAAACCAGGATTGGCAGGTTAGGTGCCAGGGCGTTACCGATTTTCAGTTCGGTTTTCGAGAAGCGGGCCTTCAGGTTGGCGCCGGCACGGCTCCAGTCGCTGACGGACGAGCCATCGGTGTCGGTCGGAACGACAGTGTTGCTAGTCGCAGCGGAGTGGTGATCGATACCACCGCCCAGACGGATACCCACTACAGCCTGGGCATCAAGACCAAAACCTACGGTGCCTTGAGTGAAGCCCGACGCGTAGTCGAATTTCAGACCGGTTGCAGTTTCACGCTGATCGGAAGCGCGAACGCCTTCACGCAGGTCGTTGTCGAAATACAGGGTCCGGGAACTCACGGACGCCTTGCTGTCTTCGATGAAACCGGCAGCGCCGGCCTGCTGAGCCAGTACGCCGAATGCTACGGCCAGGGCCAGGGTAGACTTTTTCATTGCTTCGCTCCTCGTGAATCTAATTTTTGTATGCCATGACCCCGACTCCTCGGAAGCATGGTCGCGCGATTAACGCCAGTGCCGACCTTAAGGTCAATCGTTGTTCGGGCGTATCGCGACTAATTGACTAGACCGCGTGTTTCGGTGGCTGCACGGTAGTGGAAAATGCTCGAATCAAAAAGTAACTATTTATGTCACTTTTAGATCATAAAGCTATATGTCACTGGCCGTGTCTGCCGGACCGCCAAGGAGTGTATCCACCTAATAAGCTAATGCCTAAAAAATATTTTATGACCACTCGTCAGATCGTTTAGTTTGCGGTTACCGGACAACCGGATCACGCCTTTTTTCCTACATCCCGTCATCCGGAAGCCTACTCGCATGCGCCTCGAAACCCTTGTAAAACGGGCCTTCAGCCGCCCTTTAGCAGCAATTGTGACAATTGCCACCACGCTGGTAATGAGCCCCGTTGTCGGTGCGCAAGAAAACCTGCGGATCGGTTTTCAGAAGTCCTCGACCCTGATTGTGATCCTCAAAACCCAGGGCACGCTGGAGCGGGAATTGAACAAACAGGGCATCACCGTGTCATGGCACGAATTCCCCAGTGGCCTGCCGCTGCTTGAATCGCTGAATGTCGGCAACATCGATTTGTCCGCCGATGTGGCCGACACCGTGCCGGTGTTTGCCCAGGCGGCCGGCGCGCGCCTGACCTACTTTGCCCGCGAGGCACCCTCGCCGTCCGCGCAGGCCATCGTGGTACACAAGGATGCAACGCTTGAAACCCTCGCCGACCTCAAAGGCCGCAAAGTGGCCGTTACCAAGGCGGCGGGCAGCCATTACCTGTTGATTGCCGCGCTGCAAAAGGCCGGGCTCAAGTTCAGCGATATCGAACCGGCGTATTTAACCCCTGCCGACGGCCGCGCCGCGTTCGAGAACCGCAAGGTCGACGCCTGGGTGACCTGGGAACCCTTCCTCAGCGGCGTACAGCGCCAGGTGCCAACCCGCACTCTGGCCGACGGCCAGGGTCTGGCGCAGTACCAGCGCTATTACCTGACGACTAACGCCTACGCCGATAAACACCCGCAGGTGCTCAAGACCGTGTTCCATGAACTGGAGAAGACCGGCAAATGGGTCAAGGCCAATCCCGCTGAAGCGGCCAGGCTACTGGGCCCGCTGTGGGGCAATCTGGACGGCGCGACAGTCGAGGCCGCCAACCAGCGCCGCACTTATCAGATTCTGCCGGTCGAGGCGGACAAGCTCGATGAGCAGCAAAGCATTGCCGATGCATTCTTTGAAGCCGGGCTGCTGCCGGCCAAGGTCGATGCGCGGGATGTGCAGGTGTGGAAGCCGTAACGGGGCCATAGCAACGACATAGCAACGATCGTGCATCACCTTGGGGGCATGGACGGCGCCGGTGCGCCATTAGCGTGCAAAAACCTGCGTAATCGGTGCTGAAGAAGCGTGTCGAGGCCGGGCAACCTGAATCGACACGTGCCAAACCCCCTGTTGAACAAGGCCTGCAGGATTTTTTACAGGCAGCGTAAAGAAAATTCCAAAACTGGCACGCCACCTGCAACAACTCTTGTACCTACCAGTTTTGGGGGCCTTGGTACAGGCAGGCCGGGGATTCCCCTCTTTTATTGCTCTTGGAGGCTGACTTCCAGCCTCCAGCGCCCGTCCACCTCGGCAGCGTTCCAGTTGCCGTGCAGTGGGCGGGTCGCCAGCAGCGTCAGCACCAATCCTTTATCCGCACGTTGCAGCGTCCAGCGCGTAACCTTGCCGTCGCCGCGCAACTGGCCGTTCCATGGCTGTCCGGTCGCGTCCAGGCGCAGCACGATGGCACCATCGACCGTCTCGCCCTGAACCGTTGGCTCTTCGTTGAACCACAGCGCCAGTCCTGCGGGTAACTCTTCGATCTGTTGCAGTTCAACCGGGTCCGATTGCTGAACCCGGCCAATCATCATGCCCACCGAAAACCCGACGATGGCGATCGAGCCCAATACACGCGGCCAGAACTTCGGCCTGGGGTCTTCTTCAGGGGTAGAATGCATCCCGTCCTTTCGTTCGGAGCCGTGCATGTTTCACGTCATCCTTTTTCAACCAGAAATTCCGCCGAATACCGGCAATGTCATCAGGCTGTGCGCCAACAGTGGCTGCACCCTGCATTTGATCGAGCCGCTGGGTTTCGAGCTGGACGACAAGCGCCTGCGCCGCGCCGGGCTCGATTACCACGAGTATGCCACGCTGCAAACCCACGCCGACTTGCCCAGCTGTCTGGAAAAGATCGGCCATCCGCGGCTGTTCGCCTTTACCACCAAGGGCTCGCAGCCCTTTCACGAGGTCAGCTTTCAGCCGGGCGATGCGTTTATCTTCGGCCCGGAAAGCCGTGGCCTGCCCGGTGAGCTGCTCGACACGTTCAGCAGCGACCGACGCCTGCGCCTGCCGATGCGTGAAGGCTGCCGCAGCCTGAACCTGTCCAACACCGTGGCGGTGGCCGTTTACGAGGCCTGGCGCCAGCAAGGCTTTGCCTGACGAACCCGCGCTGAAGGCCACCCACAAAAAAGCGCCCGTAAAGGCGCTTTTTTGTGGGCGTAAGACCGGCTTAAGCCGACGGTGCTTCGCCAGCCTGTTGCAGACGCTGCAGCTCTTGGGCGTACAGGGCGTCGAAGTTCACCGGGGCCAGCATCAGCGCCGGGAACGAACCACGCACGACCAGGCTGTCGATGGTTTCGCGAGCGTACGGGAACAGAATGTTCGGGCAGAACGCGCCCAGGGTGTGGCTCATCGACGATGGGTCCAGACCTTTGATCAGGAAGATACCGGCCTGCTGCACTTCAACGATGAAGGCAACTTCGTCAGCGTTGTTGACGGTGACCGACAGGGTCAGCACGACTTCGTAGAAATCGTTTTCCAGCTGCTTTTGACGGGTGTTCAGGTCCAGGCTGACCGAAGGGGTCCATTCCTGACGGAAGATGGCCGGGCTCTTCGGGGCTTCGAACGACAGGTCGCGAACATAGATACGCTGCAGGCTGAACTGCGGTGCGTCTTCTTCGTTGGCAACGGCGCCGTTGGTGGTTTGTTCGGTCATGTCGGATCCTTCTCGAATAGTAAGGGGCTTAACTTAACAGGTGAATCAGCCAAGGAGCAGCGCATCGAGCTTGCCGGCGCGCTCCAGAGCGAACAGGTCATCACAGCCGCCCACGTGGGTTGAGCCGATCCAGATCTGCGGAACCGAGGTGCGTCCGGCTTTCTGGGCCATTTCTGCACGCACCTGGGGTTTGCCATCGACGCGAATTTCTTCGAAGGCTACGTTCTTCTTGCCGAGCAACTGCTTGGCACGAATGCAATACGGGCAATAGTCACTGGAATAAACAAGAACGTTGGCCATATCACTTCACCAACGGCAGGTTGTCACCGCGCCAGCTGGAGATGCCGCCCGACAGCTTGGCCGCCTTGAAACCGGCCTTGATCAGCTCGCCTGCGGTGCTGCCGGCGCTCTGGCCATGGGCATCGACCAGAATCAGGGTCTTGTCCTTGTACTTTTGCAGGTCGGCGGTGCGGGTCAGGATTTTTTCCTGTGGATAATTCAGCGCGCCAACGATGTGGCCGGCGGCGAAATCCTTGGTCGAACGCACGTCAATGATCACGCCCTGGTCGCTGTTGACCAGTGCGGTCAGCTCGCCGGTGGTGACGCCGCGCGCGCCCTTGCTTACCTCGTAGGCGATCAGCAGGGCCAGCAGAATCACGAAAGCGCCTGTGATCAGGTAGTGGTGGGTGACGAATTCAAGCAGGTGAGCAACCATGTCCAGTTTCCAGGGCGTTAAAATGCCGGCCAGTATACACAGCACCCAAGGTCGGCCAAAGTCTCCCCGACGGTGACGCGACGGGAACTTGTCCCTAAAATGCCTATCCTTTTCTTACTTCCCATTTTGCCAAGCAGGCAGCTTGAAACCGGGTCAGCCTATCCGGTTCATGCGGCCAGCAAACGAGGGTTTCCATGACTGCCACCGCAAAACCACTGGTTCTGATCATTCTCGACGGCTTCGGCCACAGCGAGAACCCTGAAGGCAACGCCATTCTGGCGGCCCGTATGCCAGTCATGGATCGCCTCTATGCCACCAAACCACACGGCCTGATCTCCGGCTCCGGCATGGACGTGGGCCTGCCGGACGGGCAAATGGGCAACTCTGAAGTCGGGCACATGAACCTGGGCGCCGGCCGTGTGGTGTATCAGGACTTCACCCGGGTGACCAAGGCCATTCGCGACGGCGAGTTCTTCGAGAACCCGACCATTTGCGCTGCGGTGGACAAGGCTGTGGGTGCCGGCAAGGCCGTGCACATCATGGGCCTGTTGTCCGACGGCGGCGTACACAGCCACCAGGATCATCTGGTCGCCATGGCAGAACTGGCGGTCAAACGTGGCGCCGAGAAAATCTACCTGCACGCCTTTCTCGATGGTCGTGACACACCGCCGCGCAGCGCCCAGTCGTCGCTGGAACTGCTCGACAACGCCTTCGCCCGCCTGGGCAAGGGCCGTACCGCCACGATCATTGGCCGCTTCTTCGCCATGGACCGCGACAACCGCTGGGACCGTGTTTCGGCGGCCTACAACCTGATCGTCGACGGCAAGGCCGAGTTTCACGCAGACAGCGCCGTGGCCGGCCTTGAAGCGGCCTATGCACGCGATGAGAGCGACGAATTCGTCAAGCCGACGGCCATTGGCGAGTCGGTGCAGGTCGAGGACGGCGACGCCGTGGTGTTCATGAACTTCCGCGCCGACCGCGCCCGTGAACTGAGCCGGGTGTTCGTCGAGGACGATTTCAGCGATTTTGCCCGTGCCCGCCAGCCGAAAATCAATTACGTGATGCTCACGCAGTACTCGGCCAGCATCAAGGCACCGTCGGCGTTCGCGCCCGGAAGCCTGAAAAACGTGCTGGGCCAGTACCTGGCCGATAACGGCAAGACCCAGCTGCGCATCGCCGAGACCGAGAAATATGCGCACGTGACCTTCTTCTTTTCCGGTGGCCGTGAAGAGCCGTTTCCGGGTGAAGAGCGCATCCTGATCCCGTCGCCGAAAGTCGCCACCTACGACCTGCAGCCGGAAATGAGCGCACCGGAAGTCACCGACAAGATCGTCGACGCCATCGAACACCAACGCTACGACGTGATCGTCGTCAACTACGCCAACGGTGACATGGTCGGCCACAGCGGCGTGATGGCCGCAGCGGTCAAGGCTGTCGAATGCCTGGATGAATGCCTGGGCCGTATCACCACGGCACTGGACAAGGTCGGCGGCGAAGCCCTGATCACGGCCGACCATGGCAACGTCGAGCAGATGACCGACGACCATACCGGGCAAGCCCACACGGCGCACACCTCGGAGCCGGTACCGTTCATTTACTTCGGCAACAAGCCACTGAAAGTCCGTGAAGGCGGCGTGCTGGCCGACGTGGCACCGACATTGCTGCATCTGCTGGGCATGGAAAAGCCTGAAGAAATGAGCGGGCACTCGATTCTGGTGGGTAAATAAAGACCCTGCGGTGACCTGATGCCAACCCGGCATCAGGTCACCGGACATTTGTTTTACCAGACATGACGGGCATACTAAGCCCATCGTTTTTTCACCCCTGCTCGGTATCGCTCATCCACATGTTTCGCGCCCTGATCACTCTTGTTCTGATCTGTATGCTCAACCCGGCATTTGCCGAGGATGAACGTGCCCAGACCCAAAAACAGATAGACGCCGCGCGCCAGGACGTTGCTGAGCTGCAAAAGGTGCTCAAC
This sequence comes from Pseudomonas sp. HP_08, assembly GCF_055284095.1. NCBI lineage: Bacteria > Pseudomonadati > Pseudomonadota > Gammaproteobacteria > Pseudomonadales > Pseudomonadaceae > Pseudomonas > Pseudomonas sp. HP_08. Next base: position 182,763 of record NZ_JBTOQC010000005.1, on the reverse strand, counting down.
AAGCTTCAGGCCGAAAAGAGCGGGGTCCAGAAAGACCTGCGCACGACCGAAACCGAAATGGGTAAGCTGGAAAAGCAGGTCGAGGTCCTGCAAAACGAACTAAAAAAGACCGAAGTCGAGCTGCAAAGGCTCGACCATGAAAAGAAAAACCTGGGTGACGCAAAGCGTGAACAGCAACGCCTGATCGCCATCCAGGCCCGTGCCGCCTATCAGGGTGGCCGGCAGGAATACCTCAAGCTGCTGCTCAACCAGCAGCACCCGGAAAAATTCGCCCGTACCCTCACCTACTACGACTACCTGAGCAAGGCGCGTACCGAGCAGTTGCGCCAGTTCAACGAGACGCTGCGCCAGCTGGCCGGGGTCGAAAAAGACATCGACCTGCAACAGGCGCAGTTGCTGGTGCAGAAAAGCGATCTCGAAAGCCGTGGCCAGGAACTGGGCAAGGTGCGCGAAGAGCGCCAGAAAGTACTGGCCAGGATCAATCAGGACTACAAGGCCGGCGACCAGAAGCTACAGGCGCGCCAGCAGGATCAGGCCGAACTGAATAATGTCCTCAAGACCATCGAGGAAACCCTCGCACGTCAGGCCCGTGAAGCCGAAGAAGCGCGCCAGAAAGCGCTGATCGCAGCGCGAGAGGCTGAAGCCGAAGCGCAACGCCAGCGTGAGCGCGAACAACAGCGCCAGCGCGAGGCTCTGGCCCGCAATGAACGTGAAAACCGCCGCGACACCAGGGTCGAGACTGAACCCGCCCCGTCGCGCCCGGTCCAACCCGCGGGCCCCGCGGTGTCCAGCGGCGGTGCCACCTATGGCGGCGCTTTTGCAGAGGCCAAAGGTAAACTTCCTTGGCCAATCAATGGTCGACTGCTTGCACGCTTCGGTGAAGCACGCGGCGACGATGAACGTTCGCGCTGGGATGGCGTGATGATCAGCGCCACCGCAGGCAGCCAGGTACGCGCCGTACACGGCGGGCGCGTGGTGTTCGCCGACTGGTTGCGCGGCTCCGGACTTCTGGTCATTCTCGATCATGGCAATGGTTATCTGACCCTGTACGGGCACAACCAGAGCCTGCTCAAGGAGGCCGGTGACATCGTCAAGGCCGGTGAAGCCATCGCCACAGCCGGCAACAGTGGTGGTCAGGACACAGCAGCGCTGTATTTCGCCATACGTCAGCAGGGTCGCCCCAGCGATCCGGCCCAATGGTGTCGCACTCAAGGATAAGTCGGCATCACTTTCTTCAGGAGCTTGTCAGACATGCAGCATCTGTCCCGCCTCACCTCGCTGGCCCTGGCGATTGCCCTCGTGGTCGGCGCACCGCTGGCGCTGGCCGCCGAAAAAACCGCGCCAGCCCAGGCAGTCGCCCCGGCCAACGCCAAGCCACCGTTGCCGCTGGACGAGCTGCGCACCTTTGCCGAGGTGCTCGACCGGGTGAAAGCAGCCTACGTCGAGCCGGTCGACGACAAGACCCTGCTGGAGAACGCGATCAAGGGCATGCTCAGCAACCTTGATCCGCACTCGGCCTATCTGGGCCCGGAAGATTTCCAGGAGCTGCAGGAAAGCACCAGCGGTGAATTCGGCGGCCTGGGCATCGAAGTCGGCGTTGAAGACGGCTTCGTCAAAGTGGTCTCGCCCATCGACGACACCCCGGCTTCCAAGGCGGGCATCGAGGCCGGTGACCTGATCGTCAAGATCAACGGCGCGCCGACCCAGGGCCAGACCATGCAGGAAGCGGTCGACAAGATGCGTGGCAAGATCGGTGAAAAAATCACCCTGACCCTGGTGCGCGACGGCGGTAACCCGTTCGACGTGACCCTGGCGCGCGCGACCATTCAGGTCAAGAGCGTCAAGGCGCAGCTGCTTGAAAGCGGCTACGGCTATATCCGCATCACCCAGTTCCAGGTCAAGACCGGCGACGAGGTCGGCAAGGCGCTGGCCAAGATGCGCAAGGACAACGGCAACAAGAAGCTCAGCGGCGTGATCCTCGACCTGCGCAATAACCCCGGCGGCGTGCTGCAATCGGCGGTGGCCGTAGCCGACCACTTCCTGACCAAGGGCATGATCGTCTACACCAAGGGCCGCATCGCCAACTCCGAGCTGCGCTTCTATGCCGATCCGGCCGACGCCAGCGAAGGCGTGCCACTGGCCGTGCTGATCAATGGCGGCAGCGCCTCGGCGTCGGAAATCGTCGCCGGCGCCCTGCAAGACCAGAAGCGCGGCATCCTGATGGGCACCGACACCTTCGGTAAAGGCTCGGTGCAAACCGTGCTGCCGCTGAACAACGACCGCGCCCTGAAGATCACTACCGCGCTGTATTACACCCCCAACGGCCGTTCGATCCAGGCTCAGGGCATCAACCCGGACATCGTGGTGCGCCGCGCCAAGCTGACCAGCGAAGCCGACGGCGAGAACTACCGCGAAGCCGACCTGCTGGGCCACCTGGGCAATGGCAACGGCGGCGCCGACAAGCCCACCGTCAAGAGCGCACCTGGCAAGGCACGGCCGCAGGATGAGGATTACCAGCTCAATCAGGCGCTCAGCCTGCTCAAGGGCCTGAGTATCACCCGCGGTAACTGATGCGCCGGTTCCCCAGACTGAGGCTGGCGCTGACGTTACTGCTTGCAGCCGTAACGTTCAGTGCCGCCGGCCAACCGCCCAAACGCGCCTACCTGAGCGTGATCATCGATGACCTGGGCCAGAACCCGGCCAGGGACAGCCGTACCCTGGCCCTGCCGGGACCGGTGACGCTGGCGATCATGCCCGACACGCCGCACGCCACCGACTTTGCCCATCAAGGCCACAAGGCCGGCAAGACCGTGATCCTGCACATGCCCATGGACCCGGCCACCGGCCCTTATGCCTGGCACCCCGGTTTGCCGACCAGTGAACTGCAAAGCCGCCTGGACGCCGCCCTGCTCAAGGTGCCGTTTGCCGCCGGCGTCAATAACCACATGGGCAGCCGCATGACCGCCGAACCTGAGGCGATGGGCTGGCTGATGAGCGAGTTGCAGCGTCGGCATCTGTTCTTCATCGACAGCCGCACCAGTGCGAAAACCGTGGCCGCAGCGCAAGCGCAGAAGATCGGGCTGGCCAGCCTGTCGCGGGATGTATTTCTTGATGATGAGCGCACCAGCGAAGCCATTACCCGGCAGCTGCACAGCGCCATCCGCCTGGCCCGCGAACAGGGCAGCGCGGTGGTGATCGGCCACCCTTATCCGGTCACGCTCGAGGTGCTGGAGCGCGAACTGCCCAAGCTCAAGGATCAAGGTGTGGAATGGATCGAGCTGAGCCACATGATCAGCCTGCGCAGTAACAGGGCCATGAACGGCCATGGCAAAGACGGCGTGTATCGCTAAGCGCCGATTGCTGTCGCGCAGCCCTACAGATACTTGTCCGTGATCTGCTCGATCACGCCTTCGGCGCGCAGCTGGTCGAGGGCTTTTTGCAGGCGATCTACCAGCGGTTGCGGCGTTTCCTTGTTAAGCGCCAGGTACAGCTCGGCCTTCTTGAAACGCAGCACGGTCTTGAGCCCGGTAATGCCGTCCTGGCGCGCCAGCCAGCGGCCGACCGGGTCGGCGGTGGCCCACAGATCGAGTTGACCGTTGGCCAGCCGGCGCGGGTTGTCCTGGTCGCGCAGCATCAGGACCGGATCGAACCCCTTGAGCAATAAATGCTCGGCCAGGGCATCGCCCTTGTAGGCGCCGACGCGGTAGCTTTTGGCTTGTTCAAGATCGGTAAGGGCAACGATAGGGCTGTCGGCGCGGGCCAGCAGCACCCACTCGACCGGGGCAATCGGCCCGACCCATTTGAACAGTGGCTCGCGCTCAGGCGTGCGCACCGTGGAGAACACGGCGTAACCGGGGTTTTCCAGGGCCAGCTTGTAGACCCGCTCCCAGGGGAAGCGCAGCGTCAGGTTGTATTCGACACCGGCGCGCTTGAAGGTCTCGCGCATGATCTGCACCGAGATACCGTCGAGGTTGTCGTCCTGGGCAAAGTTCTTGCCGTCGACCGCCATGTTGTAGGGCGGGTAGTTCTCGGTCAGCAGGACGATCTTGCGAATTCCCGCCTCGCCGCCGCGCGCCACAGAACTTAGAAACGGGATCAGACCCAGCAGTACAAGCAGAAGACCCTTGAGCATATTCCGGGACTCGAACATGACGACCGCAGAAGAGTGCCGCGAACCAAGAGGGCTGTCTACCGGGACGAACGCTTTTGCCCGCCCCGGCAGTCAATCGTTTCAGCGCACCACGATACCGCGCTGGGCCATGTAGGCCTTGGCTTCGGGCACGGTGTACTCGCCGAAGTGGAAAATGCTCGCCGCCAGCACCGCGCTGGCGTGGCCTTCCAGCACGCCGGCCGCCAGGTGTTCCAGGTTGCCGACGCCGCCGGAGGCGATCACCGGAATGCCCAGCGCATCGCTGATGGCGCGGGTCACGCCCAGGTCGAAGCCGTTCTTCATGCCGTCCTGGTCCATGCTGGTCAGCAGGATTTCACCGGCGCCCAGGCCTTCCATCTTCTTCGCCCATTCCACGGCATCGAGGCCGGTCGGCTTGCGGCCGCCATGGGTGAAGATTTCCCAGCGCGGGGTTTCGCCCGGTCCCGAGACCTTCTTGGCGTCGATGGCCACCACGATGCACTGCGAGCCAAACCGTGCAGCGGCCTCGCCGACGAACTCCGGGTTGAACACCGCTGCGGTGTTGATCGAGACCTTGTCGGCACCGGCATTGAGCAGGTTGCGGATGTCCATCACCGTGCGCACGCCGCCACCGACGGTCAGCGGGATGAACACCTGGCTGGCCATGCGCTCGACGGTATGCAGCGTGGTGTCACGGCCATCGACGCTGGCGGTGATGTCCAGAAAGGTGATTTCGTCCGCGCCTTGCTCGTTGTAACGCCGGGCGATTTCTACCGGGTCACCGGCATCGCGGATGTTCTCGAACTTGACGCCCTTGACCACACGACCGTTGTCGACGTCCAGGCAAGGGATGATGCGTTTGGCCAAAGCCATGAGGTCAATCTCCGGTACCGGTAGGAGCGCGCTTGCCCGCGACTGAGCGCAAAGCGCTCACAGAAATCTATGAAACGCTGGAATTTTACGACTGCTGACGCAGCCGGTCGCGGGCAAGCGCGCTCCTACAACAGCTGTTCTCAGTCGGCTTTATAGTTGTCGCAAAAGGCCTGGGCCTCGGCGACGTCCAGGGTGCCTTCGTAGATCGCACGGCCGGTGATCGCGCCGATGATGCCTGGGGTTTTTGCATCCAGCAGGGCCTTGATGTCGCCCAGGTTATGGATGCCGCCCGAGGCGATCACCGGAATCCGCGTAGCCTGCGCCAGCGCTGCGGTGAACGGCACGTTGCAGCCTTGCATCATGCCGTCCTTGGCGATGTCGGTGTAGACGATCGCCGACACGCCATCAGCCTCGAAACGCTTGGCCAGATCGATGACCTGCACCGAGCTGATCTCGGCCCAGCCGTCGGTGGCGACGAAGCCGTCTTTTGCGTCCAGGCCCACGATCACCTTGCCGGGGAATGCACGGCAGGCTTCGGCCACGAACTCAGGCTGCTTGACCGCCTTGGTGCCGATGATCACGTAGCTGACGCCGGCCTTGACGTAGTGCTCGATGGTTTCCAGCGAACGAATGCCGCCGCCGATCTGGATCGGCAGGTGCGGGTAACGCTTGGCAATGGCCGTGACCACTTCACCATTGACCGGCTGGCCTTCGAAGGCGCCGTTCAGGTCGACCAGGTGCAGACGACGGCAACCGCCCTCGACCCACTTGGCGGCCATGCTCACCGGGTCATCGGAAAACACCGTGGAATCTTCCATGCGGCCCTGACGCAGACGCACACAGGCGCCGTCTTTGAGGTCGATTGCAGGAATGATCAGCATTCTTTTTCCTTCGTAAAAAACAGCGGCAAGCTTCAAGCGCTAGCTACAAGCGTGCGTAGTTATCGATTCTTGCAGCGTGAAGCTCAAGGCTTGCAGCTGCTGTCTGTTTACCAGCGCCCGTCCCACGCCACGAAGTTCTGCAGCAATTGCAGACCGTGGGTATGGCTTTTCTCGGGGTGGAATTGCACGGCAAAGCGCGAACCATCGGCCAGTGCGGCGGCGAAATCAACGCCGTAGTGCCCGCGACCGACGACCTGACGCGCATTCGCCGCCGCGATGTAGTAGCTGTGCACGAAGTAGAAACGCGCCAGGTCCGGAATGTCGTGCCACAGCGGGTGATCGACTGCCTGGCTGACCTGGTTCCAGCCCATGTGCGGCACCTTGAGGTGCTCGCCGTCTTCGTGCAGGTCCTTGCCGAAGAACTTCACCTGGCCTGGAAACACACCGATGCAGTCGACACCGTCGTTCTCTTCGCTGCGATCGAGCAAGGCCTGCATGCCGACGCAGATACCGAGAAACGGACGGTCCTTGCTGACCTCGCGCACCAGCTCGTCAAAGCCCAGGCGGCGGATCTCGGCCATGCAGTCGCGGATCGCACCGACGCCGGGGAATACAACGCGGTCGGCTTCACGAATGACCTTGGCGTCGCTGCTGATCACGACCTTGCCGGCGCCTACGTGCTCAAGCGCCTTGGCGACCGAGTGCAGGTTGCCCATGCCGTAATCGATAACTGCCACTGTCTGCATCAGAGCACACCCTTGGTCGACGGCATTTGCCCGGCCATGCGGTCATCGAGTTCGATGGCCATGCGCAGCGCGCGACCGAACGCCTTGAAGACGGTTTCGATCTGGTGGTGGGTGTTGGTGCCGCGCAGGTTGTCGATGTGCAGGCTGACCAGCGCGTGGTTGACGAAGCCCTGGAAGAACTCCTGGAACAGGTCGACATCGAAACGCCCGACCACCGCACGGGTGTACGGCACGTGCATCTGCAGGCCCGGACGGCCCGAGAAGTCGATGACCACACGCGACAGCGCTTCATCGAGCGGCACATAGGCATGGCCATAACGACGGATGCCTTTCTTGTCGCCGATCGCCTTGGCGAAGGCCTGGCCCAGAGTAATGCCGACGTCCTCCACGGTATGGTGGTCGTCGATGTCCAGGTCGCCCTTGCACTCGATATCCAGGTCGATCAGCCCGTGCCGGGCGATCTGGTCAAGCATGTGCTCAAGGAACGGAACACCGATATCGAATCGGGCCTTTCCGGTGCCATCCAGGTTGATCGAGACCTTGATCTGGGTTTCCAGAGTATCGCGTTCGACGGATACCTTACGTTCGGCCATCACCAGCTCCGCAAAATCAGTAGCGAAAAAGGCGAGCATTATAGGCCTAGAAGCGCCCGGCATGAAGCTGAGAGACGACTGGAGGGCGATTTAATCCATTAACCGATCGGGGAGCACAACTCGACCAGCGTGCCATCCGGGCAACGGACATACGACACGGTCTGGCCCCAAGGCTTGGTCTGCGGACCGGAAAGCTCGGTGGCACCGGCCGCCAGGGCACGTGCGTGGGCAGCAGGGACATCGCCGGTGACCAGCCCGACCTCCATGCCCAAGGGCTTGATCGAGGTGCGGGCCGAGACGTGTCCGGTGCTGAAATTCAGCGCTGCCAGCTCATCGGCGGCGAAGGCCAGCGCGGTTTCGCCGGTTTCCAGCTCGCCGTAGGTCCCGGACTCGTGGAGAAAGCGGGTAGCCAGTCCGAAGGCCTCGTTGAAAAACGCCAGTGAGGCCGAGACATCCGCAACGTAAATGATCGTGTAGCCGAACTTCATGCAATGGACTCCTTGTCATTGATAACGCAGCACCCCGTAGGCGCGGATTTATCCGCGAAGATGCTACGCAATTTGTGCCGTACTCAGTATCAAGGCCCGCCCAAACTCTGTGGGAGGGGGCGCAAGCTCGCGAATGCGAAGGTGCAGTCACCCCATTGGCAAGCGGCGCCCAAGCCGGCCTGATAAAACCGGCCCGTAGGACCGACTTTAGTCGGGAACGCATACGCCGCAATTTTGTGGTGATGGCTTTCGCTGCTAAAGCAGCTCCTACGCAATGTGTGTCGTACTCAGTACCAAGGCCCGACCAAAATCCGTGGGAGTGAGCGCCAGCTCGCGAATGCGAAGGTGCAGTCACCCCATTGGCAAGCAGCCCCCAGGCCGGCCTGATAAAACCGGCCCGTAGGACCGACTTTAGTCGGGAACGCATACGCCGCAATTTTGTGGTGATGGCCTTCGCTGCTAAAGCAGCTCCTACGCAATGTGTGTCGTACTCAGTACCAAGGCCCGCCCAAAATCCGTGGGAGTGAGCGCCAGCTCGCGAAGGCGAAGGTGCAGTCACCCCATTGGCAAGCAGCCCTCAGGCCGGCCTGATAAAACCGGCCCGTAGGACCGACTTTAGTCCGGAACGCATACGCCGCAATTTTGTGGTGATGGCCTTCGCTGCTAAAGCAGCTCCTACGCAATGTGTGTCGTACTCAGTATCAACGCCAGAATGCGCGAAGCCTTGAAGGCTGACGCGCATTTGGCTTGAGAACACAGTTGCCAGGGGTTCGATTCCAGTTTATTTCGAGAACAGGCTGGCAATCGCGGTGGCGACTTTGTCGACGTTGGCTTCGTTCAGGCCCGACAGGCACAGGCGGCCGCTGCGCACCAGGTAGACGCCGTGCGTGTTGCGCAGCTCATCGACCTGCTCGCCGGTCAGGCCGGTGTAGCTGAACATGCCGTGCTGGCGGGTGATGAAGCTGAAATCCTGCTGCGGGGCTTTCTCGGCCAGTACTGCCACCAGGCGCTCGCGCATCTGGATGATGCGCACGCGCATGGCTTCGACTTCGGCCAGCCAGTCCTGGCGCAGGGCCGGCGTGTTGAGCACGCGGGCAACGATCTGCGCGCCGTGTACCGGTGGGCTGGAGTAGTTGCGGCGCACGGTGGCCTTGAGCTGGCCCAGGACACGCTCGGCCAGTTCGGCGTCTTCGCAGACCACCGACAGGCCGCCGACGCGCTCGCCGTATAGCGAGAAGATTTTCGAGAACGAGTTGCTCACCAGCGTGGTGACGCCAGCCTCGGCCATCGCACGGATCGCGTAGGCGTCCTGTTCCATGCCGGCGCCGAAGCCCTGGTAGGCAATGTCCATGAACGCGATCAGCTCATTACGCTTGGCAACCTCGATCACCTTGTCCCATTGCTCGGTGCTCAGATCAGCACCAGTCGGGTTGTGGCAGCACGGGTGCAGCAGCACGATGCTGCGCGCCGGCAGGCCTTGCAGGGCAGCCAGCATGGCGTCGAAGTCGACACCGCCGGTGCGCTTGTCGAAGTACGGGTAGGTGTTGACCTTGAAGCCCGCGCCGCCAAACAGCGCGATGTGGTTTTCCCAGGTCGGATCGCTGACCCAGACCTGCGATTCAGGAAACGCATACTTGAGGAAATCGGCACCGACCTTCAGTGCGCCCGAGCCGCCGACGGTCTGGATGGTCGCGATACGGCCAGCCTTGAGCAGCGGGTGTTCGGCACCGAACAGCAGGGTCTGGATTGCCTGGCGATATGGCGCCAGGCCCTCCATCGGCAGGTACACACAGGCGGCCTGCTCGCCGGCATCGAGTTCGTGCTGGGCGCGTACGGCGGTGTCCAGGCGCGGGATGCGGCCCTCGGCGTCATAGTAAAGACCAATGCTCAGATTGACCTTGTCGGTGCGCGGATCCTTGCCAAAGGTTTCCATCAGCGAAAGGATCGGGTCACCGGCGTACGACTCCACGTGGGCAAGCATGCGGACAAACTCCTGAAGGTAGATGAATCAGGCCGAGTAACGGTCGGCTCTGTGGTTCTGCGCAATGATGAAGTTCAGCAATACGGCGCCAAGCACCGAAAACAGCAGGACCGGCCCGCTGATAAAGCTCAAGGACGCCACCAGCACGCAGATATCCACTGCCATCTGCGACCAGCCCGCCTTGAAGCCATAACGGTCCTGAATATACAGGGCAAGGATGTTAACACCACCCAGACTGGCCTTGTGCCGGAACATCATCAGGAAACCGACGCCCAGCAGCGCGTTGCCGATCAGGGCGGCATACAGCGGCTGCAACTGGTCGATATGGATGAACTGGCCATGGAAATCGGAGAAGAACGACACCAGCCCCACCGCACAAAAGGTCTTGAGCGTGAAGGCCAGACCCATGCGCCGCAGGGCCAGGTAATAGAACGGCAGGTTGAGCGCAAAGAACGCCATGCCGAACGGCACGGCGTAGCTGTAATGCAGAAACAGCGCGATGCCTGCCGTGCCGCCGGTCATCACCCCGGCCTGGCGCAGCAGCAACAAGGCGAAAGAGATCATCGCCGTGGCGATGACGATCGCGAGGATGTCTTCCTGGAGCGAGTGCCGGGTGTTCAGGCGTTTGTCAGAGGCAACGGTCGTGGTCATGGTGCAGCTCGGGAGGGATCGGGGGTCAGGAGCGTCAGCGTCTTCGATCCCTGAACAACGCTTCGCTCACACAATGAGCGCCAATATTAACCAATAAGACCGTTACCCGCGAATACATGTTTATAGACGCACGGAATAATCACCAAATAAAAACAGGGTGCATCTTTTACGCGCTCCAATAATCTTTAATGCATCAAGACAGTGCAGCCTTTGCCTCTTCGGCCACAATCACCACGCTGTTTTCTTTTAAACGTTCCAGCACCACAGCCGTCTTGATATGCGCGACGCTGTCGCTGGCGGTGATCAACTCCATAAGCCGGTTAAGGCTGTCCAGGTCCGCCACGGCGACCTTGAGTGTGTAGTCCGCATCGCCGGTGGTTTTATAGGCATCGATGATCGAATGCAGGCTCGCCACCAGCGACTGAAAGCGCTCGCGGTGCTCGGTACGGTGGCTGATCAGGCGCACCTCGATCATCGCCAGCACCTCGCGGCCCAAGGCTTGCGGGGCAATACGGGCGTGGTAACCGAGGATCAGGTGGTTGTGCTCCAGACCGATGCGGCGTCGAGAACACTGCGAAGCCGAAAGGCCGACCAGATCACTGAGTTCCTGATTTGTCAGTCGGCCATTGGCTTGCAACAGCGTCAGAATTTTCAGATCGAAGTCGTCGATTTCATTTATTTTCATTAAGACGTTCGTCCAGGCTTGATATAGATCCAGGTCGCAAAGCCTATCAGCTTAATTGAACTATCCGTGAGCCGGCGCAGGGTGCAGAATCACGCCCCTGCAAAATGGCACCTGCCTTGCTATATCCATTTCGTTACAAGAGCCCAGCCATTAACTACTGGGCCAATCCGTCATTCACTCACGGGGATTCCAATGACCCAACCTGCACAGCCTGAACCGCTAAAGCGCGGCTTGAAGAACAGGCACATTCAGTTGATTGCTCTGGGCGGCGCCATCGGCACCGGCTTGTTCCTGGGCGTCGCGCACACCGTCAGCATGGCCGGTCCTTCAGTGATCCTGGGCTATGCGGTGGCCGGCCTGATCGCGTTTTTCATCATGCGCCAGCTCGGCGAAATGGCCGTCGAAGAGCCGGTGGCCGGCACCTTCAGCCACTTCGCCAACCGCTACTGGGGCCCGAAGGCGGGCTTTATGTCGGGCTGGAACTACTGGGTGCTGTATGTACTGGTGGGCATGGCCGAACTGACCGCCGTGGGCGTGTACGTGCAGTACTGGTGGCCGGATATGCCGACCTGGGCATCGGCGGCGATCTTTTTCGTGATCATCAACCTGATCAACCTGACCAGCGTGAAGATCTTCGGCGAGATGGAGTTCTGGTTCTCGATCATCAAGGTGCTGGCCATCGTCAGCATGATCGTGTTCGGCGCCTGGCTGCTGGCCAGCGGCACCGGCGGCCCGCAGGCCTCGATTGCCAACCTGTGGCAGCACGACGGCTTCTTCCCGCACGGCGTCAAAGGCCTGCTGATGGCCATGGCCTTCATCATGTTCTCGTTCGGTGGCCTGGAGCTGATCGGCATCACCGCCGCCGAGGCCCAGGACCCGCAGCGCAGCATCCCGAAAGCCACCAACCAGGTGATCTACCGCATCCTGATTTTCTATGTGGGCGCCCTGACCGTGCTGCTGAGCCTGTACCCGTGGCAGAACGTGGTCACCGGCGGCAGCCCGTTCGTGCTGATCTTCCATGACCTGAACAGCAACTTCGTGGCCACGCTGCTTAACGTCGTGGTGCTGACCGCCGCGCTGTCGGTCTACAACAGCTGCGTGTACAGCAACAGCCGCATGATGTTCGGCCTGGCTGCCCAGGGCAACGCGCCCAAGGCCATGCTCAAGGTCAACGCCCGCGGCGTGCCGATCAATGCGCTGCTGGTCTCGGCCTTCGCCACCGGCCTGTGCGTGCTGATCAACTACGTGATGCCCGGCGAAGCCTTCAAACTGTTGATGGCGCTGGTGGTTGCCTCGCTGGTGATCAACTGGGTGCTGATCACCCTCACCCACCTGAAGTTTCGCGCGGCCAAGCGCCAGGCCGGCCAGGTCACGCGCTTTCAGAGCTGGGGTTATCCGGCCACCAACTACATCTGCCTGGCGTTCTTGCTGGGGATTCTGGTGATCATGTACCTGACGCCGGGCATCAGCAGCTCGGTGATCGCGATGCCGCTCTGGCTGGCGGTGCTGGCCGTGGCCTACCAGCTCAAGAGCAAGGCAGCCAAGGTGATCTGACCTTTGTACCGCCCATGAAAAAAGCGCCTGCGAAGGCGCTTTTTTCATTTGGCTATACCGAACCCTGTAGGACCGACTTTAGTCGGGAAGCAGACTCCGCCGACTTCCAGCATCTGCGTCATTCGCGGCTAAAGCCGCTCCTACGACGCCCCTCCAATAGCGGTGGGGCGCCCGACGGTCAGTTAAACAGCACCGCCGTCTTCTGCAAGGTCACCCACACGCCCCACGCCAGCGGGATGCCCACCGCCAGCCAGGCAGCGATCACGAACGGCGCACTGCCAGCAGCGGCTTTCCATTCCAGTACCGCAGCGGTGCCGGTGCTCTTGTCGTGGCCAATGGCGCGCTCGGCGGCCAGTTCGGCGTCGGTCATGAAGTACTTGTCGGCCACCGGACGAATCAGCAGGTTGCAGACAAAGCCCAGCACCAGCAGACCCGCGAGGATGTACAGGGTGATGTCATAGGCATCGGCCCGTGCCACGCCATGGCTCAGCTGGTATTCGCGCAGGTAGTTGACCAGCACCGGACCCAGCACGCCGGCCGCAGCCCAGGCGGTCAGCAGGCGACCGTGAATCGCACCGACCATTTGCGTACCGAACAGGTCAGCCAGGTAAGCCGGCACGGTGGCGAAACCGCCGCCGTACATCGACAGCACCACACAGAAGGCGCCCACGAACAGCGCGATGCTGCCCAGGTGACCCAGCGTCGGTACCGAGGCGTACAGCACAAAGCCCAGGGCGAAGAACACAAAGTAGGTGGCCTTGCGACCGATGTAGTCCGAGCACGAGGCCCAGAAGAAGCGTCCACCGATGTTGAACAGGCTCAACAGGCCGGTGAAGCCCGCCGCGATGGCGGCGATGGCCTTGAGCTGGTCGGCGTTCAGTTCACTGAAGGTCAGCGTGTTGCCCAGCAACTTGCCGGCAAACACTTCCTGCAGCAGCGGCGAAGCCATGCCGAGAATACCGATACCCGCCGAAACGTTCAGGCACAGCACCAGCCACACCAGACGGAACTGCGGGGTTTTCCAGGCCACGCTGACGTGCACATGGCGGTCGGTGATCATCTGGTTGTTGGCTTTCTTGGCCGGCGCCGTCCAGCCTTCAGGTTTCCAGCCGGTCGGCGGCACGCGGTAGCCCAGGGCACCGCCCATCATGAACACGAAGTAGATCAGGGCCATGACCACGAAGCTCTGCCACACACCGACGCTGTCAGCGGTCGCGAAGTGGTTCATCAGTGCAGTCGCCAGCGGCGCACCGACCATCGCACCACCCCCGAAGCCCATGATCGCCATACCGGTAGCCATGCCGCGCTTGTCCGGGAACCACTTGATCAGGGTCGACACCGGCGAGATATAGCCCAGGCCCAGGCCGATACCGCCGATCACGCCGGAGCCGAGCCACATCAGCCAGATCTGGTGGGTATGAATACCCAGCGCCGAAATCAGCAGACCGCCACACCAGCACAGTGCCGAGACGACACCGGCCTTGCGTGGGCCGGCGTGTTCCAGCCAGCCGCCCCAGATGGCTGCCGAGCAGCCCAGGAAGATGAAGAACAGCGTGTAGATCCAGCCCAGCATCGAGATCTGCCAGTCGCAGGTCGAGGCAAACATCTGGGCAAAAAAGCCCATGTCGGGGGTGCAGGCAACCGGCTTGGAAATGCCGATGGCCTTGGACAACGGCAACCAGAACACCGAAAAGCCATACGCCATGCCGATGCACAGGTGAATGGCCAGGGCGGCCGGTGGAACCAGCCAGCGGTTAAAACCGGGCTTGGCAATAATGCGCTCTTTCGACAAGAACGCAGACGGGGCGGAGTGGCCACCCAACGCTGTGCTTGTACTCATTGTTATAACCCCAATGTAAGGAATGCTCGCAAGGACGACGCCGCCGATAACCCCTGACTTTCCCTTGAACGGAAGTCCATGACGTTGTTATTCAATGGGTTACGGTGATATGGCAAAAAGCCGCATCTGGTCGGCGATGGCGCAAGATTAGCACTTACCGAGGCAATTAAAGTGTTTTGTTACATGTTTTTTATTAAGTGATCAATACGATCTATCTATCACTTAATAGATATAACCGATAAGCAGTAGTTGCCAAATGGCAAAGCGTTTTAATGCTGAAACATGGACAAAGAGCATAGAGGGCTATAGCAGTTTGCGCCTGCCCTTTTCCACCGGGCCGGCCATTCCCGCACCTGCGCCCGCCGCCGCGACGAGATCGGTATACTCTCTGACCTAATTTCAACTGATCGACCACAAGGATCCCCGCCCATGAAAGCGTTCGGCAAAATCCTGGGGCTCTTCGTCCTCGGGTTGTTGCTGATCATCGTGGCTCTCGGCTTTGCCTTGACCCATCTGTTTGATCCCAACGACTACAAAGACGAAATCCGCCAGCTGGCCCGCGACAAGGCCAATATCGAACTGACCCTCAACGGCGATATCGGCTGGAGCCTGTTTCCGTGGCTGGGCCTGGAGCTGCATGACGCACAGGTCGCGACCCTGAAAGCACCGACCCAGCCGTTTGCCGACCTGCAGATGCTCGGCCTGTCGGTGCGCGTGCTGCCGTTGCTGCGCCGTGAAGTGCAGATGAGCGATATTCGCGTCGAAGGCCTGAACCTGATTCTGCTGCGCGACAAGAACGGCCATGGCAACTGGGAAGACATCGGCAAGCCGGCCAGCAGCCCCGAGCAGGCGGCAGCACAACCCGCCGACGGCACGCCAGCGGCGCCCAGCGCGCCGGAAAAACCTTCGCGGCCGCTCAAGCTCGACATCGACAGCCTGACCGTCAACAACGCCCGCGTGCAGTACACCGACGAAGCCGCCGGCAAGACCTACAGCGCCGAGAGCATTCAGCTCAGCACCGGCTCGGTACGCGAAGGCGCGGACATCGCCCTCAAGCTCACCGCCTTCCTGAACGCCAACCAGCCCGCAGTGCGTGCGCGCACCGAACTGGTCGGCAACCTGCGCCTGGATCGCGCGCTCAAGCGTTATCAGTTCGAAGACATGCGCTTGTCGGGCGAACTGGCCGGCGAGCCGCTGCAAGGCAAGACCGTCACCTTCGTCGCCCAAGGCCAGTTACTGGCCGATCTGGCGGCCAACGTCGCCGAATGGACCAGCCTGAAGGTATCCGCCAATCAGCTGCGCGCCCTGGGCGAACTGCACGTCCGCGAGCTGGACAAGACCCCGCAGATCAGCGGCGGCCTGTCGATTGCGCAGTTTGACCTGCGCACCTTCATGGACGGCATCGGCCAGCCGCTGCCAGCCATGGGCGACGGCGCGCTGAGCAAGATCGAGATGGTCACCCGCCTGAGCGGCACACCGAACAGCCTGATTCTCGATCAGCTCAACCTCAAGCTCGACGACAGCACCTTCACCGGGCGCATCGCCGTCGAAGACTTCGCCCGCCAGGCGCTGCGCCTGCAACTGAAGGCCGACACCTTCAACGCCGACCGCTATCGCCCGGCCGAAAGCGAAACTACCAAGGGCAACAAGGCTGCGCGCCAGGCCGAAGTGCAAGGCAGCGAAGCCGCCGCCATAGCCGGTGCCGGCACCACGCCGCTGCCTGAACAGCCGAGCAAGGCCGCCTGGAGCACTGACAAGCTGCTGCCGCTGGAGCGCCTGCGCAGCCTGGACGTGGAAGCCGACCTGAGCTTCGGCAAGCTGATCGCCAACAAACTGCCGATCGACAACGCCGCGCTCAAGACCCAGGCCGCCGGCGGTTTGATCCGCATCGACAGCCTGCGCGGCGACCTCTACAACGGCAACTTCGAGGTCAAGGGCAACCTGGATGCACGTCAGGACATTCCGACCTTGAGCGTACAGACCCGCACCGCCAAAGTGCCGGTCGAGCGCGTGCTGGAAAGCCAGGGCCAGACCCCGCCGGTGCGCGGCCAGTTGACCCTCAACAGCGACCTGAGCGGCAAGGGCAACAGTCAAAAGGCCCTGATCGACAACCTCAACGGCACCGCCAGCTTCACCGTGAACAACGGTGTGCTGGTCAACGCCAACCTCGAACAGCAACTGTGCCAGGGCATCGCCTTCCTCAACCGCAAACCGCTGACCGGCGAACCGCGCGGCAAGGACACCCCGTTCCAGCAACTGGGCGGCAGCCTGGTGATCCGCAACGGCATGGCCAGCAACCCAGACCTCAAGGCGCGCATTCCCGGCCTGACCGTCAACGGCCGTGGCGACATCGACCTGCGCGTGCTGGGCATGGACTACCGCGTGGGCATCATCATCGAAGGCGACAAGAGCGAGATGCCCGACCCGGGTTGCCAGGTCAACGAGCGCTATGTCGGCCTGGAATGGCCAATGCGCTGCCGTGGCCCGCTGGAGCTGGGCGCCAAGGCCTGCCGTGTGGAGAAAGAAGGCCTGGGCCAGATCGCCGCCAAGTTGCTCGGCGACGAAGCGCGCAACAAGCTGAACGACAAGATTGACGAAAAACTGGGCGACAAGGTCAGCCCGGAACTCAAAGACGCACTCAAAGGGCTGTTCAATCGATGAATGCTGCACACGCTCTGCCACCTGAGCAGTTCTCCCAGGCGGTGCTGGACTGGTTCGATGTCCACGGCCGCCACGACCTGCCCTGGCAGCAGAACATCAACCCGTATCGGGTATGGGTCTCGGAAATCATGCTGCAACAGACCCAGGTCAGCACGGTGCTCAACTACTTCGACCGGTTCATGGCCGCCCTGCCCGACGTGCAGGCACTGGCCGAGGCACCGGAAGATGAAGTGCTGCACCTGTGGACCGGGCTGGGTTACTACACCCGCGCGCGTAACCTGCAAAAGACCGCAAAGATCGTCGTCGCCGAACACGGCGGAGAGTTTCCGCGCAGCGTCGAGCAATTGACCGAGCTGCCGGGCATCGGCCTGTCGACCGCCGGCGCCATTGCCAGCATCAGCATGGGCATCCGGGCGCCGATTCTGGACGGCAACGTAAAACGCGTTCTGGCGCGTTATGTGGCGCAAGAGGGTTATCCGGGTGAACCTGCGGTCGCACGCCAGCTGTGGGCGGTTGCAGAGCGTTTTACGCCCCATGCCCGGGCCAACCACTACACCCAGGCGATGATGG
This sequence comes from Pseudomonas sp. HP_08, assembly GCF_055284095.1. Classification (NCBI taxonomy): domain Bacteria; kingdom Pseudomonadati; phylum Pseudomonadota; class Gammaproteobacteria; order Pseudomonadales; family Pseudomonadaceae; genus Pseudomonas; species Pseudomonas sp. HP_08. Next base: position 165,111 of record NZ_JBTOQC010000005.1, on the reverse strand, counting down.
ACCTGGGCGCCACGTTGTGTACCCGCAGCAAACCCAGTTGCCTGCTGTGCCCGCTGGAGCGCAGTTGCGAAGCGCACTTTCTGGGCCTGGAGACCCGCTACCCGATCCCCAAGCCGCGCAAGAGCATTCCGCAAAAACGCACGTTGATGCCGCTGCTGGCCAACGCCCAGGGCGAAATTCTGCTGTACCGCCGCCCGTCGACCGGGCTGTGGGGCGGCCTGTGGAGCCTGCCGGAACTCGACGCCTTCGACGACCTGCAACACCTGGCCGACCAGCACGCGCTGGCACTGGGCAACCACCAGCAACTGCCCGGCGTGCTGCACACCTTCAGCCACTTTCAGCTCAGCATCGAGCCGTGGCTGGTTCAGGTTCAGGCATCTGCCACCTACGTGGCCGAGGCCGACTGGCTCTGGTATAACCTCGCCACCCCGCCGCGCCTGGGCCTTGCCGCCCCGGTGAAGAAGCTGCTCAAACACGCAGCCGACGTATTGAATGCAGGAGAGTCGTCATGACCCGCACCGTAATGTGCCGCAAGTACAAACAAGAACTGCCAGGCCTTGAGCGCCCGCCCTACCCTGGCGCCAAGGGCACCGACATCTACGAGCACGTCTCGCAGCAAGCCTGGGCCGACTGGCAGAAGCACCAGACCCTGCTGATCAACGAACGCCGCCTGAACATGATGAACGCCGAGGACCGCAAATTCCTCCAGGCTGAAATGGACAAATACTTCTCCGGCGAGGAATACGCGCAGGCAGAAGGCTACGTCGCCCCCGAGAAATAAAGGGTTTTGCCGGGTGTCGGACGTAAGCGCCGGGAAAGATTCAGATTTTTTTAAAAAAAAGTTTGACGAGGTGCCGAAAAAGACGTTTAATGCGCCCCGTTGCCCAGATAGCTCAGTCGGTAGAGCAGGGGATTGAAAATCCCCGTGTCGGCGGTTCGATTCCGTCTCTGGGCACCATCATTAAGATTCAGATGGTGCATGCAGCATCTGAATAAACAGAAAACCCGCCTAGTGCGGGTTTTTTGTTGTCTGGGGTTTTTACCTGCCGCTTTGCTCCCTGACGTAAACCACGTTTTTGCCTGGAGCCAAGGCCCGTAGCAACTGTGCTCTCAAGCCAAATGCGCGTTAGCCTTCAAGGCTTCGCGCATTCGGGTCTTGATACTGGGTACGACACACATTGCGTAGGAGTGAGCGTAGAGCTCGCGAAAGGGCCAGTGAAATCAGCACATTTTCGGTGACTGCACCTTCGCCTTCGCGAGCTTGCGCTCGCTCCCACGGATTTTGAGCTGGCCTTGATATTGAGCACGACACAAATTGCGTAGGAGTGAGCGTAGAGCTCGCGAAAGGGGCCAGTGAAACCAGCACATTTTCGGTGACTGCACCTTCGCCTTCGCGAGCTCTATGCTCGCTCCTACGAGAATGCGGTGAATCAGACACCGCCAATCGCTCATGTTTGTGCATCATCACGGTTATGGTTATGGCTCGCTTGTCATCGCCAGACTGGAGAAGCATGATCAAACTTTCAGGACGGGTAATTCAGCAGGATCTGATCTGTGGGCGAACTATTCGGCGTATTAGCCGGCTTTATTTTTCAAGCGATTTGCTTCCCTGTCGGCTGGCCTCTAATGAAAGCGCTCACCTTGGGGAAATACCCTTCTAAAGGCTCCTGGCTTTCGGAAAGCCCGCCAGCCCAATGGACGTCAGCGATTGGGCTGGCCGTTTTGGTCATCGCGATGATGGCCGTGATGAAGCAGTTCGTGCTTGCTTAACCAATGGCTAAGCGGGAGTGAGCACAAGGTGACATTCCGACAATGCCAATCTCTCAGGTCGTACATCATCACGCTCACGGTTATGGCTCGCCCATCGCTGCAAATTCAGCAATCCGGAGCATTAGGAGCACAAGCTCCACCTGTCCCAGTGCGGAGTTTTTTCGCCTGCGATTTATGGTGGCGCTGTGAGAGAGGGCTTCGGCCCTTCATGTGCGAGTGAAGACGGTAGTCTCCATAGCAGAAGCAGCACTCCCAAAGAAAAATTCAACCGACGCACTGGCGCCAACAAAATCGGCTTGCCTGAAGACCTGACAAGCTGAAGAAAAAGCAGGTTCTGCAGGACTCTTAGCGCACCACTCAGCATGTCATTCTGCTATCATCCGTGTCGATTTTAGCCCCACGGATAGGGAAACCATGTGATCTCAATCAAATGCACCTGCTCTTGGTGGGGCCTAATACCCGTTTCATTCAGGCGAAATAAAACTCTTTATTCATACCCCAATGGATTTAGCGTTTTACCGCACCATCTGTTAGACCCGATAAATAATCAATACCACAGCCAACTTTAAAAAATAGTGTGACGGCCCTGCACATTATTCAATACATTGGGCACATGGAGAGACAAATGGCATACACATCAATCATTTTCAAAAACCCCAACACGGGCGCAATGAAAGAGGCCCCCGTTGGTTTTTCATGGACGACTTTTTTCTTCGGTTTCTTCCCATCACTGTTTCGCGGTGATTTGAAGTACGGCGTTATTCAATTTATCCTTGCGCTCATAACCATGGGCTTTAGTAGCATTGTGTTTGCCTTCATTTACAACAAGCTATACATCCGAGACCTGATCGGCGCAGGATTCAAAGCCCAATCCATCGCCAGCGGCGACTTGAATTTCGCATCTGCAAAAATCGGCATGCAAATTCCTACACTGCAAGCCAGTTAACTCATACCGCCCATTTTTTAGGCGCATGAGAAGCTTGAAAGAATAGCCCTCCACTGCAGTCATTGACGCGTAACGCAATGAGTCGGTGGCTCTATTAGATCCATGGCGCCATCAGATTCAGATGGCGCGTGTAGCATCTGAATGAAAAAACCCGCCTAGTGCGGGTTTTTGTTGTCTGGCGCTTTCTAACCTCCTTGCCCAATCGACTTGACTATCTCACCCGTTTTCAAAGCAACTGATCGCTCGCAAAGCTCCGTGCCCGCTCCGCACTCTCAAATCAGTCAAATTCAAGGAAAAGGCCTACAAACCCTTGCATGACGAAGGCCTGTAAGATGCACAAAAAAGACATAGGAGAGGCGCACCTTGGGACTAGTTGTCAAAGATCATCTGGTCATAGTTGATCATGCTGTCAAAGAGCATCTGATCACCACCGCTGAGGGAAATCCGAAGATCTCGACCATGGAATGCGGCCTTCAGGTATTCTCGCTATTTACGCGTATCAAGAACTCAGCCAAAGGTAGAAGGGATCGTCAACACCGACTCATAGGCGACAACTGCCCTCTCCTCTATGCGCTCAAGCAAAAGGATGGGCTGCTGACAAATTTCGCCTCTGTTCGGATGCTTTTAGAAAGTGCCCATCAAATCCTTGCACAGATCGCCGAGATCACATCTGCTAATACAATCATATATATGCCCTCAAGCTACAGCTTAAGCAAAATAGTAGCCAAGCGATGCGCAAGAGCCTTGAGCGCCGACCTGACAAACGGAGTATTTCTCAAGACGACCAAGCTTGAAGCATACGACATGCTGCGGCGCGCTGAGCAAAATGGCAACATTTCAACTACTGACAAACGAAAACTGGAATACAGACTAAAAAAATCAGCCGATTTTTCGCTAAAAGACATTCCGATCCCATTCAGACAGCATTTCACGCCACTCTGCTTAAGTCAGGCATTCAATGAAACACCTCGAGGGAAAGTGATTCTGGTTGATGACCTGCTCGCGTCAGGCCGAACACTCAGCGTTGCTGCATCACTGATCAGACCGATGGCAAACGTGAACTCAGTAGAAGCAATCTGTCTTTTCAGCAATGTGTAGAGCTATTCGTCTTTGACTCATTGCTCAAACCCGAGTAGATTTCTCCCCAGAGTGTGCATGAGCCTCCCCGCTCTTTAAATCCAGATGAGGCCCGCGTAGCACCCTCTGTGGTCAGTCCGTAAAGGGCAGAAAGCAGAATGATTAGGCAGCGGCTAATCCCTCAACCTTCTTGGTTGTTGAAGCTTTTGGAGTCCTTGTGGCTCCTCCTGACTCCAAAAAACCGAGCCTTGGCTCGGTTTTTTGCTTTGTGCATCATCATGTTGTGGACAATGCTACGAAGCTACATTTGCGCCTCAACATTGCGCCGCATCGCCCACGCCCGTCCCATCAAGCCGCCTTGCGCAATACCTGATCAGACCGGCCAGTAATCTCCGGTTGCATGCCCGCACACTCACAGTTACAGGCGAAGGACTCGCAGGTGGATACCCGGGGTCGGACGGCGGCGCAGATCCGTGAGCAACTGCAGGCCTCATCACCTGCAGCGCTGGCCCTCTACACCTTGACGACAGCCCGGCGTTTACTCAAATACAGGCCGCATGAAGCTGCGTTCATAACTCAAGATAAACTTCAGCTCATTGGCCTCATCCATCAACCGCATGCATTCAGGGTCTTGCGCCGCTTCCTGCCGATAGCGCTCGTAGTCGGCAAGGCTGGCAAAGCTGAACGAGCAATACGAAATGTTATTGGCGCCTTCGGACGGCATGAGATAGCCGTGGTGCTGGCCGCCAAAGCGCTTGACCAGGCCTATCCATTGGCGCGCGTAGCGTTCGAAGGCCGGCAACTGGTAGGGGTCGATAACGTATTTGAGGTGGCAGGTAATCACTGGATCAATCCTTTGGGTTGCGGCGTAATTTCGATGCCTTGTATACGCCGGCCGCCTCCCTTTGGACAAGTCCAGCGCTTCGTGCACTCAGCGCACCTTCAAACAACACTGGCACGATGCAGGCTGCTCATATGCCCGATGCCCGCTGCGGCCAGACGGCTCACCAGTTCCTCGCGGGCCCCTCGCCCACCTGAACGCACATACTCAAGCTCTGAGGCGGTGATCAAGACCACGGGCACCAGCCTGACCGGGGATAAAGGCATGTCATCGAGTCGGGTCGGAAAATCCGGTTCAGGGCCGCCCAGCAAGACACCGATAGCGTCGTCATCGGTCACGAAGTGTCCGGGCAGTTGATCGCTCAGGTGGTGTGACTGGCTAAAACCGGGAATCTCGAGCGATAGCGCGCCGTGCTGGTCAAGCTGGGCGGTGATGCCGCCAGCGTCTGCCACGGTCCTGGCAACGTTTTCCACCAGCTCGAAGGCCCAACTGCGCTTCAAGGGATCGACTTCGCCCACGGCGCCGCGAGCATGCTCGGGGATATCGGCGGTTTCCACGAACAGCTCCATCTCGAAACCATTGCCCATCCCTTCAGTGTCGTCGAAGGGGTCTGACAGGCCCTCGGTGGCGATGATGACGGCATCGCCACGGCGAATCACGCGGTAGGCCTGGCGGGTCGAGGGCCAGTAAGGGCCGCCCGAAAGGCTCGGGCTGATGAGGTAGGAAAGGACATCCTGCTCGACGGTGCCGATAGCGCCCCAATGACGATCCAGGCACGCGGCGCTGGCTTGTCGGGCGGCCTGGTTGGCCGCGTCAGAGTCAGTCGGGTCGCCGGGAGTCATCGGCTCTCGCCGTTCGGCGGGCGGCGGTGGGGGCTGGACGTCCTGGGTTGAAGGGCGTTTAAACGAATCGAGAAGCTTCTTGAGGAAATTCATGCGCGTTCCTTGGCGGGTTTCGGCTCGTGCTGGCCTGAATATGAAACGCAAAAGGCTGTTTCGTTCCTGTACGGCCCGTGTGCAAGAGGGGCTGGCAACGCGGCGTTGACGTCTTTGGGACGCGGACAAACAACAGCGCCCGTTGCAGGGCGCTGTCTGGCTGATCGTTCAGGTCAGAACTGGTAGCTGAGCGTTGCACTCACGTTGCGTTCTTCGCCCACATAGCAGTAGCTCAGGCTGGCGCAGGAGGCGATGTAGGATTCATTGGTGAGGTTGTTGGCATTGACCCGCACGTCCAGGCCCTTGAGTCCCACCTTGCTCAGGTCATAACCGACCGAGGCGTCGTAAAGCGTGTAGGACGGCACCTTCATCGTGTTTTCGGCATCCGCCCAGCTGTACCCCACGTAGCGCACACCCGCGCCCAGGCGCAGGCCGTCGAGTGCGCCGCTGTTGAACGTGTAGTCGCCCCAGAGTGACGCCATGTGTTTCGGCGCCTGGGTCGGTGAATTACCTTTGTTTTCGATGACATTGCCCGGCGTGCTGAATGTGCTGGGCATCGACTTCGAGTACTCGATGTCGGTCAGCGTGTAGCTGCCCAGCAATTTGAATTGCTCATTCAGTTGCAGGTGCGCCTCGAACTCCAATCCTTGCGAACGCACAGCGCCGATGGGGCGGTAGAAGTTCTCCTGAGGCAGCTTGGACGCCAGGTTTTCCTGGTCGATGCGAAACACCGATGCCGTGAACAAATCGTCGGTTCCTGGCGGCTGGTATTTGAGGCCGGCCTCCCACTGTTTGCCGTCCGTCGGCGCCAGCGGATTGCCCGCACTGTCGGAATACGAGTTCGGGTTGAAGGATTCCGAATAACTCAGGTAAGGCGCCAGGCCATTGTCGAACAGGTACAGCACGCCTGCCCGGCCCGTGGTCTTGGTGCGCTTGTCCTGGCGCTCGGTGCCTACAGGTCGCCCGGCCTCGGCCAGTCGATTTTCATCCGAGGTCTCGACCCAGTCGTGGCGTACGCCAAGCGAGATGCGCCACTGGTTCCACTCGATCAGGTCCTGGGCGTAAACGCCGGTTTGCTCCAGGCGCCGCAGATAGCGCGTAGGGTCGTAGTAACTGATCGCATCGTTGCCATACACCGGATCGAAGGCGTTGAGGGAGGCAACCGCACCGCTGGTCCAGTCCACGACAGTCTTGCGCCGCTGATAGTCCGCGCCGAACAGCAGCGTGTGCTTGGCACTGCCGGTGAAGAAATCGGCCTGCAGCATGTTGTCGATAATGAACGCATGCAAACGCTCGTCGCCGCTTGAGTAATAGCGGTTCAGCTCGTTGCTGGTGGGCGTCGTCCAGCCATAGCCGTAGACCTGATCGAGTTTGACTTTCGACGCCTGGTAGCGAAAGTTCTGCCGGGCCGTGAAGACATCGTTGAAGCGATGCTCGAACTGATAACTGAAGGCCTGCTGATCGCGACTGAAACCGTCGACACCGGGCTCGCCATCGAAGAAATGCTCGGAGATACGCCGGCCATTGCGCTGATGCAGGCTCCCATCGGCGGGAATGCCGCCGTGATAGCCACCTTCGGGATCGTGCTGCAGGTAAGCCTGGAGCGTCAGCGAGGTGTCCTCGGTGAAATCGATGCTGACGGTCGGCGCCAGCGCGTAGCGTTTCTCTTCGACGTGATCGAACTGCGTATCGGACCTGTCGACCAGGCCGGTCAGGCGGTAGGCCACACGCTTGTCGTCATCGACCGGACCGCTGAAATCGAACCCCAGGCCGCGCTGCCCTTGCGTGCCGACGGTGGCCTGGATCTGGTGATAAGGCGTGAACAGCGGCTTCTTGCTGGTCAGCGCCACCAGGCCGCCAGGCGAGCTGCGACCGTAAAGGACTGACGAGGGGCCCTTGAGGATATCGACCCGCTCAAGAAAGTAAGGGTCGACCTGCATGGTGCTGTAGGTGCCGCTGTCGCCCATGGACTTGAGGCCGTCAAGGTAGATGTTATCCACAGAGCCGTCGTTGAACCCGCGCAGCGCGACGTAATCGTAGCGGTGGGTGGCGCCATAAGGGTTGGTCAGCACGCCAGGGGTATAGCGCATGGCCTGGGCGACGGTCTGTGAGCCTTGATCGTCCATTTGCTGGCGTGTCACCACGGAAACCGACTGGGACGTTTCCAGCAGCGCGGTGCTGGTCTTGGTGGCGATCTGGCTGTGCGTGGCGCTATAGCCTTCGACGCTGCCCAGCGCGTTGCCCAGCGCAAAGCCGCGGATGTCCGTGGTGGGCAGGGCCAGAGGCTCGTTTGCCACACGGGTGGTGAGTACGTAACGGCTGCCGTCGGCAGAGACCGCTTGCAACGGGCTGCCACCCAGCAGGATCGTCAAGGCCTGCTCGACCGAATAACTGCCCTGCAACCCCGGCGATTGCAGGCCCGCCGTTTGCTGAGGAGTGGCCGAAAGGGTGATGCCCGCCTGCCGTGCGAATTGATTCAGCGCCTCGCTCAGCGGCGCAGGCGCAATGGCATAACTGCGCGCACTGGCCGCCACCGCCGGCGCATCCTGAGCCAGAACCGGCGCAGGCAGAACAGCCGCGCCCAGAGCGGTGGTCAGCGCAGCAAGGCGAATCGCACTACGCAGGCTGTTTTGGTGTGGGGCGCGCATTGGCATGGACATCAATTGCCGGATCATTGAGGGTTCCGTGAACAGGTGGGTCAAGAGGAGGTGATTTCTTTTAGCCGGCCAGGCGTGGAAAACCCGCCAAAAAAAATCGAATCAGGCCTGATGCCGCGCCTGTTTACTCAACGTGACCCACCAGGGCGTGCGGTAGCTCACCTGAACGGCCAGCGTTTGCGGCAGCACCGCCAGCAGTTTGTCCGTGTCTTCGAGACGGAATACTCCGGACAGCTGCCAATCGGCAATGTCGTCGGTACAGGCCAGATAGCCCCTGCGGTAGCGCGCCACCTCGGCCAGAAACGCCCTGAGGCGCATGCCGCGCGTGACGATCAACCCGTCGACCCAGGCCATGGCGTCCATTTCCGGCTGCTGGACAAGAGTCGCCTGCGTGGCGCTGACCGAGTAATCCTGGCCGGCCCGAACCTCGACAGGGCTGGCGCCGGGCAGCCGGATCAACACCCGGCCCGCGCTGACGCTGATTCGGGTTCTGTCGTTGTCCTGACGCACGACAAAACGTCCGCCCAGGGTTTCAAACAGCCCGTGACGGCTGCTGACGTGCAATGGCCGCTGTGCATCGACCCGCGACGGCGTGTCCATGGCCACCAGGATTTCGCCCCGAACGAGGCGGATCAGCGGCTGTTTACCGCTGAAATCCTGGTCCACCGCACTGTCGGTATTGAGCTGCAACTGTGTGCCATCGGCCAGACGAAAGCTGCCCCGTTGCCCGACCCCGGTGGCGTAATCGGCGCGCCACTGTTGCACGGGCGCCAGGTCGCGAGCCAGCCAGCCCGCCGAGCCAAGTACCGCGACGCCTGACAACAGCTTCAAGGCCCGCCGACGGCCGAGCCGTTGTGTGCTCTGCTCCAGCGCCTCAAGGGCCACACCCGACACTGGCAGCGCCTGAAACTGAGTGTTCAGCTCGCCGCTAAGGGTCAGGACACGCTGCCAGGCATGCTCATGCTCGGCATTCTGCGCCCGCCAGCGCTCGCACTGCTGGTACAGGGACACATCGGCCGGGTGTTCTTGCAGGCGCAACGACCACTGAATGGCCTGCCGTACGACCTGTCGGGAAGGCTGAGCCGGGGAAGCCGTGTGATTCAAGTGCCGTACCGCAACTGGTAGCAGTGATAAAGCGCATCGGCGACATAACGCTCCACCGAGCGCAGCGAAACACCCATCTGTGCAGCAATCTGCTGATGGGACATTCCCTCGCACTGAGCCAGCAGAAACGCTCGCCTGACCTTCGGCTTCAAGCCGTCGAGCATCTGCGCAATGCTTTCAAGCAGTTCGAACACCAGCTCACGCGATTCCGGAGACGGTGATTCGAGCTCCGGTCGCAGGGCAAGGGCTTCCAGGTAAGCGCGCTCGATTTCCTCACGGCGCCAATGGTCGACGACCAGGCCTTTTGCGACCGTCCTCAGGAAGGCGCGTGGCGCTTTCAGTTCCAGCCGCTCGGGCCGGTTGAGCAGGCGCATGAACGTGTCCTGCACCAGATCTGCCGCGTCCGCGGCATTGTCCAGCCGGCCGCGCAGCCAGGCATGCAGCCAGCGGTGATGGTCGATGTAGAGCGTGTGTACGCCCTGATGTTGAGAAGCCATGAAGCGCGCCCCGGCGGTACGCAAATGATAATAAATCGCATTGTGTTCAAGCGATGAATCAATTGCAACCGCTGAGCACAACCTTGTTCGCGGCCATCGTTTTCCCGGCTCTGCACATTCGGTGGGCGCCTGCGCAGCAGCGCGATTAATTCAAAGTTTCAGTAAACCTGTATCAATCAATTAACAGGAGGGATGAGCCGTATATCGCGATTTTGCATAAAACTGATATGAATCAATAGTTTGATTTTCAAGACTTCATACTATTGAAACAATGCCCTACCACTATGCTCCGTCGCCTCTCTCTTGCCTGCCGAAAATACCCGCAAAGCGCCGGTTTTCCAGCGCTGTGACGAAACGCTGACGCTGCCCGACAAACGGCAGCCAATGATCGGAAAGGCCTATAAAAGTTCACCTTCGGGTTCCGAACGGTTTGATGGCATAGTACTATCGCACTAATACTTTGGTTAATTGCGGTTTCCGATATGTGTGCTACACGCAGCGGCAACACTCGTGGCTTTACCCTCATTGAATTGCTGATCACCATCTCTATCGTGGGGATTCTGGCTGGCATCGCCTTTCCGTCCTACGAGAGCTATGTGACCAAGAGCAAGCTCAAGGGCGCGCAGTCGGATCTGGTGGCGCTGAGCCTGGTGCTGGAAAACTTCTACCAGAAGCAGCTGAAATACCCGACCTCGACCACCACCACGACCGCCGACACCCGCTGCGTCGCCGCCACCGGCACCACCACCTGTACCGCCACTGGCTGGCAACCGAGCCAGGGCGACTCGTTCGTCTACAAGATCGTGACCGCGTCGGCCACCACTTACAAAGTTGAAGCGCTGGGCACCAGCGGCAAGGTCAACGGTTGCAGCATCACCCTGACCCAGGACAACGTCCGGGCGATAGGCAGTTGCACCGGTTACGGCACGAGCTGGCTGTGATGAAGCGCAGCCAGGGCTTCACCCTCATCGAACTGATGATCACCATCGCCATTTTCAGCCTGATGGTGACGATGGGCGCGCAGCTGACCACCTCATGGGTCAACAGCGCGCAGCAACGCGATGCGGCCGGCTTGCTCAAGCAAGGCATCAGCCGCGCCAAGGCCACTGCGCTGCGTAATCCCGGTGGCGCCCTGAACAGCTGGCCCGCCGCCGCGCTGTGCCGTTCCGGCCAGGTATTGAAGCTGTACAGCGTGACCGATCAGGCCAGCATCAATTGCTCCTCGACCAGCAATATCCTGTGGCAGACCAACCTGCCCAGTGCGGCCACCATTCAGGCAGGCGGTACGGACATCTCTTGCGTTGCCTTCAACAGCCGGGGCCTGCCAGTGAACGGCAGCAACGCCTGTGCTACGAGCACGATCAGTGTGACGGTCGGCAGTGAGAGCGCAGTCGATGTCGAAATCATTTGAAGCAGGCCCACGTTCCCAGCGTGGCGATATATTGCTGGAATCGCTGATCGGCATTGTGCTGATGGCGATCATTGGCCTGGGCATGACCTACGCCTCGTCACGGGCGGCGGTCAGCCAGCGCGATATGAAAGTGCAGAATATTGCGGTCAGTCAGATGCGTGATCTGATTGCCCGATATGGCAAGACGCTGTGCACCACTGACTCCGCCCAGGCCAGGATCACCCTGCCCACGCAAACCACCGCGATCACGCTGGACGCCACGTGTACCGATGCCGCCAGTGTCACCATCGGCGGCGTTGCCATCAGCACACCGACCAGCACGCTGGGCAAAGTGGTGCTGACCACCCGCAGCGCTGACAGCTCATTGTTCGGCGGCGTCATCCGCGTAGGCGATGAAACGTGAAACGCGCCCAGCGCGGCTTCAACCTGATCAGCTTGATGGTCGGTATGACGCTGTCGCTGATCAGCGTGCTGGCCATGCTTTCGCTGTACAAGAACATGGTCGGCATTTCAGTGCAGTCGATTCAGGATTCCAGGCAGGACGGGCAGATTGCCGCGGCCCTGCTGACGGCTCAGCAAGAGCTGCGCAATGCGGGCTTCTGGATGACCGGCACAGCGGATACCAGCCTCAAGCTGCTGTACAACGCAACCCTGACCGGCGGCACATTGACCGGCACCGCACGCACGTTATCCGCCACTGAAGCCAGCGGCAATGCAGTGGTCTGGGTCTACAAGACCGGCAGCACTGCCACCGCGACCTGCGCCGGATTGCTGGTGCAAAGCGGCAAGCTGATGCGCCTGCAAGGCGCGAGCAGTTGCACGACGCTGTCGCAATGGAGCAGCACGACCTGGACGGCCACAACCCTGATTGAAACCAACCAGCCGGCGGATTTCTTCAAGGCGGTGCAAATCGCCTGCTGGCCATTCGGCAAGGCCGTGACGCCCTACAGCACCGTACCACTCAAAGTAATCATGACCGCCGCCACCAGCGTCCTGGATTCAACCAGCACAGCGTCCGCACCGGTGTATGTCAAAAGCAGCAGCGAAACCTGTCTGCCCAACCTTGTCACGAGCACCTAGCAGGATGACGCCATGTTCAGTTCCCGCCTGCTAAGTCACCGTGCGACACGCAACCGCCAGCGCGGCATGGCGACGACCTTGCTGATGATGCTCACCGGCGTAGCGCTGACCGCGACGACCATGGGCATGATGCATGGCATCCGCAGTGCGCAGGAACAGCAGATGGCCAGCCACGCCAGCGTGCCGGCCGAGTCGCGGGCCTGGGAAGGCGTTGAGCTGGTGCGCCAGTATCTGCAAAATGTGACTGAATCCAGCATCACGGTCGGCGCGCTGAGCTTCAGTGGCTCGGGCATCACGGCAAAGATCATCGCCAAGGAGACGGTGAACGGCGCGACACTGGTGACCGTCAATATCACCGGCAGCAGCGCCCTGGCGACCTCAACGTTGCAGGTGGTTTATACGTTGAGCAGCGTCGCCAGCGTCACCGGCACCACTCTGGGTGCTGCCCTGAGCTTCAATGGCGATCTCACCTACACCGGCGGCTCGCTGTCGATCGTCAATGGCGCGAACCTCGCTTACATCGCCGTAACCGGCATCTTGAAGATCTCCAGCGGCGCCACCGCCAGTGTGTCCGGCTGCGCCAAGGGCGGTATCGATCTGTCTGGCGGCGGCATTGCTAACAACGCCATTCTGCGCACCGAAGGCAACTTCAAGATGAGCTCAAGCTCGGCCCCCACCAACCTGACCGTGGGCGCCAAGACTGTTGATATCTCTCAAGGGGGTGGCACTTATGCCTCGGTCAAGGCCGGTGCCTTTAGCGCCAACGTGCTGTCCGGCACCACCAGGATCGGTAGCGCGCTGATTGGCGGCACGCTCAATACCGACACGGTCAAGACCATCACACCGGTCCTTGAAGGGACGTCGCTGATCACCCTGACCGACGGCACGGTCTACACCCTGGACCTGACCAAAATCACCGTCAGCAACAATGTGATCACCACCACGGCCACCGACGCCGCCAAGCGCATTTCCGGCACCGGTACCCTGCCGGCCACGATCAGCATGACCTACAACGCCGTGTACGGTGGCGATGTAACGTTCAGCACCGCTACGGTCACCACCTTCTGGGCCAACAACATCAACTTCAATGGCTGGAGTGCAACCTACTCGACGCTCAAGGCGCACGGTAACGTGTCGATCCTGACGGCCAACATCGGCCAGTTCCAGGGCGGCGGCAACCTTTCGGTTACGCAATGGAACACCCCGACGTTCAGCAGTGCCAGCCGGATCAGTGGCGTGATCCTGAATAACAGCGGCGGCAGCGTTTACACCGGCAATGCGATCAGCAACCTGACCTTCGGTGTGCCCAACTCGTCGCCTGGCCTGCCTGGCGTGCCCTATTGCGATGTGAGCGTGAAACCTGTGAATGTCACTGCATTGCAAGACCAGGCCAACTACGTGTTCTATTTCGACGGCACTACGCCGATGCTCAGGATCCAGAACGTCAAGAAGGCCAATGGCACGACAGTCGCAGCCGGGCCCTATAACCTGAAAACCACGGACATGAAGACCCTCGACGGGAGTCCCTTCATGACCTGCAACTATGGCAATAACACCTGCGGCGCGAGTGCTACACCCAGTACAGGCTGGGTACTCACCGGGGTCGGCGCCTTCCCGCCGGGAGTTGCGTGGTTTCAAGGCAATATGAGCTTCGATGGCATATCGTCGGGCCAGACTTTTCCAAGGCTCACCAACACCGTTTTAAGCACCGGCAACGTGACCCTGACCAGTAACGCCAGCGCTTTGTATGCACCGAACTTCTCCGGAGCCAGCTACACCTGTGGCGGTGCGTTTTACCCCAGCAATCTGTGCAAAAGCACCACCGCGCTTGCCACCTGGACCGATTCCAGCGGCGCTACCCGCACCGGCCTGCCGATCGGCAACATTGCCATCGCAGCCGACGCAGGGCTCATCACCGCCGGCTGGACGATCTACGGCAACGTGACCCTAGGCGGCCTGGTTAGCACCTCGGGAGCGACTACCAACATTAAGGGCGGGCTGTCGACCGGCAACAACGGGATCAGCGCCACTACCATCAGCGCAGGTGGTATCGCGGTCGATGTTTCGGCCATGACCGCCGATCAGAGCATTGTCGGCACCACCACCCCGACCACGGGCTCGAACGGCGGCTCAAGCTCAGGTTCATCCACGACCAAAGTCAGTTGGGTCCGCGCCCTCTGATCTCAACGCTTGGGTTTTTCGACACTCTGCGTTTCAATACCCGCCCCACACCCACCGTCGCCCAAGGACAGCCACCATGGCCTCGCAAGACAAGCAGCAAAAGCGCGCCCAGCGCGCAAAAATCAAGGCCAAGCAAAACCGCTCCGGTCGTAAACCCCAGACGCCGGTGCATTCGCTGTTCGCCTCGCCGCTGGTGGATAACCCGTTCGATGACGTGAAGATCGACCTCAGCACCTTCGACTTCAAGGACCTGGTCGAAAACGGTTTCGACCCGGCAGACTTCGAAGACCTGTTCGAAGCCATGCACGCCGCCGAAGCCATCAGCCAGTTGGCGCTGTGCGCGGTGTTCATTCAATACCCGGTGCTGGAGCTGGTGCTGGCCGAGGAAGACGGCGAGCAAGCCACCGATTTCATGATGGGCCTGCTGATCACCTACCGCGCCCTGTTCCACAACGAAGACGAAGACACCGCGCTGGAATGGATCGAAACCGATGCCTTCCAGAATGACTACCAGAAAGCGTCTGATCTGTTGGTGATGCGCAACGAAAGCCAGCGCCGCGGGCGCTGAGTACGTTTAAAAACGCAGAAAGGAAGTGTTGCAGGGGATGGGGTTTCGGGGCCCCTGCCCGGCCCCGCCCCCGCGAAGGGCTTACTCAGTTCAGAACCGTAGAACCTTGCTGCGCTGCCACCTTGCGGCGACGCGAGATCAGCAGGCCGGTAGCAACCACACCCAGGCTCAGCAGCGCGGTAGCGATGACTTCCATGCGGTGTTTTTCCATGAACAGCATGGTGGTCAGCACGCCGACTATGAAGATGATCACCGCCCAGGTCAGCCACGGGAACAGCCACATGCGGAAGGTCAGCGGCTCGCCTTTGGCGACCAGTTGACGACGCATGCGCAGCTGCGAGATGGCGATGACCAGGTACACCAGCAGCGCGATGGCACCGGAGCTGGCCAGCAGGAACTCGAACACCGCCTCTGGCGCTACATAGTTGGCGATCACGGTCAGGAACGCGGCAGCGGTGGACAGCATGACCGCCCAGTATGGCGTGCCGGCCTGGGTGGTGCGCTTGGCGACACCCGGCGCATCACCGCGTTTGCCCAGCGAGTAAAGCATGCGCGAGGCGGTGTACAGCGCCGAGTTCAGGCAGCTGGTCACGGCAATCAGCACCACGACATCGACGATCATCTTGGCATTCGGAATGCCCATGCGCTCCAGCACGGTCTGATAGGAACCCACGGCCGCCAGGGTCGGGTCGTTCCATGGCACCAGCGCGACGACGATGAAGATCGACACCAGGTAGAACAGGCAGATCCGCCAGATCACCGAGTTGGTGGCCTTGGTGATTTGCTTGGCCGGGTCCTTGGATTCGGCGGCGGCGATGGTGACGATTTCGGTGCCCATGAACGAGAACATGGTGGTCAGAATCGCTGCCAGCACTGCGCCCATGCCGTTGGGCATGAAGCCGCCAGTGTCGAACAGGTGGCTGACGCCGCTGACCTGGCTGGTGGGCAGAAAGCCGAAAATCGCAGCCACGCCAAGGCAGACGAAGGCGATGATCGACAGCACCTTGATCAGCGCAAACCAGAACTCGAACTCACCGTAGTTCTTGACGCTGAACAGGTTGGTCGCGGTCAGCAGCAAAGTGATGACCAGCGAGTAGACCCAGAACGAGATGTTCGGCCACCAGGCATGCAGGATCGCGGCAGCGGCGTTGGCTTCCAGTGGAATCACCAGTACCCAGAACCACCAGTACAACCAGCCAATGGTGAAACCGGCCCAACGGCCGATCGCACGGTCGGCGTAGGTCGAAAACGAACCGGTGTCAGGCGACGCCACGGCCATTTCGGCCAGCATGCGCATGACCAGCACGACCAGGGTGCCGGCAGCGGCATAGGCCAGCAACACAGCAGGACCCGCCGCGGCGATGGCATGACCGGAGCCGACGAACAGACCGGCACCAATCACGCCGGCAATCGACAGCATGGTGATGTGCCGGGGCTTCAACCCCTGATCGAGCGTAGAGAAATTTTCGGAATTGCTCATTTAAAGCACCTTTGCGAGACGAGCTATACGCACCGCCGTTCATCGTAAAAAGTATGCAACGGCTATGTTCTTTATTATTTACGCAAGATCCACGCCAAAATGTTCTGAATGCGACGTCGCTCAGAGAACGTCTGGCCTGTAAGCCGGATTTTGACTAAAAAGTGATGGGAATCTTTTACAGCGCGTGCAGGATTTGTTACCGAACACCCCAGGATTTCTTCGCACGGGCGCACCATAAAGAAACACTTGCTCACAAACGCCCCAGCACGGTGCGTGCTGAATCGTTACCGCTACCAAAAGGCGCTTCCCTGCACCCGGCAAAGCTGGCAACATCGCGCCTTTTTCGCGCACGCACTCCCCGCCGGGCATCGATTGAGCAGCCCCGGTTTTGGATGCCGCGACACGTTCCTGCATTGATGCGACACGCCGTCGCATCCTGCATTTTTGGCGCTATGCTTGGCCTCGCCAGGAAGGCCGCCAATAAGCAGGAGCACATAAATCTATGAGGACCCCACATGGCTGAGGCCACGCCCGCCCTGGAAATCCGCAACCTGCACAAGCGTTACGGCAAGCTTGATGTACTCAAAGGCATTTCCCTGACCGCCCGTGACGGCGATGTGATCTCGATCCTGGGCTCGTCCGGCTCCGGAAAATCCACCCTGCTGCGCTGCATCAACCTGCTGGAAAACCCGCATCAGGGCCAGATTCTGGTGGGCGGCGAAGAGCTGCGCCTGAAGGCCGCCAAGAATGGCGAGCTGGTGGCGGCCGACAACAAGCAGATCAACCGCATGCGCAGCGAAATCGGCTTTGTGTTCCAGAACTTCAACCTCTGGCCGCACATGAGCGTGCTCGACAACATCATCGAGGCGCCGCGCCGGGTGCTCGGCCAGAGCAAGGCCGAGGCCATCGAAGTGGCCGAAGCGCTGCTGGCCAAGGTCGGCATCGCCGACAAGCGCCACGTCTATCCCACGCAATTGTCGGGCGGCCAGCAACAGCGCGCGGCCATCGCCCGTACCCTGGCCATGCAGCCCAAGGTGATTCTGTTCGACGAGCCGACCTCGGCGCTGGACCCGGAAATGGTTCAGGAAGTGCTCAACGTCATTCGTGGCCTGGCCGAAGAGGGCCGCACCATGCTGCTGGTGACCCACGAAATGAATTTCGCCCGCCAGGTGTCCAGTGAAGTAGTCTTCCTGCACCAGGGGCAGGTCGAAGAACAGGGCACGCCACAGCAAGTGTTCGAGGCGCCCCGGTCGGTAAGGTGTCAACAATTCATGTCGAGCAATCGCTAAACGGAGCAACACCCATGCAGACGTACAAGAAGTTACTGCTGGCCGCCGCTGCCACTCTGGCAATCACCGGCAATGCGTTCGCTGAAAACCTGAAATTCGGGATCGAAGCGGCCTACCCGCCGTTCAACAACAAGGACGCCAGCGGCCAGGTCGTAGGCTTCGACTATGAAATCGCCCAGGCCCTGTGCGCCAAGCTCAAGGCCGAATGCCAGGCCGTCACCTCCGACTGGGACGGCATCATTCCGGCGCTGAACTCCAAGAAGTTCGACTTCCTGGTGTCGTCGCTGTCGATCACCGACGAGCGCAAGCAGGCCGTCGATTTCACCGACCCGTACTACTCCAACAAGCTGCAGTTCATCGCCCCGAAAGCTACCCAGATCAAGACCGACAGCGTCGACGCGCTCAAGGCTGAGCTGAAGGACAAGAGCATCGGCGCCCAGCGTTCGACCCTGGCCAGCACCTGGCTGGAAGACAACCTGGGCAGCGACGTCAAGGTCAGCCTGTACGACACTCAGGAAAACGCCTACCTCGACCTGTCCGCCGGACGCGCCGATGCCATCCTGGCCGACAAGTACGTCAGCTACGAGTGGCTCAAGAGCGAAGCGGGCAAGAACTTCGAGTTCAAGGGCAACCCGGTCGAAGAAAACGACAAGGTCGGCATCGCCGTACGCAAGGGCGACCCGCTGCGCGAGAAGCTCAACGCAGCCCTGAAAGAAATCATCGCTGACGGCACCTACAAGAAGATCAACGACAAGTACTTCCCGTTCAGCATCCTCTGATCCGCCCCCGGTGAACGCTGCGCCCTTGCTGGCGCAGCGCTCGCTGACGGGTGACTGAAAAAGCCTGCCTAATGAACTTCGAACTCCAAGGATTCGGCCCGGCCCTTGCGGCGGGTGCGTTGATGACCGTCCAGCTTGCCGCCTGCGCCCTGAGCCTGGGCCTAGTGCTGGGCCTGCTCGGCGCGCTGGCCAAAACCTCTTCCAGTCGCGCCCTGCAATGGCTGGGCGGCGCCTATTCGACGCTGGTACGCGGCATTCCCGAACTGCTCTGGGTGCTGCTGATCTACTTCGGCACCATCAACGCCATGCACGCCCTCGGCGAATGGCTGGGCATGCCGGAACTTGAACTCACCGCCTTCGCCGCCGGCGTCATCGCCCTGGGCCTGTGTTTCGGCGCGTACGCCACCGAAGTGTTTCGCGGCGCCATCCTCGCCGTGCCCAAGGGCCATCGCGAAGCTGGTCTGGCGCTGGGTCTTTCGCGCCCGCGCATCTTCATTCGCGTGGTCATGCCGCAAATGTGGCGCGTCGCCCTGCCGGGCCTGGGCAACCTGTTCATGGTCATGATGAAAGACACCGCGTTAGTCTCGGTCATCGGCCTGGAAGAAATCATGCGCCATGCGCAAATCGCCGTGACCGTCACCAAAGAGCCGTTCACCTTCTATGTGGTCGCCGCCTTCATGTACCTGGGCCTGACCGTCATTGCCATGACCGGCATCCACCTGCTGGAAAAGCGCGCCGCTCGCGGCTTTGTGAGGAGCGCGTCATGAACTGGGAAGTGATCATCAAATGGCTGCCGCGACTGGCGCAGGGCGCGACCCTGACCCTGGAGCTGGTGGCCATCGCGGTTATCGCCGGTTTGATCCTGGCCATTCCGCTGGGCATCGCCCGCACCTCGAAACACCTGCCGGTGCGCGCCCTGCCCTACGCCTACATTTTCTTCTTCCGTGGCACGCCGCTGCTGGTGCAGCTGTTTCTGGTCTACTACGGCATGGCGCAGTTCGAAGCCGTGCGCCAGAGCGTGTTGTGGCCCTACCTGCGCAACCCGTTCTGGTGCGCGGTGATCACCATGACCCTGCACACCGCCGCCTACATCGCCGAAATCCTGCGCGGCGCCATCCAGGCCGTGCCGCCCGGCGAAATCGAAGCGGCCCGCGCACTGGGCATGTCGAAGAACAAGGCGCTGTTCTACATCATCCTGCCCCGCGCCGCGCGCATCGGCCTGCCCGCCTACAGCAACGAAGTGATCCTGATGCTCAAGGCCAGCGCCCTGGCCAGCACCATTACCTTGCTGGAACTGACCGGCATGGCCCGCACGATCATCGCCCGCACGTACCTGCCGGTAGAGATCTTCTTCGCCGCCGGCATGTTTTACCTGGCCATGTCGTTCCTGCTGGTGCAGGGGTTCAAGCTGCTGGAGAAAGTGCTGCGGGTGGATATGACGCAGGGACGCTGAGCGGATTGATTCATACCTGATGACAAATAACCTGCTCAGCCGCTTCCACGCCCTGGACCGCTTTCTGGTCGAGCACCAGGCGCTGTGGCGGCCCAAACCGTTCACCGAACAGCACCTGCCTTGGGAAGCCGATCATCCCCAGCTCGCCCACTGGTTGCGCAGCCGCACGCTGGAACAGGCCGAAGCCGCGCATAACCACCCCGAGCACCTGCAGGCGCCCGCGCCATTTGCGCACTGGGCCGCCGAGGCCGTTGCGCTGGCGCATGTCGATGAACTGCCCAGCCAGCCGCTGACGCCGGTAGAACCGCGGCTGAGCGTGGATGTGCCGGGCCGTAAATGGCAACAGATCGAAGCCTTCGCCAGCCACCTGAACCTGCAACCGGCGCCCACTCACTGGCTCGACTGGTGCGCCGGCAAAGGCCACCTCGGCCGACGCCTGACCGATGCCAGCCAGCGCCTGACCTGCCTGGAATACGACCCGGCGCTGATCGAGGCCGGGCAGGCGCTGAGTCTGCGCCACCAGGTACAAGCCGAGCACTTGCAGCAAGACGTCATGGCCGACGACACCCGCCAGCGCCTGCACGCCGGGCACACGCCCGTGGCCCTGCATGCCTGCGGCGACCTGCATGTGCAACTGATGCAGCTGGCCAGCGACGCCGGCTGTCAGCAACTGGCCATTGCGCCCTGCTGCTACAACCGCACGCAACACAGCCACTATCAGGCGCTGTCCGTAGGCGGCCAGGCCTCGCTGCTGAGTTTGTCCCGCGACGATCTGGGCCTGCCGCTGAGTGAAACCGTCACCGCGCCGGCCCGCGTACGCCGCCAGCGCGACCAGTCGATGGCCCGGCGCCTGGGTTTTGACCTGCTGCAACGCCAACTGCGCGGCATCGACAGCTACTTGCAGACGCCGTCGCTGCCCGTCGCCTGGCTGGCCAACCCCTATGCCGACTACTGCCTGGAGCTGGCCGCGCTGAAAAACCTGCCCGCGCCCGGCCCACAAGACTGGGCCGCGCTGGAAGCCGCCGGCTGGCAACGCCTGCGCGAGGTGCGCAACCTGGAACTGGTGCGCAACCTGTTCCGCCGTCCGTTGGAAATGTGGCTGGTGCTCGACCGCGCCCTGTACCTGCAAGAACGCGGTTATCACGTGCAACTCGGCACGTTCTGCGCCGCCAGCCTGACCCCACGCAACCTGCTGCTGATTGCCCGACAAAAAACATCCACAGCCTGTGGATAACTCTGTTGATTAAAATCCGGAACCTGGGGAAAAACCTGTCGAAAATGCCCTGCAAGCGAGGCGGAATAATCCTGCACGCAAAGTCAAGCGCCGCGTAATCCGCAGGCTGGCGAGCAGGCGCGCTTCAGGATTTCAGCCATATGCCAGAAACCGATCTAAGGTTCGTGAACTTGTGAATAAGACTTTGCAGATAGGTGCCAATGCAGGCAGTGCTTAGAACTGATCAGCCTTAAGCCGCATCGGCGAAGCGCCACGCTCATGCAGCTTGCTTAACGTCAGTTTGTAGACGCTGGACTTGATCTGACTGCCCATCGGCGTCTCTTCCAGCAGAATGCGGCTCGACGCAAAGACACAGCCAGTGTCGAGCATCTGGTACTTGAGCAAGTAATAGCCGGCATCCATTCGCGCAAAGGTGAACTGCCCGCCTGCCGGAATGTACGCATACCGATAAGCGTTGCGCCCTACAGCGTCTGTCACCTTGGCGTACACCGCCGACTGGCCGCCGGCATTGTCGATCACAATCTGCGACCAGCCATTGTCCTTGCGCATCGGCAAGCCTTTCACATAACCCGCCTGCACAGGCCAGGCCGCCCCCAGCGGATCGGCCACCGGCACAATACACTCGGGCGCGGTGATCACCGGCGTCAGCACCGCATTGGTCAGGTCCGCACGCTCCGACGCCGGCGTGTCTCGTGGATCGACCACCGGCAACGCCTCGGTCGGCACAAACGACTGCGCCGCATTGCGCTCATAACCCATCCACGCCCCACCCGCGCAAAAGATCACGAACACCGCCGCCCAACGCAAACCGCGCCGCGATCGCACCGGCTTGTTCACCGGCGCGGCTGCGGGCCCTGGCCTGGCTGCAGAAGGCGCAGGCCGTGCAGGCTGAGCTGCCGCCGCATACATCGCCGCCCCTTGCCGAGTCCCCGCCTGCGATGCCAGCCCCCGCGCGCGCCGCTCCTCCTCTGCCAATTGCGCGTCATACAAAATGCGCTTGGCCGGATTACGCAACACCTCATGCGACGCATTGAGCTCACACATCAAATCCGACGCATTTGGCGCCGGATTACGATCAGGATGCAGCTGCTGCGCCAGCTTGCGATACGCCCGCTTGATCTGCTCAGGCGTCGCATCGCGCGCGACATTCAGGTGCTCGTAGTGGGTAAAGGTCTTCTGCATTACGCCTGCGGTCCATGGCAACATGCCAGCTCGCAACTATATCGGCCTGAAACGCCAGAGCTTCAATGAAACTGTGGATTGCGAATGGATCCCGCAATCCCCTGCCTGACGCAGGCCCTGTAGGAGCCCGCTTGCCGGCGACCGGCTGCGTCAGCAGTCGTAAAATTTCAACGATTCGCAGATTTTATAAGCGCTACATACTCAATCGCTATCAGAGCGGATCGCCATAAAGCTCGCGAAGAGGCCCGCAGAACCAACACACCTCCAGCGCTCAATCCCCCCATTGCCGCCGACTCTTACCCTCACCAGGCAACGCCGATCTGCCCCGTCCACCCATCGAGAAAATTTCTCTAGCCGAATCAGCAAGCTAGGCTTTACAAGCGCATCAGACTCTATATACTCTGGCGCCATTGCCGGTATAGCTCAGTTGGTAGAGCAACTGACTTGTAATCAGTAGGTCCCGGGTTCGACTCCTGGTGCCGGCACCATACGAAACACCAGAAAAGGCTCACCGAAAGGTGGGCCTTTTTTGTTTGTGCTGGTTTTTTGGTCTGGTGCCGGGACATTCGTGGTTTTGTTGGCTAGCGAACTGGTAGGGCGAATTCGGCTAAAGGAAGTGGGATTAGCTATGGGAGTGCAAAGCTCTCAATCTGCAGATCCAAGTTATCCATAGGCGTAGAAAAATCTTGGCAGTTCGAGGGATAAGCAGAAGTCCTCAACTGGCCAGATTAAGACGACCAGACCCAAAGGGTCTTGGGTTTTAGTGGCAGCTTATCGAAGCGCTTCCTCAATCCCACGACGCATGGCAAATTGACATCGACCTCCAAAAAGTCCGAACATGCGTCACCAGAGAAAAAGGAGTTTCTATGTCGATATTGCAGGAAATACTGAGCTGGACCCAAGGACTACCAACCTGGCAAAGCGATTGCGTTGCACGACTGTTAGCAAAACAGACTCTAACTGCAGAGGATTTGGGTGACTTATTAGCCTTGCTCAAGACTGCTCATGGCATTCCTGACCCGAAAGGCCGCACGCCAAGCCCGCTTTCATCCGATCAGATCCCCGCTCCGATAAAGCCATCAATGCATGTCGAATTGCGGGCAATTAAGAATTTACAAAATGTTAATGCCATTGCTGAAAACCAGAACCTGTCTTTCGCACCTTCCGGCTTGACCGTTATTTACGGCGGTAATGGCTCGGGCAAATCGGGCTACTCCCGTGTACTCAAGCGCGCATGCCGTGCGCGCGATCAAACTGAAGTCATTTATCCCAACGCCAACCGGCCCGTGAATAAAGCCGCTTCGGCCGAAGCGATCTTTGAAATCGGTGTTAACGGTACGGTAAAAGACGTGCGCTGGGTTAATGACGTAGCTGCACCCGTTGAGCTATCTGCTCTCTCCATTTTCGACTCACGCTGCGCCAATGCTTATCTTGTAAATGAAGACGACTTTTCGTACGTACCTCAAGGACTCGATATTTTTGAACGGCTGGCAAGGGTCCATCAGCAATTAAAGAGCGCAATTGAGGCGGAGCAGAGAGAATATGCCGTTGACCTGACTGCGTTTGTTCCGTTGCATGGTGACACGATTGTCGGAAGATTAATCACAACGCTATCTGCCAAGACTACTCCTGCCCAGATTGAAGCTCTGGCCAGGTTGTCCTCTGAAGAAATGAGCCTGCGCGCAGATTTAGGCAACAGCCTAAAAGAAAATAATCCCAAGGAAAAAGCTAACCAACTGAGGTTACTCGCACGCCGAGTTGGCGGCATTGCAACGAATGCTACCAAAAAGGCGACGTTGGTGGATCAAGAAATCGTTGCCAAGCTGCGCAGTCTGTCGAGCGCCTATCTGACCGCCAAATCAGCTGCGGAGTTGGCTGCAAATCAGTTCAAGGAACAAGAAGGTTTATTGCCAGGAACAGGAGGCGAAGCTTGGCGTGAGCTATTCGAAGCTGCGCGCAAATTTTCTTCTGAGTCCCACCCGGACGAAACCTTTCCTGCATTGGGAAGCGATGCGTCCTGCCCCCTGTGTCAGCAGCCGCTCATGGAAGGGGCTAATCGCTTGGCTCGCTTTGAAGCCTTCATTCAACAAGAGGCTGAGAAAACTTCTCAGGCTCGCCGCGCTGAATTGGTTGCCCAGTATAAACCGCTAAGTACACATGATCTGACTCTCGGTCTGGACGACGCTACACTCAGCGAAATTCAAACACTTGACTCTCAACTTGCGTTGGACTCTGCTGCCTTCGAGAAAGTTTTGACAGCTCGCCGAGAAGCCATCAAGACAGCGGTGACTACACAAATTTGGGAAGGGGCCGAGCAAGCATTGGTCAATCCAGCCCAACGGCTACAGGCTCTCGCAGACAAGCTAAATACCGAGGCTGTAAATCTGGATAAAGCATCGGATGAACATGCTCGAGCAAAATTGCAGAAGCAGTTGGATGAACTTGATGCGAGAGCAAAACTGAGCCAAGTCAAAGATGCTGTCATTACGGCTGTCTCACGGCTGAATCACCAGGTAGAACTGACAAAGTGCTTGCCTGCGCTCAGAACGAATGCAATTTCCTTGAAGTCCTCTGAGTTGGCAGAAAGCATCGTTGCAAAGGGGCTTGCGGATGCACTTAATGCTGAGTTCAAGGCGCTAGGGGTTGGAGGACTTCGTGTCGCTCTGCAAAGTCGCTCTGGGAAAGGCAAGGTATTGCATAAGCTAAAGCTGGAGTTACCGCAAAGCCGAAGCCCCCGAGACCTATTGAGCGAAGGTGAACAAAGAGCTGTTGCATTAGCTTCATTTTTAGCTGAAGTGGGGCTTAGTGATAGCACTGGCGGTATTATTTTCGACGACCCAGTATCGTCCCTAGATCACCGACGGCGTGAACGTGTTGCTGCGCGTCTCGTAGGCGAAGCCGCGCGGCGCCAAGTGATCGTGTTCACCCATGACATCTACTTTCTATGCATTTTGGCTGAGGAGGCGGAGTCCGTAGGGGTCAACGTACTCACACAAAGCTTATCCAGGCGTGTCGAAGGCTTTGGGGTTGCCCATCCAGAACTACCGTTCGAAGGGAAAAATACAACGAAACGCATCGGAGCGCTCAAGGCTCAGCAGCAAACCATCGCAAGACTGTATAAAGACGGCGAGGAAGATGCGCACCGTAAACAGACCGGTGAAGCGTATTTTTTCCTGCGGATGGCTTGGGAGCGCGCGGTTGAGGAAGTACTGCTACGCCGAGTAGTTCTACGCTTTCGTAAAGGCATCGAAACCCAGCGATTGTCAGAAGTCATTGTTGATGATAACGACTATGCACAAGTAAATTCTGGGATGAGCAAATGCTCAAATTACGCACACGATAAGGCCATAGTAGGAGGAGTCGCTGTGCCAGAGCCCGATGAATTGCTGGCTGACATCATGGCTCTTGAAACATGGCGCGACCAAATTGAACGCCGCAGCAAGAGTACGAGCCAAAGCCGTAAATCAGGGTCGCCTACATCTACCCTCCCCACGCCTACCGCAACCGCTCCGTAGACATGGAAAAAGCTCGTCAACATAAGGTGGCGGGCTTTAGGACACAAGATGTGTTATGCGCTAACTATGGAGGCGGCGAATCAAGCGCCTCCACGACATGGCGTTTGGACCGAAGCAAGCCTGATGCATGTAACTTTTTTCAATTCGCTTTTCGCTAGAGAGCAGCGCACCACATGGTTGAAGTATTTTTAACTCTTTGCACGGCCGCCATCATTGCCAGTTTGTCCGCATGGCTGGGTAGCTTTTTCAGTTCGAGAGATAACACGCGTACCGAAACTTTTATAGAGCAGCTCAAAGCCGGACACTCTCGCCTGACACAGAACCTTGAGCATGCATTACAAATCTAACGTCATGCGGTTCAACTGGAGCATGCTACCTCTGATAGGCTTCCCGACAAAGTCTATAGAGAATGTAAGCTCGAACGAAAGGCCGCCTAGATTAGCTGGAGAAGGGTTCCTTGTTAAAAATTAATAGATCAAGTGTTAGCTATCCTGAATGGCTTCGCAGCCCTCAAGCAGCAAATGCTCAAAGTTTTTTGGCAAAGTTCTATAGCTCCGATCCGGAGTATCGAGCGACTAGACGTGCACCGTTTGAGGAACTTCCTAGGCCTCAAGTGAAAGAGGCACTTGAAAAGCTTTTCCGTGGAAAGTGTGCTTACTGCGAGTCGGACATCCGCGGCTCGGGAAGTGAAATAGATCACTTTAGGCCGAAAGCTGCGGCAAGTAATTTAAAGGGCGACAAGCAAAATGCAGATCACTATGGCTGGTTTCTTTATGAGTGGAACAACCATTTTCTTTCATGCCTCTCCTGTAATCGGGCTAAGCGAAATCTTTTCCCTGTAGATGGCCCTCGCGCTCCCGTTCTTTCGTCTTGGATCGAGGCTTGTCGGAGTGAAACGGCACTGCTGCTAGACCCTTGCTTGGATACGCCGGAACGTCATCTTCGTTTTGACCTGAAAGGGGTAGCCTTCGGCAGGACTAAGCGGGGAAAAGCGACTATCGATGTTCTGAACCTGAACCGAGAAAATCTCGTCGCAGCAAGAAGAGAAAAATTTGAGCACTGCGCGGAACTTTTGGAGGTATTGCGGCAGGATGGAAGTTACATAGCAGATACTCTGATGAAAGAGCTTGATGACGCCTCGGTTTACTCGGGAGCGGCACGGATTTTCTTGTATCAAAACTACAGTAAATATATGCGAGCAGAAGGGCGTCGATCACCAGCCTTTAATAGTTTCTTAGCTCAGGAACTGTGGCGAGACACGCGGTTGTTTGGAGAAACTAGAGTTGTAGATGCTCTGGAAGAAAGGGGCATTTCAGCTACAGAAATAGTGCAGGTTATACACGACAGAGAGGAGCCTGTACTGCCCTCTTTAAAGACGGCGGGCGCATTCAAAGATATTCGCGGATCTAGTGCTATCTCAATGATCTGCAGAGTGGAAATCTCGGACTTTAAAGATATTCAGAGACTGGATCTCACGCTTCAGATTTCTGAGGGCGAAAAAGGTCAAGGATGCGCAATGCTAATCGGAGAAAACTCCGTAGGAAAAAGCAGCGTGCTGCAGGCAATCGCACTATGTCTTATGGGTAAAGAACTCAGAGATATGCTGAAGATCAACGCTGAAGACTTCATAGCACGGGAAATAGAAGGCTGGAAGCACACGCGAACGAAAGATGCGGTCGTCAAAGTCGAGTTCACCTCAGGCGATATTGTGAAGCTAGTAATCCCTTGCGCCGGTCCTTGGTTCGATGGCAGTGACGAACCGTCAGGTGTGGTTCTAGGTTATGGTGCAAGGCGTTACTTCGATGATAAAAGAAAGCAGTCGGCAACTCATTTTGGTCTGCGTACTCTGTTCGAGCCCTCCGCCACAATTTCCCACCCTGAGCGGTGGCTGCAAAGGCAGGATGAGAAAACCTTCAACTCAGTCGCGAGAGCTATGAGGGATATACTGTTGCTTCAGCCTGATGACGAAATTCATCGGGACGAAGAGGGACGTATATATGTGACCGCTCATCAACGCATGACTCCAATTGATCGGCTGAGTGATGGGTATAAGTCGTTGTTCGCCATGGCCGTCGATATAATGCGTGAGATGGTGAGCGTTTGGGGAAATCTTGAGTTCGCTCGAGGCGTAGTTCTTATTGATGAAGTTGAGACACATCTTCATCCTCGATGGAAGATGCAGGTGATCAATGCATTACGCAGTGCAATGCCGCAAGTTCAGTTTATAGCGACCACTCATGATCCCCTATGTCTTCGAGGTATGCGTGATGGCGAAGTAAAGGTATTGTTTCGCGATGAAGACAAGGTGATTCAGACTCTTGAGGGGTTGCCCAAGCTGTCGTCGCTACGCGCCGAGCAATTGCTTACTTCGGACTATTTCGGACTTGTCAGCACATCGGATCCTGTCGTTGAGGCGGAGTTAGAGGAATATGCTTTGCTTTCGTCTGGAGCAACTCTAACGCCTGACAGGCAGGCACGATTGGACGAACTATCAATATCTACAGCAACCCTTACGGTTATCGGCGATACGCCTGGACAGCAGATTGTTTCCGAAGCTTATCGAGAATATTTAATCGAGCGCGGAACCGTGGATGCAGCAAAACGTAGTGAATTGCGTCGCGATGCGGTGGAAGACGTACTTAGGGCTCTTCGTGCAAGGAAGACCAATGCGCAAGGTTGACAGAACGACCGTAACAGCCCCTACTTCATTGACATCGGCTAGAGGTGCAGGAGCTAATGAGCGTCCGCTAGCATTAACCTACTTTAGTGCTCCGCCTTTAGCTAACGGCGAAAAGCCGAGAAAAAAGTTTAAGTTCACTGCATACAAGAACGACGATGTTGTGGATGCATTAAAGGAGCTTTTTCATGAAAAGTGCGCCTATTGTGAATCAGAATTTATTGCCACCGGCCCAGCTGATATTGAACACTACCGTCCTAAAGGGGGAGTCCAGGAAGATCCGACCCATGTTGGCTACTGGTGGTTAGCGAGCGAGTGGACCAACCTTCTATATAGTTGCATTGACTGTAACCGAAGACGACGTCATAAACTCTTTGTACCAGGCATGGCACTGAAAGCAATCAATGCCATAAAAAACAAGTCAATTGGCAAGAAAAACTCATTCGCTATCAATAAGGTTCGAGCAGTTAAGCTCGGTGACTGCCTTAATGCTGAGGATGCTCTGCTAATAGACCCTACTCGACGTGATCCAACTCAGCACTTGCAATGGCTCTTTGACTTTTCTGTCACTCCAGATCAATGCCCTGCCCTAGTTTTACCGACCAACAATAACAATACAGCGGATGTGTACGGCGCTGAGACCATCGTGGCCCTCGCCCTAAACCGACAGGGACTGGTGCAGCAGCGAACAAAGCACTTGCTAAACCTCAGGGTAATGCTTCGATATATTCAGGATGATATTGAAGCAGCGATGTCAGAGACAGGCGCAGACAGGTCTCGCAGCATTCAGAGAGCGATAGGAAAATTGAGTGATTTAGAAGGCAAGAGTGCTGCGACTGAATGCTATTCAGAGATGACCAAGGCTTGGTTCGAAGAGGCTGCGCGTTGGCTGGAGGATCACTACCAGCAGCGTCTAGAGGAAATCCTTGTTGAGGAGCAGCCCTAGATTAAATTGTTCGTCTCACCAGTTTGAATCCCAGCTGGTGTCATAGACACGTCTGAATGACTTACGTGCAGGTCGACAACGTGCTGATACCTTATAAATCCCAGATTCTATTCCACAGAAAGCCATAGCTAGCTGATTTATTTATAGTTACCGGTTGGGGTACGGCAAATTTTCCAGCGAATTCCAGACCCGCAAAAAACCTAGCCCCGCCGACCACTACCGTTCGTCTAGTGCCGCACCATACGGAACACCAGAAAACGCCCACCGAAAGGTAGGCCTTTTTTGTTTGTGCTGGTTTTGATCTACCGCCAGAACATCCGTGGCTTCATACCTTGTCGAAAGCATCCACTACACCAAGCTACCTTGGTTTCAAGCGTGACTCCGAAGGCAAATAGCGAAAACTCGATCCGCAAACCCGAATCACTCACAGCCCCAGAAACGATCAGACAACGCGCTGTCGCTTAACCAACCGCAAGCAGAAAAGTGCAAGGCTGATGCAGCCGCTTCACAACGGCCTACGCGCCTAGCACTGAGCCAAGCGCTTAGAGTGAGGCGGCGCACTTGCGGCTCCGCCATGAAGCTTCAGCCTTTGTTGGCGTTGAGCTTACGCAGCTCTTCGTAAGTCGCCGACTGAACGAACCAGAAGCCGGAAACGATGCACCAAACCAGGGTGCCAACCACGAAGATCCCCAAGGCTGGCAGGAAGCCGCTGGTGAACAGGGCAATGAAAGCGAACAGCCAGATTACGGCCAGGGAAACGTAGAGAACGATGTTGTTGACGCTGATGACGAAGTCTTTCACGGGCGTATTCCTTGCGAGATGTCAAAAGTTACCCTTCCGGGGCGCGCGAACAATATCACATTGCCTCTACTGATTAGAGGGCAAGCTGATCGGATCAGCGTTTTTTAACACTCAACACTTACTATGATGAACCCGCCCTCCAGCACCCTCCGCCCCCTGAAACAAGGACGTCCCATGCTGCGATTCTCCTTGCTGGCACTGACTCTCACGCTCAGCACCACCCTCCTCCCCGCCCAAGCCGCCGACAAAACTGAGCGGCGCTGCGGCTGGTTCGAAAACCCTACCCCGGCAAACGCCACCCTCACCGACCGTGACGGCACGTGGGAAATCGCTTCGCAGGGTGGCTATCAGGCCGAGGGCGACTGGCCGCAGTTCAATGACAAGCAGTGGGTGCGCACCAACGGGCATTACGGTTATGGCTGTGGCTGCACGACGGCCAGCGTCGATGTCGAGAATCACCGGCTGAACAACCTCACCAAGGCCACCGCCCGCCCGCTGGCTGCCTGTCGCACGGATGCCACGCTGCGCGAGCCGGAGAACCCGCTGGCTGCAGCGCCGCCTTCGGTCAAGGCCATGAAAACCTGGCAGGCCGAAGGCTTCAGTTTCCGCTACCCGCAGGGCTGGAAGGTCACCAGGGAGCAGCAGTGCCTGAAACTCGATGAGCCCGGCAAAACCCGCAACGAGGAATACACCGTCAGCCTGTGCGTGCAGCACGGTACGCTGGAGCAGGCCGCCGACAGCATGATCTTTTCACTGGAAGACGGCGTCTGGATGCGCAGCGCGGGCATGGACTCGCCCAGCCCTGTGGACATCATTCAAGGTGCTGGCTGGAAAGGCATGCAGACGACGCAGACCTGCGGCGTCGGCGATGCCCAGACAGGCTTTCATGCCGCCGGCGGCACTTGCCTGATGGCCATCGTCTACACCGACAAGACGCAGTTGCTGTTTGACACCGTGGGGTACTACCAGCACTTCGATACGGTCGACGCAATCATTCGCTCGGTGCGGTTTGACGCCGGGCAGTAGTGCCTTTGCAGGTCAATCCGGCACGGCACTACGCCCCCGCTTGCGCATCAGAAGTCATACGCCAGCTTCGTATACCAATACCCGCCACCCGGATGAAACGGCGGGCTGCCGTAGTTATATTTATAAGCCGCCTGAGTAATCCCGTTGTTATCCGGCCGCACATTAAAGATATTCGTGCCGCCGACACTCACCGTCAGGCTGTCGAACAACAGATACGACAGATCCAGATCGGTGATCCATTTCGCCTCAAACGAGCGATCCTGCGCCGCATTCTGCTGCCAGGTTTCTACCTTGCCATAGCGGGTGGTCTGCAAGTTGGCGGCGAAATCCCCAAGGCTCCAGTTCGCACCCAGTACCCATTTGGTCCGCGGCGTCGCCGCCACGACCAGGCCTTCAGACGCATGCCCTGCGACCTCGATACCGGCGCTCTGTAGAAACGACGGGCTGCCGCGTTTATCGCGCACGGTGGTCTTGTTGTAGTTGAAGGCGGCGCTCCAGCGCACCTCGCCCCAGGCGCCGAATTCGCTGCGGTGATCGGCGACCAGATCGATGCCTCGGGTACGCGTATCGAAGGCGTTGGTGTAATAGCTGACCCAGGTATTACGCGCCACGCCGGCGGACTGGAGAATGTCGCCGATGGCACCGGTGCCGCCGCCGGGCGCGGCGATGTTGTCGCTGAGCACAATGCGGTCGTCGATATCGATCAGGTAGGCATCCGCCGTGAGGCTGGTGCGCGGGGCTGGCTGCCAGGTCACGCCGAGGCCGAGGTTGCGCGATTTTTCCGGCTTCAGATCGGATGCCCCCAACGCCTGGGCCAGCGCGCTGTCGGGTGCTGCGGTGTAGCGCAGCGCCGGTACTGCGTTGCCGTTGGCATCGGCTGCGGTGCGGTTATCGGAAACGGTGTAGCCCAGTTGAGTCAGCGAGGGCGCGCGGAAGCCTGAGCCGACCGTGCCACGTATCGCCACCTGGTCAGTCAGTTCGTAGCGCGAATTGAGCTTGAAGCTGAAGGTGTTTTCCTGGATGTCGTCGTAGTGCTCCAGTCGGCCGGCAAGGCCCACGTACCAGCGATCGCTGAGGTCGAAGCCGAAATCCAGATAGCCCGCCAGGTTATTGCGTTTGACATAGGCTTCGTCCTCCGGCCGGATGGCCACGACGGCCTGGGCGCCCACCGAGGGTTGCGCGCCGTTGGCCAGGTTCAGCTGGCTGCCGGTCGGAAAGGTATAAGGTCCGACGCTCCACGCACGAGGGTCGCTGCCGGCAAACGTACGGAAGCGTTCCCAGCGATGTTCCAGGCCCACGGATACCTGGGTGGGCAACGACAGGCCGAATAGCCCATCGAAGCCGCGGGTGACATCCAGATTGTTGACCCACTGCTCGAACTGCAGAGTGGCCAGGTCATCCCATGAGGTCGGCGATGCCGCGCCATAAGTGGGGTTGATGGTCAGGTCGCTGGAATGCTCGATCTTGTTGCGCCCGTAGGTGCTCGACAGGTCCCAGTCCCAGCCCGCCACGCTGCCTTTGCCACCCAGCAAAAACTGGTAATCCGTGTCCTTGAGGTTGTTCAGCGGGTAGTAGCCGTCAGGGAACAGCGCAGGGATCGAAGCCGCGCCTCTGGCGGTGCGCAGCTGGTTCAGCGCCTCGGTCTTGCGCTCGCCATAGGTCGCATAGGAATAGAGCTTGAGGTCGTCGGACACCGGCAGTTCGGCGTTGTACGCCAGGTTGAACGCTTTGAGATCGGGGTCGCCATTCTTGGTGGTCACGCGATCCCAGGCCGCCTGACGATCAGGCTCGAAATAAGCCTGTACGGTTTCAGGCGACTTGCCGACCCAGGTGGCCGTGCCGCGCTTGCGGGCGTCGGCGGAGAGGTGCAGAAAACCACCGTCATTGCCCAGGGCAAAGCCGTGGTCGGCGGCGGTTTTAATGGTTTCACCCTCGCCCGAGAACAACTGCCCATAACTGGTTTCGACATGGCCGCCATGGGTATCGCTTTTGAGGATGATGTTGATCACCCCCGCGACGGCGTCCGAACCGTACTGGGCCGCGGCGCTGTCCTTGAGCACTTCGATGCGCGAGACGGCGCTGATCGGAATAAGGTCGATATCGACGGCGTTGGCACCGCTATTGTCGATGCTGCCATTGGCCGGTGCGGCGCCGTTGTGGCGGCGTTTTCCGTTGACCAGAACCAGGGTGTAGGCCGGGCCCAGCCCGCGATTGCTCAGTGGACGAATCTGGGAGTTGACGCCGGCAATGTTGGTGCCGAAGTTGAAGGACGGCAACAGCTTGGAAATGGCCTCGGAGAGCTCCGCGCGTCCGGTCTTGAGCAGTTGCTCGCTGTTGATGATATCGATCGGCGTCGGGCTGTCGGCCACGGTGCGTTGCTGCCCGCGAATGCCGGTGGAAATCACGTTGACCGTTTCCAGGCGCGTTTCATTGGTTTGCGCCTGCGCGTCGGGTGTCAGCAGGCAGGCCAGTGAAAGGACCGAAAAGGCCAAACCGCTGCGCACCGGTGCACTGCCTGGAGAGTCCTGCTTTATTACGGTCGATACTCGTTTGCCCATCGCATGATTCTCTATACGGGAGGTTGGGTATGGAGAGCGATAGGGCGGTGGTAGGGTCGCTCGACGTGTTGCGGGATCTGTCTGGGAGGTGCCCAGTTGATGGCGGCATGGGGCTGCCGGGTTCAGACCGTATTCTTATAGCTTGTCGCTGTAAAAGTCTTTTTTGGTCTAAGCTAATTATCAGTTTTTCTGATTTAACATTTTTTTGTTATGCGAATATGGAATTTTATGGACGCCTCGACCACGCAAACCATCAAGCTCGCCATCGTCTCCGCCACCGGCCTTTCCAAGGATGCCTTGCACATCTATGTCGGCATGGCGGTCTACCTGACCCTGATTGTCCTCGTCCGGCGCTTCAGACCCTGGATCGCCTTGCTGGCCGTCCTGCTCATTGCCTGCGCAGGCGAGTGGGTCGACCGCCGCGACGACATCGCCAGCCTCGGCTACTGGCGCTGGCAGGCCAGCGTTCACGACATTCTCAATACGTTGTTCTGGCCGACGGCAATCACGCTGCTCTGGGCGTTGAAGTGCCGCAAAAAGCCTGGAGTGCGCCTGTAACGCATTTATGCGGCACGGCATCGAAACTGAGGTCAATCGTCCCCGCCGGTCTTCCCCCTTGCGGTTAAAAAACAGAGTTTTTCATCTTCTGCCTTGCCGATTTCGATTCTCGTCCGTCAATGACACAAGCCGCGATCACAGCGACTTTCTGCCATCCCACAACGCGAGGATCATCCAGTGCCCCAGCTTCCCCTCCATGCTCCGACATCCATGACGGCACGCGCGGTTCGCCTGGCCCTGTTGGGGCTGACCCTGTCGAGCCTGAGTGGCCTGGCGCTGATGCCCGCTCAGGCACTGGCGCAAAGCCAGACGCTTTACCAGATCGACGCCGGCCCACTGGGCAGTGCCCTGACCCGGTTTGCGCTGCAGACCGGAATCACCCTGTCGTTCGACACCGAACAGACCCGTCGCCTGACCACTCAGGGACTCAAAGGCGCGTATGGCACCGACGAGGGATTGCTGCGCTTGCTTGAAGGCAGCGGTTTGCAGGCGCAACGCCAGGGCAACGGCGGGTATGTGCTGGTCGCGATCAGCCCTGACGCGCCGCTGGAGCTGGGCGCCACCGATGTCATCGCCAACCAGCTGGGCACCGTCACTGAAGGCAGCGGTTCCTACACGCCGGGCACCATCGCCACGGCTACGCGCCTGGTGCTGACCCCACGGGAAACGCCGCAGTCGATCTCGGTGGTGACCCGCCAGGTCATGGATGATTTCGGCCTCACGGCCATCGATGATGTGATGCGCCACACGCCGGGTATCACCGTTTCGACCTACGACACCGAGCGCACCAACTACTATTCGCGCGGCTTTTCTATCGTGAATTTTCAATACGATGGTATTCCGACGCTGCGCGATGCTCAGTATTCCGCCGGGCAGACGCTGACCGACATGGCGCTGTACGACCGCGTTGAGGTGCTCAAGGGCGCCACCGGCCTGCTCACCGGTGCGGGCGGCCCGGGCGGCACCATCAACCTGATTCGCAAAAAGCCCACCGCCGGATTTCAGGGCAATATCGAAGCCGGCGCCGGCTCCTGGGATAACTACCGCACGCAAGTCGATGTCAGCGGCCCGTTGACCGACAGCGGCAATGTGCGTGGCCGGGCCGTGGCGGCCTATCAGGATAAGAAATCGTTCCTGGATCACTACTCACGCAAAACCAGCGTCTACTACGGCATCCTTGAGGCCGACCTGACGCCGGACACGTTGTTGACCATCGGTGCCGATTATCAGGACAGCAATCCGAAGGGCTCAAGCTGGACCGGCACGCGGACCATTTTCGATGCCGTGGGCAATCAGCTGGACCTGCCCCGCTCGTTCAACAATGGCCCGAAATGGGGCGCGTGGGAGCAATACACGCGCACGGTGTTTGCGACCCTGGAGCACAACTTCGCCAACGGCTGGGTCGCCAAGGGGCAATACAACCATCAGATCAACGGCTACAACGCGCCGCTGGGTTATATCTCGCAGGACAGCGCGACAGACAGCTCGATCTTCGCCCGCAAATACACCGGCGAAACCACCAGCGACAGCGTGGATGTGTACGCTTCGGGGCCTTTCGAACTGTTCGGCCGCGAGCATCAGTTGGTGATTGGCCAGTCATTGTCCATTTCCGAATGGAAGGGCAAGGACTATGGCAGCGCGACTTACTTCGACAACGCCTACGACTTCTACCAATGGCACGGCCAGGCCATCAAGCCGCTGTGGAACCAGCCGACCAAAATCAACGACGAAACCACTCGCCAGACCGGCAGCTACATTACCGGCCGTTTCAGCCTGACCGACGACCTGTCGCTGCTGCTGGGCACCCGGCTTGCCAACTACCAGGTCTCCGGCACCAGTGACTCCAGAGAAAGCGGCAAGGTCGTGCCCTACGCCGGTCTCGTGTATGACCTCAGCGATAACGTCTCTGCCTACGCCAGCTACACCGAGATCTTCCAGCCGCAAACCCAATACCGCGACCGCACGCGCAAAATGCTTGATCCCAATGAAGGGCGTAACTACGAGTTCGGTCTCAAGGGCGAGTTTCTCGGTGGCCGCCTGAATTCAAGCCTGGCCTGGTTCGAGGTACACGAAGAAAACCGTCCGATTGCCGACACCGTCTACAACTCCCAGCCAGGCGTCGACTACTCCTACGTGGGGACAAAAACCAGAACGCGTGGTTTTGAGGCGGAAGTCTCCGGCGAACTCAGCCCTGGCTGGCAGTTGCAAGCGGGCTACACCCACAAAGTGGCGCGCAACGACGACGGCGACAAGGTCGCGACCTGGGAGCCGCAAGACCATCTCAGTTTCTATACCCGTTACAAGCTAAAGGGCAGCCTCGACAAGCTCACCGTCGGTGGCGGCGCGCGCTGGCAGAGTGCGGGCTGGCAGACGGTTTACAACTGGGGCTACGACAATCGCGCAGGCCGCTATGAGAAGTTCACCCAGGATCCGTACTGGCTGGTGGACCTGATGGCGCGTTACCAGATCACCGACAACCTGTCGGCGACCGTCAACGTCAACAACCTGTTCGACAAAGCCTACTACACCAACATCGGTTTTTATGACTCGGCCTACTACGGCGACCCGCGCAACGTGATGGTGACCACGCGCTGGGACTTCTGATCACATCAGCTGATTACGCCTGGCTGTCCGGCTGATCGCGCTTCAGCAGTTTGAAGCGCAACTGCGCCTCTTGCGACGAGGCGCGGTCCAGGTGCCCGACGCGCTCCCACCAGTACGAAAGCATCGCTTCGTCCGGGCAGAAATAACCGATTTCCTTGGGCCCGATCTTGCGCAGCGTGTTGTTGGCCTGTGCATCAAACCCCGCCGCCTCATGGGTATTGGCGGGCAAGGTGCGCGCCTCTTCAAGCAGCAGGTCAAAGTGAAACAGCACCTGGTTGATGTGCGCCTGCACGCTGCGATCACTGCGGGCGAAGATCTGAAACTGGTCATGCGACTGTATGAAGCCCTCGGCCACTTCGGCTTGTTCGGCCTCGCGGATCAGCCCGAGCATGATGCCCAGCTTCATCATCTGGTTGAGCCAGCGCTCGATGAATTGCAGGAGAAAGCCGCCCAGGTCGCCGCGCTTGATGTCGGTAAAGACCATGGCATAGCGCGTGGTCATGTGCATGGCCAGCAGCACCGGCTTGCGCTTGCGGGTGACGCAATGCACTTGCCATTGATCGAGCGACAAAGGGCGAGCATCTGCATCGTTGAAGACGTCGGACTGCCATTGCTTGGAGGGCGCAGGCTGCACAGGCGTGACGGTCGAACCCTTGACCTTGCGGGTGAAAAAATCACAGGCAGCCTGTGTGCAGTTGAATACGAGCATAGCGTCCTGGCGCTCCACGGTGTAAGTGACCGGCTCAGGATGCCTGAAAACGCCAGATACGGGTAGAAGGCAGCGCCTTGTTGATGGCACAACGCTGCCACAGCGCAAAAACAGAACCTGTGGAAGGCAGCCCTGCTGGCGATTGCTGCGGTACAGGCGCCAGATTCATCATGGCCACACTAATGTCATCGCGAGCAGAGCTTGCTCCCACAAAAGCTCTGCAAATCATCCAGTCATGTTTTTTGATGAACGCGTGTTATTGAGCCGCCCGCGCTGTCGCTATGCCTTGCTGTGACGCCCAGAGCCCGATGTCTTCCTTGCGGATCGCTGCCGCCATCAACGCCGGGAACTGGTCCGGGCTGCAGGCGAACGACGGCACGCCGAGGGCTGCCAGTTTGGCCGCCAGTTCGGCATCGTAGAATGGCCGGCCTTCGTCGCTCAGCGCCAGCAAGGTGATCACCTGTACGCCGGAGGCCACCAGTTCGGCGGCGCGTTGCAGCAGGTTCTTTTCCACGCCGCCTTCATAGAGGTCGGAGATCAGCACCATGATGGTGTTGCGCGGCTCGCGGATCAGGCTCTGGCAATAGCCGACGGCGCGGTTGATGTCGGTGCCGCCGCCCAGTTGCACACCGAACAGCAGGTCGACCGGATCATCCAGTTGCTCGGTCATGTCGACCACGGCGGTGTCGAACACCACCAGGTGCGTGGTGACCGCCGGCAGCGAGGCCATGACCGCGCCGAAGATGCTGGAATACACCACCGAGGCGGCCATCGAGCCGCTCTGGTCGATGCACAGAATGATGTCGCGCTGGCTGCGCTGGGCCTTGCGACCGTAGCCGATCAAAGTCTGCGGGACGATGGTCTTGTAGTCCTCCTGCCAGTGCCGCAGGTTGGCGCGGATGGTGCGGTTCCAGTCGATTTCGGAATGGCGCGGGCGGGTGTTGCGCACCGCACGGTTGAGGGCGCCGCTGACCGCGCTGCGCATCGGTTCTTCGAGGCGCTTGGTCAGTTCGTCGACGACCTTGCGCACCACCATGCGCGCGGTCTCTTTGGTTTCTGCCGGAATCACGCCGGACAGCGACACCAGCGAGGCGACCAGATGCACATCGGGCTGCACCGATTCGAGCATCTCCGGTTGCAGCAGCATGCTCTTGAGGTTCAGGCGCTCCAGGGCGTCCTTTTGCATCACCTGCACGACCTGGGTCGGGAAGTATTTGCGAATGTCGCCCAGCCAGCGCGCGACTTTTGGCGCGGATTTTCCGCTGCCGCCACGGCGCAGGCCGCCGACGCCGTCAGGGTCATAAAGCGCGGTCAGCGCAGCGTCGATGTTCATCTGCGCGCTGTCCAGGCCGCAATCGCCCAGGCTCGGAGCGGCGGCTTCGCCGAGTACCAGGCGCCAGCGTTGCAGGCGCGCTTGCTCCTCGCCGGGCGAGAGTGAGTGGTCGTCGTTCACGAAGGCGCTCCGTCGTTAGTCAGGCCCAGCAGCCGGCCGAGCAGCGGCACAGGCCGTGCGGCGCGGGCTGCATCGATGCGTGCCGCCACCGGCGCAGGCGCGGCAGCCTGGACGGGCCGCCGGGCGCGCTCGCCCAGTTCGCGGCGTTCGGCTGAAGAGAAGGTGCTGAAGGTGCGGCGCAGCAGCGCCACGATGCGTTCGAAGTGATCGGGGCTGAGTGATGCCAGCCAGCCGTCGACCATGGTCCACAGACGCGGGTCGTGCATCAGGATCAGCGCGCTCTGGTCGAGAAAGCCTTCCAGCCAGCCGGCCGCATCGGACGGTTCGACGCTGCGTGACAAGGCCAGGGTCATGCGTGATGCGCTGGCGTCGACGTCATCGACACCCGCATCGAACAACAAGCGTGCCGCTTGCCCGCCGAGCAGACCGGGGCTGGCGCCGAACACCGCCAGACGCCCCAGCGCCTGTTGCCATTCCTGGCTGCGCGCCGGGTCGTCGAGCAAACGAATGGCCGCATCGGTCTTGCCGATGCGTTCGCGCATGGCAGCAGCGGCGTCATCGTCCAGCGACGTACACGCCGCCGACAGGCCGATGGCGGCGCGGGTGATCAAGCCGTCGAGCACATGGCGGACCATGCCGGTGTCGGTCTGGCGCACGTTGCCATAGCGGGCAATGCGCGTCAGCGCCGGCACCGCGTCGAGCAACTGGGCGACGTCGGTGGCCACCGAGGCGAGGTCTTCCAGCGCGTGGGTGACCGGCTCGACCGCTTGCGGCAGGTTGGCCAGCAGCACGGTGTCGACCAGCGTCGACAGTTCCGGCAGCGATTGGGCGTCTTTGGCCTTGGCAATCGCCCGGGCACTGGCAGCGTCTTCGACGGTGCTGCCCCACTGGCTGGCTTCGATCATGGCCACGGCCAGTTCGGGCTGCCATTGCAGGCTCCAGATTTCGTGGAAGGTGCCTTTGGCCGACACGCCGTTGCGCGCCAGCTCGCCCCAGCCGATGTTCAACACCGCCAGGCGATGCAGCAAGTGACTGCGCGCCAGATCACCGGTTTCACGCAGGTCCAGATCAAGGGTTTTCTGAGCGGCCTGCGGCTTCATGCGCAGGCTTTTTTGCAATTGTTCCAGGTCACGCTGCAACGGCACCGCCGGCACCTCGGCCGGCACGCTGCCGAGCCGGTCGCCGACGATCAGCCGGTCCTGAATCAGCTTCATCGGCGCGGCGTCGCCCATGCACACGGTGGTTTGCAGCGCCTCAAAGAGTTCATCGAGACCGGCAGCGGGACGCTCGCGCAATGCCGCCAGGCTCTCGGCCAGGCGCGTGGCTTCGATGATGTGCGCCGACGAACAATCCAGCCCGTCTTCGCGAAACAGCCGGGCGGCGCGGGCCAGCCAGGTCACCGCGCGCTGGCTGCTGTCGCCTTCGCGCCACAGGTGCGCGTACCAGGCCGGCGCGTCGATGCCGGCGCCATAACCGCTGGCGCTGCTGAGGTTGCGGTAGGTCCACGGCGCCCAGGTAGCCGCGACCTTGATCTTGGGCAGGCCCTTGAGCAGGTCGTTGTCGAATTTGGCCGCCGGCATCGTCGCCAGCGCCGGCACGTGCCAGGCACCGCAGACCACGGCGATGCGCTCATAGCCGTCCTTGACGGCCTGGCGCAGGCACTTGCGCATGTGCGCTTCACGCAGCGCTTCGCGGCGCACGTAGTACGGCGAACGCTCGGCCGGTGCCTGTTCGCGCAGAGCGTGCATGGCCTCGGCGATGGCGGCGAACAGTTGCTCGCCGTCGCAGCGCTCTTCGACCATGTGGTTCCACCAGCTTTCGCCGTCGGCATAACCGGCAGCGCGGCCCAGCCAGCCCAACGGGTCGTGGGTCAGTTCGTCTTCGCCGGCCTCGACGGTTTCATCGTCTGCCAGCGGCGCATCGGGCTGTTCGCTGCGCTCTTCATTGGCTTGCGCCTCACGCTCTTCGCGCCAGACTTTTTCCAGCGCAAATTGATGCGTGGCCGGCAGGTCGATAAAGCGTGTGGGAATGCCCTGACCCAAGGTGTAGCGCAGCGCCTGCCATTCTGGAGAAAACTCGGCGAACGGGTAGAACGCCGACTGGCGCGGGTCGCCTTCGGCGTGCACCAGCAGCGCCACGGGCGGCTGCATGGCTTCGCTGAGCACGAACGGCAGCACCGCCTCGGCGTCGGGCGGGCCTTCGATCAGCAGACAATCGGGTTGCAGGCTTTGCAGGGCCTGCAACAGGCTGCGCGCACAACCGGGGCCGTGATGGCGGATACCGAACAGGTGGATCGCGTCGGACATGGCGCGATCACTCGATCTCGCGGCAAGCGCGGTACAGGTCTTTCCAGTCACTGCGTTCCTTGACCACGGTCTCCAGGTACTCGCGCCATACCACGGCGTCTTGTACCGGGTCCTTGATCACTGCGCCCACCAGGCTGGCCGCCACGTCGTTGGCGTGCAAGGTGCCGTCGCCGAAATACGCCGACAGCGCCATACCGTTGTTGATCACCGAAATCGCCTCGGCTGTCGACAGCGTACCGCTCGGCGACTTGAGCTTGGCCTTGCCGTCTTCGGTCAGGCCGTTGCGCAGC
The DNA here is from genome assembly GCF_055284095.1 of Pseudomonas sp. HP_08. Taxonomy (NCBI): domain Bacteria; kingdom Pseudomonadati; phylum Pseudomonadota; class Gammaproteobacteria; order Pseudomonadales; family Pseudomonadaceae; genus Pseudomonas; species Pseudomonas sp. HP_08. The sequence continues at coordinate 123,184 of NZ_JBTOQC010000005.1, read as the reverse complement.
TCGCGGAAGATCTGCACCACGCGGCGCACCTCGGCCAGTGCCGGCGGCTGTGCGGGCAGTTCCAGCGAACGGCCCATTTCTGCCACACGCTTGGTAACGATGGAGACCTCTTCGGCCTCGCTGGACGGCACCGGCAGAATCACCGTGTTGAAGCGGCGCTTGAGCGCCGAAGACAGCTCGTTGACGCCCTTGTCGCGGTTGTTGGCGGTGGCAATGACGTTGAAGCCGCGCACGGCCTGCACCTCGCTGTTCAGCTCCGGAATCGGCAGGCTTTTTTCCGACAAAAGCGTAATCAGCGTGTCCTGCACATCGGCCGGAATACGGGTCAGCTCTTCGATGCGCGCGGTCTTGCCACTCTCCATCGCGCGCACCAGCGGGCTTTCGACCAGCGCCTCGCGGGACGGCCCCTTGGCCAGCAATTGCGCGTAGTTCCAGCCGTAGCGCATCTGCTCTTCGCTGGTGCCGGCGGTGCCCTGCACGATCAGCGTCGAGTCGTTGCTGATCGCCGCTGCCAGGTGCTCGGACACCCACGATTTGGCGGTGCCGGGCACGCCGTACAGCAACAAGGCGCGGTCGGTGGCCAGCGTGGCGACGGCAGTTTCCATCAGCCGGCGGCTGCCGATGTACTTGGCGCTGACTTCAAAACCGTTGTCCAGCTTGCCGCCCAGCAGGTAGGTGATCACCGCCCAGGGCGACATTTCCCAATTGGTCGGGCGTTGGCGGGTGTCCTGTTTGCGCAGTTCGTGAAGTTCTTCGGCGAATTGCTCTTCGGCGTGCTGGCGCAGTACTGGGCTGTTCATGATCAGGTCCGTTTCCGTCGATGTTTCAGTCGATAAGGGTCTGCAGGTGTTCGCGCAGAGTCAGGGTGTTTCGCCAGTCGGTGAGGGCCTCGACCTGATGACGATGATGCAAGGTCTCTTCCTCAGGCCAGCCCTGGCGCGCTTGCGCAAAAGTCTCGGGCGGCAGCAACGTGGCGAAATCGCGCAGGGTCGGGCGCAGGTTGTAGTCGTAGGCGCTGCGCGCATTGCCGATGCCGTTACGCAGGTGCGGCAGCAACTGCTGGCAGAATTCGGTGCTGGGACGGCTCTGCGCCGGAATCGCCGCCAGAATCTGGCCGAGCAGTTCAGACAGGCTCAGCGAGCTGCGGTCGTTGATGTTGGCGGCGAGGTGCAGCCAGTAGCGTTCGCGTTCAGCCACCGGCAGCAGCGCAATCAGCGGCTCGCTGTCGAGGTAGGCGCGCGCCAGATGCGTGCCGCTGGCGGAGACGCGCTCCAGCAAGGCGGCAGCCCACTCGGCGTCGCCTTCGCGCAGCGTGGCTTGATACCAGCCGCGCACCAGCGCTTCGTCCCAGTCGGTTTGCTTCGCGACGGCCATCCACTCGGTCGGGGTCAGGCCGTCGTGTTCGCGCCAAAACTGCAACGGTGCCGCGGCGACCACTTGATACAGCCACCAGGCGCGCTGACCGAGGCCTTCGCCGCTGGGCACGGCCTCTTCGAGCTGATCGTCCTTGGCGTTTTCAAAAAAAACCTGCGGTGGCTCGATCTGCACGCTGGGCGCACTGGAGGCCGAATGGGTCAGGCGCTTGAACAAGCCTTTCAAACCGCCAGGCTCAGCGGCGGCAGGCGTCACGGTGACGCACTGCGACAGGCGCTCGACCATGCGTTGCCGATAACCGGAGGCCGGCAACAGCACCAGCAGCTCGACCGCCGCACGCCGTACGTCCTTGCTGCGGTCGCGGCACAGTTCGTCCAGCAGCGGTTCGTCGTCGGCACTCAGGCCGGTGCCCAAGGCGCGTACAAAAGCGGCGCGCTCGCGGGCATCGAAGTTTTTTCGCCCTGCTATCAGCCGCTCACGGGCACCGGCCGGATCATGCTCGCGCAACGTACGCAGGTACGCTTCGCGCTGCTCCAGGCTACCGATGTCCCAGATTTCGTCGTTGAGTGCCACGCGGGTATCGACCGCCTGCACTTGCCACGCCGGGTTGCGCTCGGCCAGCCAGCGGCCGCGCTCACCCAGCACCGGCGCCAGCAGACCGCGCAAGGTGTCATCGCGACGGGCCTTTTCCAGCAGGTCGGCCAGCAGCGGCGGCGGCAAGCGCAGTTGCCGCTGCGCCAGGTGCAACAACGTGATCTGGCCCAGGCGTTCGTGGCCTTCGGTAAAAATCCGGGTCAGCAACGCCAGACTCTGTTCCGGCGGCAGCGCCAGGGTGTCTTGCGGCGCAGGCGCAACGGCCGGTGCCGTCGCATCAGGGGCAACCCAGCCGGCGTGCTGACACAGGTCGAGCACGGCGGCGGTGCGCAGTAATTTCGTTTCAGTGCTGGCCGTGTCGCGAACGATGGCATCAAGCAAGACGCCGATCGGGCCTTCTACAGTCAGCGGTGCAGGCGTCTGTTTGCGCGTGCCAAGCAAGGCGCTGACCGCCAGGGGATCAAGCAAGCTCATCAAATCGTCTCCCGTGAACACCAGACCAGCGTCTCACCTTGCCAGGCGCTCAGTGGCTGCAAATAGCAACCGTCGATGCCCTGACGCCACTCACTGAACAGGCGCAGCGGGTAGCCGCCGGCCACCGCGCACAGGTCCCAGCCGTCACGTTTATCCAGGTACAGCGGCACGCGGCTATCGGTGTCGGCGCCAGCAATGCGCAGCACCCAGCCCGACTGCGCATCGAACTCGGGTACGCCGTCGTCGATGCACATCGGTTGTGGGCTTTGCCAGGGATTGGCGGCCACCGCCGAGGCCAGACTGTCGAACGCGGCCTGAGCCGCAAAGCGTGGAGACTCAGTGGTGTGATCCAGCAAGGTCGGTGCCGCATTGAGCACCGCGCGCAACGGATGGGCGCCGGGGTAGAACGTCAGCTCGGCGCGGATCACCGAGCCACTCAGGAAAATCTGCTCGAACTGCCGCGAGCCATGCGCATAGTCCTGCAACAGCGCCACCCGGCCGCTGGTCAGACCCCGCAGCCAGACACGGCGCATCAGCAAGCGGTCTTCTTCCTCGACGTATTGCCCTTGCACGTGCCATTCGTCACTGCACGCCTCGCCCAACGCCTGCACGTCTTCCTTGCTCAGCGGCAAGCCAAGCGCTTGCGACACGTCGGCACGCTCAGTGGCCGGCAGGCTGTCGAGACGGCGAAAGCCGTCGATCAACAGTTGCAGACGGCCAAACGCGCCGAGCAGCCGCAGCGGCCAGTCGACGCCATCGATCACGCCGCTGCCCGGCACACCGGCCAACGGCCGCAAGCGATAGGCGACCCCGGGCAACTGCGCATCGACCATGCGTGCGGCCAGTTGCTCGAACGCACCTTCGTTACCGATCAGCGTAGCCAGGCCTTGAGCGACCTGATCCTGCAGCCAGCGCTCCAGCTCATCGAGGCCGGCGCCCATGCGTTGCAGGCGCTTGGCAGACACCGCGGCATCGTCGCCGGTGCGTTTGGCCGCCGGCGCTTCGGTCTTTTTCTGTTCCTGCTTTTCAGCGCGCTGCTGACGGCCTTGCAGCCACTCGCCGACCCAGGCCGGCAGCTCGGTGTCAGTGAACGCCGCGCTCTGTTCGGCACGGATCAACGCCAGCGCCAGACCATGTTTGCAGGGGAATTTACGGCTGGGGCAACTGCACTTGAAGGCCAGCGCTTCGAGGTCGATCTGCACCTGATACGGCTTGCTGCCGCTGCCTTTGCACTCGCCCCAGACGGCGCGCTCGTTGACGCCAAGGCTCTGCCATTTGCCGACATTGAGCAGTCCCTGCGCCGCCTTGGCGGACGCTGCATCGGGGGCCTGCTGAAGAATGAGTTCGCGAGAAAACTGCATGGAAGGCTTACTTGAGTCCGTTCGGGTAAGAGCGCCGATAGTGGCACAAACCTGTATTGAAGAACCCCTTGGATGTCAGGAATGCGGATTTGTTCGCAAACAGCGCGCACAAAAAAGGCACCTGCGCAGGTGCCTTTTTTGAAGACGGTATTTACCGCGCAGGTTCTGCCGCCATCTCTTCCAGATGCTCACGCTCCAGCGTGGCCTGCACCAGTTCATCGGTCACGCGGATCTCGGCGCCCACCGGCGACATCTGCGTAGCGGCCTCAAACGGCGCGGTCGGGGTCGAGGCCGGGTGGACTTTGCGGCGCCAGAGGAAGAACACCGCCATGCCGATATTCAGCACCACGAATGACCAGAAAAAGCCGCTGTCGCCAACATGCTTCATGGTCGGCGAGATGATCAGCGGGCTGATCGCCGAGCCGACCGAGTTGATCAGCAGCATGCCCTGGATCACCCGTACCAGCTCACCGGCAGCGACGTTGTCGGTCGCGTGGCTGACCGCGACCGGGTAGAGCGCAAAGACCCCGCCACCGAGCAGAAACAGCAGCACGGCCAACAGCAGCATCGAGTCCGGCAACACCAGGATCAGCAGCGACAACACAGCGCAGAACACACTCAGGCCGATCAACACCACTTGCCGGTCCTGACGGTCAGACCAGCGCCCCACCGGGTATTGCAGCAGCATCGCGCCGAGGATCACGCAGGCCATCAGGTAACCGACCTGAGTGATGTTCATCCCCACCCGCTGCAGATAAATCGGCAGCAGCGCGTACATGCCGGCAATGGCGATGCCCGAACCGAAGGTGCCGAGCACACCGGTCGGCGTGATGCGCAGCAGGTCTTGCGGCAGCAGCGGTTCGATGTCGCCGACCTCGGGCGACACGCGCGGCAGGATCACCATCGGCAGCACCGACAACGAGGCCAGCATGCCGGCAATCATGAACGGCGCCGTCTCGCCCCAGGCATTGATCACGCCCAGTTGCAGCTGGCCGAGCATGCCCGCGCCGTACAGCGCGATCATGTAGATCGCCAGCAGGCGGCCACGCATTTTCGGGTCGCCGGAGAGCAGCAACCAGCTCTCCACCACCAGAAAAATGCCGACAATGGCCAGGCCGTTGATCAGGCGAAAGAAGAACCATGCCCACGGATCGAAGATCAGCCCTTGCAGCAAAAACGTTACCGCCGTCAGCGACGCAAAGCTGCTATAGGCGCGAATATGGCCGATGCTCTTGATCAGCCGGTCACCAAACATCGCGCCCAGCGCCAGGCCGACAAAGTAGGACGAGGACACCAGACCAATCATCGTGTCCGACACCCCGGCGGTGTCGAGCCGCAACGAGGTCAAAGAAGAAATGAATCCATTACCCAGGCTGACAATGAACAGCCCGATCAACGGCCCCAACACCAACGCCAACAGTTTTCGCGACACGACACCCTCGGTTTTCAAACAGCATAAATCGATGCATGCAATTGTTTGATAGAGGCAGTCGGAGGGAGGTCTTTCTGTCGACGATCTGGCAATTTCGCACCTGGAAATCGGGCGCGGATTCTACGGCGCAGAGGGGTTAAAAGAAATCTGAAAACGACCTGAAAAGCGGGCATTTTGTCGCGGGCAGATAAACGGTCGTGGCAACGCATCCCCTCAAGCATGCGCAGCATTGATCCGCACCCAATAATCGCTCAAGCGCATGATTTCCACCGGCAGGCTGTTGCCGAGCATTTCCAGGGACACCTCGATGTCGTCAAGCGGAAATAGCCCGTTGACCCTCAGCCGGGCCGCGCGGTCGTCGAGCATGACGATACCCGGCAAATAGGGCCGCAAGGCGGCGGCGACCCAGCTCAGAGGCTTGTCGTGCACCTCCAGCCAGCCGCTCGCCCAGGAGTCCTCGCCGGCTTGTAACGGCTCGCGGGTCTTGATACCCGATGCATCGAACAACAGCGATTGTGCACCGGGCACAGCCAGCGTAGCGCCACCCGGCAGGTGCAGCAGCGCTTCGCCTTGCAGGGTCAGCAGGCGGATCGCGTCCCCCTCTTCGCCTACTTGCACGCGCCCGGCCTGACTGTATACGCGGCCTGCTGCGGTAGTGATCTCAAAGGGCAAGGGCCGGGCTGCGACGTCCAGCAGCAGCGTACCCTTGCGCAACGCCAGTGCCCGGTGCTGCTCGATCAGACGCGGCAGCGCCCGGCTGCGCGCATTGAGTTGCAGACGGCTGCCGTCGTCGAGTTGCCAGTGACGCCGCTCCCCGGTGGCCGTGGCCAGCTCACCGGGCAGGCTCATGCCCGATTGCACCCAGCGCCCTAACAGGCCGGCACCGACAACCACACCGAGCAGCGCCAGGCTGTTACCGATAAAGCGCCGGCGTCCGCACGGCTGTTGCATGGCGTGCAACAGCGGCCCGGTAGCCCGCCCGCGCCAGGGCGAGGCCTGCACACTGGCCAGCCCGCCCAGCAGGCGGTCGAAGACCCGGGCATGTTCCGCAGAGCGGTTACGCCACTGTTCCAGAGCTTGCTGTTGCTGATCATCGAAGGTGCCGGACTGAACCTGCGCCATCCATTCGATGGCCTCCTCCAGCACGTCAGCGTCAACATCGGGCTGGCTCATTCCTGAAGCCCCCGGTAGCAACAGCGCAGTGCATCTTTCATCAACTGGTGGATACGCGCGATCGACAGCCCGACCCGCTCGCTGATCTGCACATAGGTCAGGCCCTCCAGTTGGCTGAGTACGAACACCGTCTTGGCCTGGCTCGGCAAACCGTCGAGCAGGTGGTCGATGGCTTGCAGGCTTTCGATCAACATCCACTGTTCATGCGGCGAAGGGTGAACCTGCTCCGGGGTTTCGGCGAGCAACTGCAGGTAGGCGCGCTCCAGGTCCTTGCGCCGCCAGCTTTCGTACATCAGGCGCTGGGCGATGGTCGCCAGCAACGCCCGGGGCGAGCGTATGGCGCCAGGGTCGGGCAGCATCCAGACCTGCAAAAACGCTTCGGCAGCCAGGTCTTCGGCGCTGTGGTTGCAACCGGTGTGCTGTGACAGTCGCTTGCACAACCAGCCGTAGTTCTGGCGAAACAACTGGGCGATCAGCGTGTTCTTGAAGGTGCTATCCATGGTCGTTCTTCGATGACGGACACCCACGCCAACCGTTCAGGTAGTGAGCTTGCCAGGTTATGAATATCTCGACGATCAGTCGTGGTCCTTGTCATATGCCAGTCTTGCCGACAGCCAGCCGCAGGCAGCGCCGCCCACCACCAGCAGCCCGGCCAGCCACGGCAGCGCCTGTACGTTGTCGTGGTCGACCAACAGCCCGCCGAGCAACGCGCCCAAGGCAACACCCAGCTGAATGGCGCTGGTGTTGAGGCTGATCTGTACCGCCGCATCGTCGGGGCGCAATTCCACCAGATACTTCTGAATCGCCGGCCCCGGCGCCATATTGAAAATACACCACAGCACCACCGCCGCCAGCAAGGTCAGTACGCTGGCAGTCGCAAAAGGCAGCAGACTCATGGCGACAGCATGCAGCCCCAGACACACCACAAAGGTTGCAGGCCCCGGCCATCGATCGGCAAGCCGGCCGCCCAGCACCGCGCCGATAATGCCGCCGATGCCATAGACCAGCAGCACCAGGCTAATCACGGTTTTCGACAAGGCCATGCTCGCGACCAGAAAAGGCACGATGTAGGTGTACAGGGTGAACTGCCCGGTCATTTGCAGCAGCGAAGCCAGATGCGCCAGCAGCACCTTGCCTTGCAACAGCGCAGCCAGTTGCCGCGACGGCGCAATGCCCGGCGCGCCGGGCAGGTCTGGCAGCCAGCGTGGCAACAACGGCACGCAAAGCAGCGCCAGCACCGCTAGCAGCACAAACACACTGCGCCAGCCCCAGTGCTCACCGACCAGCGTGCCCAGCGGCACGCCCAGCACCAGTGAAGCAACGATGCCGGCGAACACCAGGCCGATGGCCTGCCCGCTGCGCCCGGCAGGCACCATTGCCACTGCCACGGTAATCGCCACCACCACGGTGACCGACGCACTGGCCGCCACCAGCAGACGCCCCAACAGCAACAGCGCAAAACTGCCCGCTGCCGCGCTGAGCAGGTTGGCAGCAACGAACACTAGTAATGCCGCAGACAACAGACGTCGGCGCGCCACCCTGGCGCTGACGTAGATCAGTACCGGACCGACCAACGCATAGACCAGTGCGTACAGGCTCATCAGCAAGCCCGCCTGCCCTTCAGTGACCGCAAAGGTGTTCGCCAATTGGTCGAGAATACCGGCAACTACCAACTCCACGGTCCCAACCACAAAGGCCAGCCCGGCCAGCAGCCAGACGCCGGGGGCAAAACGCTCATGGTGTGATACAGCCTGTGTGGCCTGGCTCATGTTTGCTGCCCTCCTGATGGCTGGGTAACGGTCCGGCCCGGTGTGGCAACCTGGCCCGGGTACGACGCAAAGCCCAGCAGGCTCAACGCCGCCAGTAAAAACGCGCCAGTCAATGTCCATTCGGCGGTGGCATAAGAGCCAGTCTGGTCATATAGCAGGCCCAGCAGCCAGGCCCCAAAGCTGATCGACACCGCGAAAGTAAAGGGCTGCACCGCGCCATAGATCACGCTGAAGCGGCGCAGGCCAAAGTAGCGGGCGACGAAATACTTTGTGGTGCCACTTTCTCCGCCACCGCCAAGGCCGACCAGAAACACCGCGCCCCACAGCCAGAGAAACCCGCCGTCCTGCTGAAACAGCAGCATCCCGAACACCGCGATCACCGCAAAGGGCAACGCCACTCGCGGCGTCTGAAAGCGGTCCATCAGTGCGCCCATCAACGGTTGCGACACCACCATGCCGAGCGACAGCGCCGACAACACGGTTGCCGCCTGGGCACGCGACAGGTCGCGCTCGACCAGCATGGGCACACCGTGAGTCATGATCCCCGACATGACAAACACGGTCAGCACTTGGTTGAGCAGCAACAGCCAGAAGGTCAAGGTGCGCCAGGCGTCAAACTCCGACACCCCATGCTCGGCAACGGGCGGTCCCTCGGCAGGTACCTTGACAGGCAAGGCGGGCGGCTCGCGAAACAGCCAGTACAGCAGCGGCAAGGCGATACCCAGTTCAAGCAGGCCATAAACGACATAGGTGGCGCGCCAGCCCCAGGTCTCGATGCTCAGGTGGCCAATGAACAGCCCGATCGGCCCGCCGAGACCAAAGCCCAGCCCCAACAGCCCATAAGCCATTCCGCGCCGCTGCCGGAACCAGACGCCCAGCAGTTTGCCGTAAGGCATGTTGCCCGGCGCGACCAGCCCGACCATCAAGAACAGGCCGCGCAACTGCCACACCTGCTCCACCGCCGCCAGAGCCATCAGTAACGGCGCCAGCGCGACGGTGCTGGTCAGCATGAGCCTGCGTGCTCCCCAACGATCGATCAGCCAGCCCTTGAACGGGCTGCTGAACGCCACCGCCAGGCCAAATACGCTCACCAGTAACACCGCCTCGGCCCGGTCCCAATTGAATGCCTGGCTCATGGGCTCGATGAACAGGCTGAAGGTGCCAAGCAGAATGCCTGTGGGTCCGAAGATGATCGCCACCACTGCCGTCAGCAGCAGGCCAATCGCCCTGGGCGACCATTCGCTGGCCGGCGGCGGGTCAAATGACAGCGTTTCACGTGTCATTGCTCAAGCGCCTCAGTTCACGGACCAGTTCGCGGCGCCACACTGTATCGTCTGCCTCCTCAAGGGACGCCTCGATCTGAATGATGTCGATACCCGCGCGATAGAACGCCAGCAATTGTCGCGCGACGGTCGGCACCGAGCCGACCAGCCATTGGCCGAAAGTGTCGCGTAAGTCCTCCTGCACCCAGCGTTGCAGGGCCTGCGCCTCGTGGGCGGCCTGCCCTGCCCGCTCACGGTCGCGGGCCACTTGCGGTGAACTGAACAACTGCGCCACCGAGCGCTGGGCCACCTGGGTTTCGGCAAGGCGATACAAGTGCAGCGCGCGCTCTTGGGCATGGGCATCGGTGCTGCCAAGAATGACCTTGAAATGCTTCCAGAAACGCAGATCGCGCGCATGCTGCGCAGCCAGGCCGCGCAGCCCCTGGACCACATCGGCGGCCTGTTCCGCAGTGGCGTAGGAGCCGGCATAGACCGTGGCAAAACGTGCGGCCAGGTGACGGGCCTGCTCCGACGCCCCGCCGATGGAAATCGGTGGGTGCGGCCTTTGTTGTGGCAAGAATCCCGAGCCGCCGTCGGCCACGCGGTAGAACGTGCCGGCATAATCGAATGGCTCGGTCTGCTGCAAGGTGCGGGTGAAAATTTCCAGGTACTCGACGGCCCGCTGATAGCGCTCGCCCTTGGCCAGAAAGTCACCGTCGCGCTGCACATCCGCATCGCTGGAACCGATCACCACATGCACCCCGGCGCGCCCGCCCGACAGTTTGTCCAGCGTCGCCAGGCTGCGGGCCGCTGCCGTAGGCTGAGTGACGCCGGGACGATGGGCCACTGTGATACGCAGCCGATCAGTGGCCGCCAATGCCCAACCCGCCACCAGCCACGGATCGGGCCAGGCGCTGTAAACGGTGACCAGCGCACTGTCCAGGCCATCGGCCTCCAGTTGTCGTGCCTGGGCCTGAATGAACAGCGGGTCGGCTTCACGCTCGCGCAGGTCGCCCAGCAGGCGGGCGGCCTGGCGCTCGGGAGGGGTCTGGCCAGGCAGGGCGGCAGCGCGCACGCCACCACGAATGTCCAGGGTCATGAGTAATCGTCCTTGAGGGGTTGGCAGTCAGAATTCATAGCGCGCCTTGAGGTAATAGAACGCACCGTTAAAACCGATCTGCGAGGCATAGGTGTCGTAACGCAACACGTCGCCATAGGTGGTGTTTTCAGCCGGCAGCTTGTCGGGACGAATGTCGAACACGTTGTCGGCTCCGGCGCTCAGTTGCAGGTGGCGGTTGACCGCGTAGCGCACGGCGATGTCGGTGATGTACTTGGGGCTGTTGACGAAGTGGTTGAACTCGGTGGCCGACCAGGCGTTGGGCCCTACGGTGTAGTCCAGTTCCGAGGTGGTCCGGCCATAACGGGTCACCCGCAGGCTGACGTCCAGATCGTCCAGGCTCCAGGTGCCGCCCAGCGAGACCTGGCTGCGCGGTGTCGAGGTGGTGATCCAGGCGATCTGCTGGGCATTGAGCAGCTCGGCACCATTGGCCCCACGGTGGTTTTTTTCGACTTTGGTGCGGTTGAAGTTGGCCGAGGCCTCCCAGTTGATCTCACCCCAGGAGCCCAGAGGGGTAAGGTAATTACCGGTGATGTCCAGCCCTCGGGTCAGGGTGTCGGCGCCGTTGGCCAGGTAATGGGTGCTGATGGTGTCCAGCCCGGTGGGCAGCGAAATGCCTGCGGTATTCAACGCATTGATCGCCTCCTGACCGGAATAGGTGCCGCTGTCGACGATGCGGTCACGGATACGGATCTGATAGGCATCGATGTTCAGGGTCGCGTTGGTAAATGGCTTGAGCGCCAGGCCGATGTTGAAGTTGGTGGACTTTTCCGGCTTCAGGTCTTCGGCACCCAGCAACCTGGCGGCTGATGAGTTGGCAGCCAGCAGGCCCAATGCAATGTCCGGCCCGACGCTGAGCCCGGTGTAATGCTCCTGAACCAGCGATGGTGCCCGAAAGCCGCTGCTGACACTGGCGCGTAACGCAGCCTCGGGGCTGAAGTCGTAGCGGGTCGCCAGTTTGCCGTTGGTGGTGCCACCAAACTCGCTGAAGTCTTCATGGCGGGCAGCGACGTTCATTTGCCATTGTTCAGTGATCGACGACGACAGATCGAGGTAGGCCGCCAGTACATCGCGCGACCATTTGCCGGCACTCAACGGCGACAGCCCGGCCAGTGCCTCGGCGCCCCCCTGGTCATAGGACGCCAGGTCACCAGCGCGAATCGTGTAGGTGTCGCGGCGCTGCTCCAGCCCCAAGGCGACGTTCAGTGGCTTGGCCAGAAAGCCGACATCGTAGCGGCGCCCCATGTCCAGGTTATGGGTCCATTGGGTGTTGCGGTAACTGGCCAGGTCAAAGCGCGTCGGGCTGCCGCCGGTGGCCCGATAGAGGGCCGCATTGACCGAGTGGGTCATGCTGATCTGTGGCTTGTCGACCCCGTAGGTGCTGCTCAGATCCCAGTGCCAGTGATCGAACAGCGAGTCGCCCCGCACCCCCAATACCACGGAGTAATCATCTTCGTCACTGTTGGGCCGGGGCGTAAAACCACCGGGGTACAGCGCCGGAGCCACCGACGCCAGGCGGTAGTTGGCCGCCGAGGAGCCCTGGCGTTTGGTGTAGGTGCCGAAGCCATACAACTCGATGTTTTCGCCCAGGCCGTAGCCTGCGTTGTAGGCCACCGATTGGCGGTGAAAAGCCGGGTCGCCGATGGAAATGTTGTCGCGTGCACCGGTGCGGTTGTCGATACCGCTGCGGATGGTGCGCTCCTGCTCGCGGTATTCGGCGCTCAGATTGAGAAAGCCGCTGTCGCCGAACGCCAGCCCGCCATTGACGCCCGAGCCGTGCGCCAGCCCGTCGCCGGCACCGTACTGACCGACATCGGTGGTGAGCTGCGCGCCCTGATCGGCCGACTTGAGGATGATGTTGATCACCCCGGCGATGGCATCCGAGCCGTACTGCGCCGAGGCGCCGTCGCGCAGTACCTCAATGCGCTCGATGGCGCTGACCGGGATCATGTCCAGGTCCGCGCCGGTGGTGCCCTTCTGCAAGCCACCGCTGATGTTCAGGTTGGCCGTTTCGTGGCGGCGCTTGCCGTTGACCAGTACCAGCACATGATCCGGGCTCAGGCCACGTAGCGACTGGGTACGGGTCAGGGCCGAGGCATTGAACGGTTGCGCCTGACGGGTCAGCGAAGGCAGCAGCTTGACCAGCGCCTCACGCAAATCGGTGGCACCGCTGCGTTGCAATTGCTCGCTGCCAACCACGTCAATCGGGCTCAGGCTGTCGCTGGCCTTGACCCCAGCCTGACGAGTACCGGTCACCACCACCGTCGCCAGCGCGGTGGCCGGCACAGGTGCCACACTGCGCGGTGCCTGGGGCGCCACAGCGGCCGGTACGGCAAGCGGGTGCAGGCTCAGCACGCCAGCGCCGCTGCGGCTGTAACCCAGACCGCTGCCCTGCAAGGCCTGTTCCAGCGCCTGATCGACACTCAAGGCGCCACGAATCGCCGGCCCCTGCAGGCCCTGCACCAGTTGCTGATCGAACGAGATCGGCGTACGGCTCTGACGCACGATGCTCAACAGCACCTGCGACAGGTCGCCGGCGGGAATATCGAACGTCAGCACCTGGGCATTGGCCGCAGGACTGGCCGACTGCGCCAGCGCCTGCTCGCCGCTTAGCAACCAGATAAAACCGGCCGCCATGAACATCGGTTTCAGGCGCCGGTGAAACGTACGCTCAGTGCTCTTCATCACAGTTGCCCCAAAGGATTCACGTACACAGAAGTGCAATAACCCCGGGGCTTTTTTACTGATGGCAGAGACCGATTAGGCATAAGGTTATGCCTGCGCTCGGGTCGCGCGCACCACACGCCAGACACTGACAGGAATGTCAGTGACGTGGCCCTGGCGCGCCATGCGCCGTTGCGCACTGCTGCCCAGCCGGGCAAAAAACTCCTCGACCCGCGTTTCAGGCACCAGTGCTGTGAAATAGGTGCCGAACGTGGCGGCGTGAAAACGCTGGTACTCCTCGACACTGGCAATGCGCAAGGCGGCCGAACGGCTGGCGATGGAGCTGACCTTGAAATGTCGCTGCACAATCGCGCGCAGCTCATCGGCAGGGCGGGTCCGAGTGCCCATGGGCACGACTGCATGCTCGACAAAGTACTGCCGTAGCGTCTGCGGGCTGGCCAGTTGCATCTCCAGCAGCGCCTCGGCCACCAGATCATCCTCGCCACCCAGGCCGTGCGGCGAAAGTGGGTGATGAGAGGTAAACAGAAACTCGCCTTGCTCATCCAGATGCTCGGCCACCCACTTGAACAACTGCTCTTCATGCGGGTACAGCCAATGCAGTACCGCGGTCATGCTGATCAAGTCAAAGCGTTGCTCAAAGGTCGGCAATGCCAGCAAGTCACCCTGGCGCAACACCACCTCGGCACGAGTGTCACGCAGTTGCTCGCGGGCCTGTTCAAGGCGTAGTGCCGATTGCTCGACGCCCCACACCTGCGTCAGTTGCGGCCAGCGCAGCACCGCGCCGTGCAACAACGAACCGATGCCGCACCCCAGGTCGAGCACACGAGTGGGGCGATACAGGGCGCGGTTCAAGACCCAGTCACGGTCGCGCAACTGCAAGAGCTGGCTGGTGTTTTCATAACCGCCCAGATGACGGGCCTGCTCAATGATCGCGTTCATGCTCAAGGGCTCCTGTGCGTGAATGACTAAGGCTTTGCGGGGTGATGGTCCACTCACAACCGTGGTCCTGCGCGTCGCTGAACAACGCCCAACGGGCATCGCAACCCTTGGCCTGAACCAGCGAAGACAGCAGCTTGGTGCAATAGGTACAGGCCGACTTCAGGGTGATCGGCACCCCTCTGGCGCGGGCTCGTTCGCGGTAGTCCCAGATGCCGCAGTGCTGCACAGTGAACAGGCTGGCACCCGCCCCGGACGGCTGAATATCGAAACGGGTGCCGTACAACGAGGCCTGGCGCCCCAGCCGCTCGGCAGCGGCCAGCGGCTCACCCTGCCCGGCCGGTTCCAGCGCGCGATAGATCTGCCCGGTGGCGGCCGCCCAGCTATCCAGGTCGTACGTCTCGGCCCGTTGCACGATGAACTGCTCGATCAGGGCCTGGGCGCGAAAAAATACCGCCTGCCACTCGGTACTGCTGCCCGCGTCAGGCAATGGCAGGTCATGGAAAATCCGCTCGGTGACCTGAACCCAGTCGGCCAGGTCCTGAACGCGGTGTTGTTCGACCAGGTAAGCGGTCATGGCGCTGTGTGCCTCGAACATGCGCTGACGCCAGAGGGAGCCTTGTTCGGCTTGTTCAAGCATGATGGCGGTCATGGATTCACCTTTTTCTGCACGCGCTGCAAGAACCCCAGCACCTGCTCAAGCACCGCTTGAGGTGCGTCTTCGGCAAGCATGTGACTGGACTGGATTGCTGCACCCTGAACGTCTTGCGCCCAGCCTTGCCACACCGTCAGCGGGTGGCTGGCGGGCGCATAAGGACGGTCTTGCCAGAGCACCAGCACCGGGCACTGCACCTTGCGCCCGGCCTCGCGATCCGCCTGGTCAGCCGCCGCATCGGCGCCCGCCGCCGCCCGGTAGTCTTCGCACATGGCGTGCAGCACTTCAGGACGGGCGAATGCGCGTCGGTAACTGTCCAGCGCCTGCGGGTGATAGATGTCCCGGCCCTGAGCCATGCGCTGCAAGGTCCAGTCAATAAAGTACCCAGGGTCGGCACCGATCAACCGCTCCGGCAAATCGAATGGCTGGGCCAGGAAAAACCAGTGGTAGGCGTTCAGGGCAAAGGCTTTGTTGACCCCATTCCAGGCATCCAGAATCGGCACCACGGTCAATGACACCAGCGCACTGACCGCCTGTGGATGCTCCAGCGCCAGACGATAGGCAACCCGTGCACCGCGATCATGGCCGACTACGGCAAAGCGCTCGAAACCCAACTGGCGCATGACCTCGATCTGATCCTGCGCCAGGGCGCTCTTGTCGTAGGCACCCGCCGCGTCGCCCTGCAACGCACGGGATTCGCCATAGCCGCGCAGGTCGGCCAGCACGACGGTGTAATCCTCGGCCAGGCGCGGCGCAACACGGTGCCAGGCCAGATGGTTCTGTGGATAACCGTGCAGCAGCAGCAACGGCGGCCCACTGCCGTTGACTGCCACCTGAATCCGCGCCCCGGCGGTGGTCAGGGTCGAGTAGGCAAAACCTGGAAGCAATGAATCGCTCATGAATGACTCCTGCCTTACAGAATGATGCTGATGCGCCGCTGGTCATTGATGGTCTCGTGGTCCAGGCGGATGTCACGGCGCAGAATCCGCAAACCGTCCGGGCTGTCACGCAACACATGGGTGGCCTCACCAATAAAATTCCAGCTTTGCTGGTGACGAAACTGATGCACGACAAAGTTGCTCTTGATGGTCAGTTGTTCGCCGTCGCGGGTCTTGATCCGTACATTGCTGACCTGGCGCCGGGTACGTGACAACGGCTTCTCCATCCAGGTATGGCCACTGAGCAGGCTGTCGACCCGCTCACGCAAACGGGTGTAATCGTCGGCAATGATGAACAGACTGCGGTCTGGCTCCTGCTCGACCAGGTGACTCTGCAATGGCAGCACGCGGTACTGCGCCGCTTGATCGAACAGGCCAAACCAGGTTTCCAGCTCGCGGTTATCCAGCAGTTCGGCTTCATTGATCAGAAAGTCGCTGACCCGCAGCGGCAAGCTGTGGGCGCTGTCATGCAATGGCAGGCTCATGGGTGTTCCCCCTGAAAATTGGAAGAGGCATTACAAACGGATATCCACCTGATACAGCCGTAGCCAGCGGTCCAGATTGAGCAGGTAAGCAAGGCCGGCGGTGGGACTGCTGGAGGCACGCGGGCTGGGCAGTGGCTGCCCGAATTCAAGCAACTCGCCAACCCGTCGCGCATCGATCAGCGTGAACAGCGGCGAGTCGCCATCAATCAACAGTTGCCTGACCTGGCTGCGCAAAAGCTCCAGGTAGCGCGGATCGGGATTGGCTGGAAAACCACTTTTCTTGCGCTCGACAATCTCCAGCGGCAGCTCATCGCGCAGTGCATTGCGCAACAGGGTCTTGCCCTCGCCCGCCACGCTCTTGATCGCCCAGGGCACGTTCCACACGTAGTCCACCAGCCGGTGATCACAGAACGGCACCCGTACCTCCAGACCGACCGCCATGCTGATGCGGTCCTTGCGATCAAGCATTGCGGGCAGCCAGCGGGTCAGTGCCAGATAGGTGACTTCGCGCTGCCGGCGCTCGACCGGACTCTCACCTTCCAGGTGCGGCACTTCTGCCAGCGCTTCGCGGTACCGCTGGTCGATGTACGCAGCGGGCGCCACCTTCTCGGCCACTTCAGGGCGCAGCAATTGCCACAAGCCACTTTTGCCGGCCAGCCAGGGAAAGCCGTCGTGCGCCAGCGCCTGTGCATCGTGAAAGAACGGATAGCCACCGAATACCTCATCGGCCGACTCGCCCGACAGTGCCACCGTGGTGTGCTGGCGCACCTGCTGAAAAAGCAGGTACAGCGAGCTGTCCAGCTCTCCCCAACCGGGTAAGTCACGGGCGCGCAGCACCGCGTCTTCCTGCGCCAGAACCTGTTCGGGTGCAACCTGCAACGTCGTGTGCGACGTGTGCAGATAAGCTGCGGCCTGTTGCGCGTAGGGTTCGTCCCAACTGCTTTGCCAGGGCGTCGGCACAAAGCCCTCGTCACCACGGGTGAAATCCACGGAAAAGGTCGGCAACTCACGCTTATGCGCTTTCAATGCGTGGGCGGCATAGGCGCTGATACCGCTGGAGTCCAGACCACCGGAGAGCAGACTGCCCAGCGGCACATCGGCCACCAGTTGCTCCTCGACTACCTGGCGCAATAGGTGACCTACCTGCCGAGCGGTCTGCTCCGGGCTGTCATTGTGCGCGTGGGCTGTCAGGTGCCAGTAAGGCCGCTCTTGCCAGCCGTTGGCATCGAAGCGCAACGCATGGCCGGGCTTGAGCTGATGCATGCCTTGATAAATTCCATGGCCCGGTGTGGGCGCCGTGCTTAGCGCAAACAACTCGGCAACGCCACTGGCATCGAGTACCGGGCGCACCTCGGGATGGGCCAGGATTGCCTTGGGCTCAGAGCCAAACAGCACACCACTGGCGGTTGGAAAGTAATACAGCGGCTTGACCCCGAATCGATCGCGCACCAGCCACAGGCTCTGGTCGCGGTCATCCCACAGGGCAAAGGCAAAGATCCCGTTCAGCCGCGCAAAGGCCTGCTCGCCCCATTGCAGGTAGGCGCGCAGCACCACTTCGGTATCCGATAACGTTCTGAACAGCTGCCCCAGAGCTTGCAGGTCGCGGCGCAACGCCTGAAAGTTGTAGGTTTCGCCGCTGTAGGTCAGGACGACCTCGTCACCGGCGCTGGCCATGGGCTGTGCGCCATTGGCCAGGTCGATAATCGACAAACGTCGATGGCCCAGCAGTGCATGGGGCGAGGCCCAGAGGCCTTCGGCATCCGGCCCGCGTTGCACCAGGGTACGGGTCATGTTTTCGATGATATGACGCTGGTTTTGCAGGTCCTGCGTCCAGTCGATCCATCCAGCAATTCCACACATGAATAACATCCTTGCAGTGCCCGATATTCCCCACGTAGCCAAACCTGTTGGCGCGCGGCGGATCTGCCAGGAATCAGTGAGAGGGTTGGACTAGACGGCAATGGCCAGATGACGCAACACGCCAGCGCCATGGCCGACCGGCTCGCCCAGGCGCCGGCCCCACTCGCGCCAGAAGCTGCGGTTCTGTTCTTCGTCGGTATGCCGCTGCGTGCCGGGCCCCATGCCGCGCGAAAAGTCGCTATAGCCCAATGCGGCGTGGGCATAGGCCTGCTGGCAGGATTCGAGAATTTCAACATCGTCCGGGGTGCCAAAACCTCCAGGACCGATAAACGAGATCAGGCCGTTGATGCGGGCTGCGCGCTCTTGCGGACTCTCGTCGCTGAAACCTGCGCCCCATACCGTGACATTGACCTGGCCCGACGAAACGGGAAAAAACGTGCGGATGTTAAGGCCAAGGATGTCGTTGATCACCAGGTTGGGAAAGATGAACAGGCTCTTGTTGGTGTGGGCGATGGCCTCGGCGCGCTCTCGGCCAAAACGCTGCACCAGGTGCTCGAACTTGGCAGCAATGGAGGGTTTCAGTTCCTCGGGAAACAGCGGGCTCCAGTAGGCAATCGGGCGGCCGGTGGAAGGCGGACCGCTCATGATCAGCGCATGCCCGTTGCCCAGTGCCAGCCCAAGGCCGGTGCGTTTGTGCGAGGCCGGATCCGTGCCCAGGGTGTTGAGGTATTCAAGGTAACGTTTATGCGCAAATGGCAGGTGATAGGCGTCGACCCCGTTCTCGGCCAGCAGCTTCCAGTTGGCCTGGATCGCATGTTCGAAGCCGCCCGGAATAATCTCCAGGGACGCCTCGGACTGGTCGAGGATCAGGTCAATATAATCGGTCGCTTGCCCCAGATAGTCCTCAAGCGAATTCTGCGTGCGGGCGAAGTGAACGAACACAAACCCCTTGTAGGCAGAATGCTTCACCCGGTGCAATTTCAGCCCGGCATCGCACTGGCCCTTGTACTCATAGGCAGCCTTGTCAGGCTGGCCGACCAGTGCGCCATTACCGTCATAGGTCCAGCCATGGTAGGGACAGGTGAAACGCTGGGTATTGCCTTGCGGCTCGGCACAGACCTTGGCACCACGGTGCGCACAGGCATTGAGAAACACGGTGACATCACCGCCGGCCTGACGCTGAATGATCACATTGCGCCCACCCACATTACGGGTCAGGAAGTCCCCGGCCAACGGCAGCTCACTCAAGTGCGCCAGATACAGCCAGCTTTTGTCGAAGACGACCTCCAGTTCCTGTTGGTAAAGCTGCGAAGACACGTACGCCTGCCGATGGACTTTAAAGTAACTAAGGTTATCGGTCTCTATCAATCCATTCACGCCAACACCTCCATTAACGCGCCGCGAGAAACGATTAAAAACCTAGCACGTAAAATCGGGACCAGTTATAACCTTTCACCATTACCTCATAACCGGACGACAAACTTACAACCTGTAAAAAATATTTCTTATTTTTGAGTAAAAAAACAGGACCGTTATTGCACTCTTAAGGAGGGAAGGTCTGAACATTGGGTGCACGCCGACGAAAAACCTAGCAAACACTGGACAAGAGGCTATTAGCGATTATTCATTGCCAAGCTAATCCCATGTAGCGTTTATCGAATACCGACTATCGGACACCCTGTACGACCACACGGCGAAAGTCTGTTTTTTGGGCACGGTATAAAAATTTCAAGCACGACTTATATTCAACGCGGCCTATTAAAAGCGGGCCACTGTCAGAAAAGCCACAGCACTTTATTCCCCTCTAAGAGCACTCACTGCAATCACGCCCTTTTACTCATGCCATTGCCCACTCGCGGACACGGCGACGCCTTGGCGCCCTTCAACCACACGCTTAACCAGATAGCGGCTGTCCTGGACAGATTGGCAGATCGGATTGAGCCTGCACCCTTTTGCGTGGGGGCGCGCAACAGGATCAATAGCAGATGACGCCCGAATCAATGATCGTCAGGGCGGTGGTCGCCTGGACGTGCCCGCCGGCGTCCGGTGAGCATCGACAGCGGCAGGTTTTCACGCAGGCGCAGGCTTTCTATCACTGCGGCACAGACATGCAGGCCAACCAGAGCCACCAGGCTATTGGCGATCCAGCGGTGCAGGTCTTCGGGCCAGTCGGCGCCCCACAGGGCATCGACTTCTTGCATCAGAAAGCCGGTCAGCGCCAGCGCCGCCATGGCGGCCATCATCAGCACCATCACCAGCGCACCCAGAGGCGAATGGCCCAGGCGATGAAAATCCCGGCCATGGCGCAAGGCACTCAAGTGAGCCCGCACGCGCGCAGGTGTCGGCCAGAAGTCTGCCCAGCGTGCGCTTTGCGGACCAATAAAGCCCCACACCAGCCGCAGCGTCAGCCAGCCGGCAGCGTAATAACCCAGCCAGGTGTGCCAGTCGTCACCGGCCTCGTTGAAAAAGTAATTGGCGACGAACACGCCGGCCACCGACAGGTGAAACAGTCGCACCAGCGGGTCCCAGAGGCGTATCGTCGCCGCCTTCATCAGCCTTTGATCTCGGTCTTCACCGCCTTGCCGCTGACCGGGTCGTGGTAGATCTCGACCTTGCGTTTTTCCTTGTCGAAGCCATAGATCTCGTAGCAGTTTCCATCGGTGACCTTGAACTTGCTGATCTCGTAACCGGCTTCGCGCAGCTTGGCCTGAAACGCTTCGGCGTCTTGCCAGGTGGCGCGATCGGCGGTGGTGCATTGCGGGCCGGCATAGGCGCCGACGCTGGCCAGCAATAACGTGGGGAACAGGGCAACGCGCAGCAGGCGGGACATGGTGGGGCTCTCCATTGTTTGGGAGCCCTAAAGTGCGGCGACAAGCTTAATAAAGTCTTAATGAGTAACGCGCGGTAACATTTGCTTACTGGCGGGCGGCAACCGAATCGCCATGATTGCGGGCTGAAAACAGAGGTCACACGCATGCGCGTACTGTTGGTGGAAGATGATCGCGCCCTCGCCCAAGGGATTCGCGTTGCCCTGCGCGGCGAGGGCTATGTGCTGGACTGGGTCGCCGATGGCCTGGAGGCCGAGCACGCCTTGAGCTGCGAGCCGTTCGACCTGGTGCTGCTCGACCTGGGCCTGCCGCGTCGCGACGGCATTACGCTGTTGCGCGGCATTCGTGGCCAGGCCGAAGGCAACGTGCCGGTGCTGATCCTCACCGCCCGTGACGCCGTGGCCGACCGTATTCAGGGGCTGGATGCCGGTGCCGACGATTACCTGGTCAAGCCGGTCGACCTCGATGAGCTCAAGGCGCGTATCCGGGCGTTGCTGCGCCGCAGCCAGGGCCGCGCCCAGCCGCGTCTGGAGCATGCCGGCGTCAGCCTCGACCCGGCCACGCAAGAGGTGTTCTACCAAGGTGTCACGGTGGTCATGACGCCGATGGAATATCAGTTGCTGCACCAGTTGCTGACCCGTCCCGGCGTGGTGGTCACCCGCGAACGCCTGAGCAGCACGTTGTACGGCTGGCAGGAAAGCGGCCCCGGCAACACCCTCGAAGTGCTGATTCATAACCTGCGCAAGAAGCTGTTTCCCGGGCTGATACGCACCGTGCGCGGCGTTGGCTATCTGGTGGAGCGCAACCAGTGATCTCTATCCGTACGCGCATTCTGGCGCCGACTCTGCTGCTGATGATCATCGGCAGCCTGACCCTGGTATTGCTGGCCCTGCGCGACAGCCACCGCGAAATCGAAAACGTCTACGACGCGCAACTGGTACAAGCCGCGCGGCTGATGCAGGGCGTGCTGCAGCAATCGCCCGCCGGACGCGATTGGCAGGCGCTGGAAGGTGAACTGAACAACGCGCTCAACCGCTCGGTACCGGGCATTGTTTCTCACCCGTATGAGATGAATGTCGCGTTCCAGATCTGGTCCGCCGACGGCCGCCTGCTGCTGCGCTCCGAAAACGCCCCGGCGCTGGCCGAGGTGCCCTCGCCCGGCTTGCATGACCTGATGTACGAAGGCCAGGACTGGTGCGGTGTGTTGCTCGAAGATCAGGCGCTGGGCATCCGCATCTGGGCCGGCGAGCGTGACGATTTACGCCAGGACCTGATCCAGAAAATCGTCCATCACGCGCTGTTGCCGACGCTGGTCGGCCTGCCGCTGTTGACCCTGTTGATCTGGCTGTTGCTTGGCTGGGGCCTGCACCCGTTGCAGCGTCTGGCAAAACAACTGCGCGATCGCCCGCACGACAGCCTCGAGCCGCTGCCGGTCCAGGCCCTGCCACCGGAACTGGAGCCGATGCGTTCGGCGCTGGATCATGTGCTCGACCAGTTACGCGCCCTGCTCGACCGCGAACGCCGCTTCATCGCCGATGCCGCCCACGAGCTGCGCACGCCGCTGGCCGTGCTCGACATTCATGTGCGCAATGCCCAGGCCGCCAGCGACCCGCACGAGCGCGCCGAAGCGCTGGCGTTTCTGCAACAGGGCGTGGGTCGCATGACCCGCATCGCCAGCCAGCTACTGACCATGGCGCGCCTGGAACCGGCGGCCCTGCCCAGCCAGCCCCTGAACCTGACCGAGCTGATGCGCGAAGAACTGGCCGAGCTGACACCACTGGCGTTGCGCAGGGACGTCGAGCTGGTGCTGGACAGCGAAGAAGACTGCCTGCTGCTCAGCGAGCCGGCCGCGCTGACGATCATGGCGCAAAACCTGATCAGCAACGCCCTGGCCTTCTCACCGGCCGGCAGCGAAGTGCGCCTGCACCTCAGCCGCCATGCCGACAACAGCCAGATGCGCCTGCAAGTACTGGACGAAGGTCCGGGCGTCAGCGAAGCGGAGCTTGAACGTTTGTGCGACCGCTTCTACAGCGCCGGCAACCCCGAAGGCGCAGGCCTGGGGCTGGCCATCGTCGACATGATCTGCCGCCGGCTGGGGCTGACCCTGCGGTTTTCCAACAGGGCGCAGGGCGGGTTATGCGTTGAGGTGCTGATTCCGCTGACAGGGTGATGGCGGCGATCAGCGCTGCACGTACACCCAGGCTTCAGCGCCCGAAGCCAGCACCACGGCCACGCGCTGGTAATCCGAGACCTCATAGGCATCTGCCGCCGCCAGTTCCGCCGGCGTGATTTCAAACACGCTGCCGGGCACGCGATCGTCGGCCACGCCGCTGTGGCTGACGATGGGGTGATGGGTCTTGCCGCTGGTGGCCAGCACCGCAGGGTCGGTGATTTCCACCCAGTCCTGACGAAAGCCCACCAATGCATCGGCATGATCGCTCAACCAAACGTCTGAATAAACGGCCCTGCACTCTGCCTGATCGCCGCGACTACATGTGGCGCCTGTGCACAGTGTTCGGGAAAACGGGCCAGGACTCGTTCCAAAGCATGCAGCAATCCGCGAATCACCTCTGCCGGCCGCTCGACCGCGCAATTTTCCGCAAAATCCAGAAGCCCCTGCCGCGAGGCAAACAATGATTTGTTGCCTGCCAGATCAAGCGCCAAAACGTCTTGCGGGATATAGGCAGTGGTGTTGACGATGTCGTAAGCCGGCGCCAGTCGTGCGCTGCGCTGGGTGGGGTCGGTGTACAGCAAGCCAAAGTTTTTAAGGTGCGCATCGCCGTTACCGAGGATGCAACTCAAGGCGACGATGGCGAACAGTTGCTTCAGTGAGCCTTGAACCTGATCGGGCGCGCAGTACATGCGAATCGCCTTGGCAATCGCCGAATAGCTCTTGCTGTACTTCTGCTCGGTCGCCAGCCCCATGAGCACGGCCATGTCTTCAAAACCGACAGGCTCAAGTTGCTCATTGCGATCAAAGCGGCGCATGACAAACAGCTTTGCGTTATCGGACAGGTAGAACGGAGGCACTTCAATACCCGCTTCTTGCGCAACCGACATGCAAAGAAATTCATTGATCGCCAGACCAGGGTATTCATCCCTGCCGCTTTTTATGATCAGTTCCGGGGTTTTCGAGGTGAACCTCTGCGCGTCCGCCTGGACTTGCTCGGGCACCATCACCTTGGGCTGAACGCCGGAAATTCCGGCGCGCAAAATGTATCGGTCGACCAGATCGGCAAAGATGTCTTCAGTGCCATCCCAGGTCAGGATTTCATTCAACCGTTCGCCCGCAAAGACCTGACGCTTCAATAACGCATCGACGTCGGGCGAGTTTACGAACACCCGGCCGATTGGCGAACTGCTGCCCGATAACGCCAATAGCAGCATCGGATCGACATTCACGGTTTTGGCCAGTCGATTGCGCAACTGCTCAAGTACATAGCCTTCGGGCAGGTTCATCTGAAAGATCGGCATCAGTTCGCGATGGCGATACTCATCGGCCCGCACCGGCATCAGCAAACTGATCGCGGCCTGTGCAGGCGCCTCTTCGTTGTAGCGAAACAGGTAATCCTCACCGCTGGTGAGGACCTTGCCGCTGCCACCCTGAGGCGTGGCGACCTTCAAGATTGCACGCTTCAATCAAATAACCCCTGCACTTCTTCCAGCGTGGGATATCGCGCGGGCACCACATTCAACTCGCAATCCAGCGCCGCCAGCGCCTGGGCATAAGCGGCCAGGCTGACCGACAGGCTGCCTTGCTCGATGGCAATGATCTTCTGCCGGGTCAGGCGCGACAATGCCGCAAGGCTGGCTTGGGTATGGCCGCGATTAAGGCGCTTTTCGCGTATTTGTTGGCCTAGGCGAGTGGCGATGAGTTCATAATCCATGTCTTGTATACGTGACAAACCAAATGAGATGTAACGTATACGCAACCCTGATAAAAATCAAAGTCGGCCGCTGTACGGCAGCTCAGATCACCGAAACAGCTGAACGAGCAGGTGCCTTCAGCACGTTTACCGCCGCCACCAGCACCAACAGCGCCAGACCCACACACAGCCAGTTACTGCCCTGCCAGCCCATGCCGCTCAGCAACAGCGCCGGCGCGAAGGCGCCAAGGGTCGCGCAGATGGCGATGGCCAGGTCGTTCTGGCCTTGCACCTTGAAGGCCTGCGCCTGGCCGTCAAGCTGTTGGGCGAGCAAGGCGCCGCTGCCGACGTAGGTCAGGTTCCAGCCCAGGCCCAGCAGAATCAGCGCGGCGCTGACGGCCACGTAATGGCTCGACGCGATATTGACCGCTGCGCTGGCGATCAGCAGCCACAACCCAAGGCACAAGGTGGTTTTCAGCCCGAGTCGCTCGATGATCCAGCCGGTGAAAAACGACGGGGCAAACATCGCGATCACATGCCACTGAATGGCCAGACGCATGGCGCTGAAGTCCTCATGCATGTGCTGCATGTGCATCGAGGCCTGGATCATCAGCAGGTGCATGATGAAGTAGCCCAGCGCCGCGACCGCCATGGCCAGCAGGATCGGTGGTGTCAGAGACGAGCGCTGGCTGCCGGGTTGCGATGCGGTGCGCGGCCGTACGGCCAGGCCGCTGTCGCTCGGCAGGCAAAGGGTGACCAGTGTCGCCAGCGCAGCCAGGCCGATGAACGCGACATAGCACAGTGCAAAGGCCTCATGAGCGCCCACATCGCGCAGCCATTCAGTCAGCGTCGGCCCGACCACGGCGGCGATCACGCCACCGGCGACCACCAGCGAAATGGCCTTGGGCTTGAGGTGCGCGGCCAGATTGTCGGTGGCGGCAAAGCGGTTGAAGTTAGCGAATGCGACATACACACCGAGCGCGGAATGGCAGACCACCAGCAGCAAAAAGCTGTGCTGGACGACCGCCTGATAGCCGCTGATGCCGGCAATGGCCAACGCAACGTTGCCCAGCAGAAAGGTACGTTTTCGGCCCCAACGGCCCATCAGCCAGGCCACCGGGTAGGTCGCCAGCATCAGCCATAAAAACTGAAAACCATATGGCACCGTCGACAGCGCGGGCGCGGGGGCCAGTGCAGCGCCGACGGTGGCGGCCATGGTCACCGACATGACCGCGCAGGTCAGGTTGATCGATTGAGCGGCGAAATACAGCCAGGTTCGGGCCGGGAGTGTACGCATGGGGTGTGCTCATCCAGTGGTCTGGTTGATGGAGTACCGAAACCGGATAGTGCCGTGTACCCGTGCGCAGCAGGCTCACAGTCGACACCCTTTGCAGCGAACTGTTAGGCTGTTTTTCCTAACAATAATCCGGGATCAGCCATGCCCAGCCAGCCTTTCCATGCCCAGCTCAAGGCGCGCCTGCAAGCCGGCGAATGGACCGTGGGCCAGCGCCTGCCGTCGATTCGCCGCTTCGTTGCCGACACCGATGCGACCTACCACCAGGTGGTCTCGGCCTTCGCCCGGCTGGTCAGTGAAGGCGTGCTGGAAGCCCACGCGGGCAGCGGTTATTTCGTCGCCATCGGCGCACGCCCGCAACACAGCGAGCCGGAGCCTGAGTGCATGGCCGGTGATCCGTTGTTCAACTTTCTGCAAGGCGGACCGCACTACACCAAGCTCGGTTGCGGCTGGTTGCCCGCCGGCTGGAAAGACACCGACCTGCTGACCAAGGCGATTCGCCGCACGGCGCGCCTGGAGCAGAATTCGCTGGTCGAGTACGGCGATATTTCCGGCTATTTGCCGCTGCGCAAACAGTTGTGCGTGCACATCAAACGCCTGACCCGCATCGACACCCGCCCCGGCCAGATTCTGACCACGCTGGGGGCGACCCACGCACTGGACCTGATCGCCCGGCTGTTGATCAAACCCGGCGATACGGTGCTGGTGGATGAGCCGTGCAACGGCAACCTGGTGCGCCTGTTGCAACTGAACGGCGCGCAGGTGATCGGTATCCGGCGCACTGCCGAAGGCCCCGACATTGCCGAACTCGAAAGCCTGCTGGCA
This sequence comes from Pseudomonas sp. HP_08, assembly GCF_055284095.1. Classification (NCBI taxonomy): domain Bacteria; kingdom Pseudomonadati; phylum Pseudomonadota; class Gammaproteobacteria; order Pseudomonadales; family Pseudomonadaceae; genus Pseudomonas; species Pseudomonas sp. HP_08. Next base: position 96,256 of record NZ_JBTOQC010000005.1, on the reverse strand, counting down.
CGTCAGCCCGTCAGGGCGTTTTTCTGCAACAGCACGTTCCACAATCCCACCGGCGGCACGATCACGGCGAACAACGCATTCAATGTGCTGCGCCTGGCCGTCAGGCATGACTTTTTCATCATCGAGGACGATGTCTACGGCGACTTCAGCCCCACCGCCCGGCAAACCTTCGCCGAGCTGGATAACCTGGAGCGGGTCATCTACGTCGGCAGCTTTTCCAAGTGCCTGTCGGCCTCCTTACGGGTCGGCTACATCGCCTGCCCGCCAGCGCTGGTCGAGCCGCTGACGCGCCTGAAACTGCTGACCTGCGTGGCGGTGCCGGCGTTCTGCGAGCGCTTCGTCAACACCATCCTCGCCGACGGCACCTACGCAGGGCACATGAAGCACCTGCGGCAGAAACTGATCGAGCAACAGAACAAGACCCAGCGCGTACTGAAAAACCGTGGCTGGCAGTTCGAGATCGCCCCTGAAAGCGGCATGTTCATCTGGGCACAACACCCAGCCATTGCCGACCAACAGGGGTTTATCCACAGGCTTGAACAGCACGACATCCTGTTGCTGCCAGGCTCGGTATTTTCAGTGAGCCGTAACTACCAGGCCTTTCTGCGGATCAACTGCACGCACTTTTCCAAGGGTGTGGAAAAGCACTTCGTGGTCTGAAAAGGCTATGCCTGCATTATGTGCTGCACCGTCGCAGGACCGTAGGACCGACTTTAGTCGGGAACAGTCGTTACGCGGTGCCTGCTTCCCGGCTAAAGCCGGTCCTACGCACCAATACGCGCTTGGAATATATTGAAAACGCCCGCGCTTACCACTCCCGTGGTGCAGTCAGCTCTTCGATGTCGGCCTCGGCGAAACCATACGCCGTGGCGATCCAGGCAAAGTCTTCGGCCAGCGCATCGCGGGCGGTGCTTTCGATTTCGCTGCCGTGTTCTTCGAAGGTTTCCTGCAGGCCGTTAAGCCGCTCGGTGGCGGCATGGCTCAGCACGTACAGCGCTTCAAGGTCGGCCGGTTTTTGCTGCTCGATCTGTCGGCACAGGTCGACCAGCACGTCTTTGCACAGGTCGACGACCTCGTCGGGAAAGTAGTCATCGGCGTACATGCCTTGCAGGAAAACGTGGTCGCCCATAGCGGGATTATCGATGCTCATGAAAGCTCCTTGGTCGTGATTTAAAGAATGCCTTTGTCCCAGTTCAGCGTGCCCCAGGGACGGGTCTTTTTACTGTCCAGCCGCCAGGTGTCGTCGGTGCGCACGGCGGCGTAAAGCGCCTCATAACGCATCGGGCCATCCGGCGCCTGGCGCGTCATCAACGTGGCGCGCCGGCCTTTGTTTTCGATACTCACCAGCGCTTCGCCGGGGGTGTAATCGGGCGGCCAGCCGATGCTGTTGCCACGGCCCTGCGGACGCGGCTTGAGCGTGCAGAACCGCTCGAAAATGCCTGCAAGCCCTTGACGGACGAAGTCCCAGTCCAGCTCGCGAACGCCAACCTGTTCGCTGTGTTGATAGCATTCGGTTTCCCAACGATTCATGGCCAGGATAAAGCCACGCAACACGCTGGCAGGGTCGCTGTGGTCGACATCGGACAGGTTATCCGCCACGGGCGGCCACGGCAGATAAACTTCTTCGGGCAGCAGCGGCGGGCAGGCGCCACGGCTCAGCAGCAACGCCACGACCTCGGCATGCCCGCGCTCTTGCGCCATCGACAGCGCATTGCGGCCATGACGGGTCTGCGCCTGCACATCGGCACCGGCCTCCAGCAAGGCTTCGACGATCTCGACACGCCCTTGCAGCGCCGCGACCATCAACGGTGAATGCTCATAATCGTTACCGGTCAGGTCTACCCCCGCACCGGCGCCGAGCAACAACTCAAGAATATGCAGGTCACCGGAATGCGCCGCCCAGCCCAGCGCGGTAAAGCCCATGGCACGGTCGTGCAGGTCCAGGTCGGCGCCCTTGTCGATCAGCAAACACAGCGTCTCGATGTGCCCCGCAATCGCCGCTTCGATCAGCGCCGTACGGCCGGGCATCTTGTCGGCAAAATTGATGTCCGCCCCGTCGTCCAGCAACGCTTGCAAGCGCTCGTTCTGCCCCGCAGCAGCGGCCTTTAACAATGCTGTACTCATGAGATTTCTCTTATTTGTCAGTCGTCCGGCAGCGGGCAACCCTGATCGACCCACGCCAGCAACTCATCGGCCACCCCATGAAACTCCTCGCGGGCCATGCTGCCGTGATCGACCAGAAACACCGTTGCCGGTTTCAAGCCGGGCGCCACCATCACCGCCCTGCCCCCGCCATCGTCACCAATGGTTAACCAGCCTGGGCAGTAAGACTGCACCTCATAGGTTTTGTTACGTTCAAGCAGTTCATCAGGGGCGTAAAAGCGGACGTAGTCGCCATATTCGGCACCGTTGGCGTGTTTCAAGTGCTCACGTAATGACGTGGCCAGGGGCTGGCCGAGCCAGTGTTCGAGGGCCTGAAAGTGGTCTTCGTGGGGACAGGACATACGCAAAAGTCTTGTGGGGAAATGAGCCGGTGAGCATACCGCGATCGGGCAGGGTCAATGTGTGTGCGAGGGGAAGTTCAAAAGCGGTAACGCACCTGAAGATCAGGTGCGCCAGTGAGCGGTAAAAATCAGTAGGTGTACTTCAGGGAGGTCATGAAGTTGCGTGGCTCGCCGTAAACACCACAGCATCTCGGGCCGCCGGCAAAGTATTCCTTATCGAACAGATTGTTCAAATTGAACGAAGCGGTAAGGTTCTGGTTGATTTCGTAACGTGCCATCAAGCTGGCAAGCGCATAGCTACCTTGCGTGAAGTACTTGAGGTCCGTCCCGGTCTTGCTCTGCCAATTGATGCCACCGCCCACGGTCAGTTTGTCCAGCGCGCCGGGCAGACGGTACGTGGTAAACGTTTTCAAGCTATGGCGCGGTACTTGAGTAACGATACGCGCGCCTTCGTTATCTTCGATGACACTGTAGGTGTAGCCGCTGGTGAACTGCCAGCCATCGACAAGTTCGCCACTGAGTTCCATTTCCAACCCTTGGCTGGTCGTGCCCTGTTCGGAGGTGTAGTTGGTGAACGTACCGTCATCCACAAGGACGGCGAGATTATCTTGCTCGGTTTTGAACAATGAAAAGCTTGAGGTCAGGCGACCGTCGTTGAAGCTGGCCTTTGCCCCGATCTCGTAGCTACTGCCCTCTTCCGGCGCCAAAGGCGATTGGTTGATATCGCGCACATAAACAGGTTGAGGATTGAAGATCTTTGTATAACTGGCATACAACGACCAGGTCTCGTTCAACGCCTGGACCAGGCCGGCGTAGGGAATGTAGACGCCGCTTTCACGATGGCTGGTCTTGCTCGTGACTCCATTAATACTTGTGCTGTCCCTGTTGCGCTTCCAATGGGTAACCCGATTACCCAGGATTAACTGAGTCGAGTCCGTAAGGTGCAAGCGCGTGCTCAAGTAGGCTCCATACTGATATTCATGCATGTCGATATCAGCGGTCTTTGGAAAGGCAGGTTTATTGAGGCTGCCGTCCCAGTCGAGCAGGTTGGGAATACTGCCGTTATAGCCGGTGTAGGGGTACATCCAGCTTCCGTAGGCCGGGCTGTCTTCACTTAAATCCGACAACGTGGCGCCTGTGATCAGCTCGTGCTCGCGGTTGAACAGCGAAAAGGGCCCTGTGGCGTACAGGTCCAGGCTATTTTCCTTAGGGTCACCTCTGAAACGCGCCGGTGCAATATAGGCACCGGCCCCCGTTGCCTGATTAACAGAGCCCGCCATATAAGGCACCACGGCACTACTACGGTACTGGTTATATCGATACTCGGCCTTGGCGCTCCATCCCGAGTCGAATGAATGCTCCAACGAAGCGAAAACACCGCTCAACTCGTTATCGTAATAGGACCAATCGGGAGCATTGTTGGCCGAGCGCTTGAAATCGATACGCTGACCATTGTTGTAGTACATGAGGTATCCGCTGCGCATCGGCGAATTTGCATCGCTGGTCTGAAAGTTAAACCCGAGTGTCAGCAGCGTGTTTTCGCTCAGGTCGATCTCGCTGATGCCGTAAAGCACCGATTCTTCTTTTTCGAAACGATCTACCCAAGCATGCTGATTCTTATAGTCAGCCACCAGGCGACCGCGAATGTTGCCTGACTCGGTTAATGGCCCCGACAGGTCAAATCCGCTGCCGTAGCGATCCCAACTGCCCGCCTCCGCTGTAAAACTGAATTGTGGTTCCAGGGTCGGGCGCTTGCGGATCAGGTTAATGGTTGCCGAAGGTGTGCCCATACCACTGATCAGGCCGGTAGCGCCACGCACAACTTCGATGCGGTCGTAGACCGCCGCACTTAAACGCTGATTGGCCAAGGATGAGGATGTACGAACCCCATCAATTGCGTAGTTATTGAGGATGAAACCGCGTGAATAGAGCAAGTCATTGTCGATATCCACCCCGGCACGGCTGACCGTTATTCCGGCGGTCGCATCCAGCGCATCAATAACATTTTCGATCCGTTGATCATCCAGCCGTTGGCGTGTCAGTACAGTGACCGATTGCGGCGTTTCTTTAGGGGTCAGGTTGAGTCGCGTCGAGCTGCTCGTTGAGTAGGTCGTGTACAAACCCGTCCCTTCGGTAATCGACCCCGGCGCCTTGCCGGAAATCGTCACCGACGACAGCTCCAGCGCCTGCTCTGCACTGACACTCGGTACCACCGTGACATTGCCGCTGCCGGTCACCAGCACATCCAGCCCGCTGCCGGCCACGGCCTGTTGCAACGCCTGGCTGGCGGTCATTTCACCGTGGATGGCCGGCGCCTGTTTGCCGCTGACCAGCGCCGGGTCCAGTGACAGGATCAGGCCGCCCTGGCTGGCGATGCGATTGAGCGTATCGGCCAGCGCGCCGGCAGGCAGGTTGAAGGTCTGGGTGCTTTGCGCCATGACCGGGGCGCTGATGGCGGCGACGGCGATGGCCAGCGCAAGGGCGGGAAACCAAGGGTTGTGCACAGCATGCTCCTGATGATGTTTTTAATTGTCTTCAGGAGATAGGTGGGACGAAAGATGAAAACCGGACACGAATGAGAAAGACTTTCAAAAAAATGCAGAAATCCATTGATGACACGCACATCAACGTGCCCCGATCAACGTCACCCACGGCGTATAACGCTCGATCTTGATAGGCAGGGTTTCGGCCAGCGCCTGCAAGGTGCGCTGCGGGTCGTCGAGCGGGAAAACGCCCTGTACACGCAAGCCCTGAACCTCGGGCGCCAGATGCAGAATGCCGGTCGAGTACGGGCGCAAGGCGTCGATCACTTCGCTCAACGGCTCGTCAAGCACATTGAGGCGGCCGTCGAGCCAGGCGGTTCGGCGCAGTGGGTCGTCGTTCAGTGTTTCGATGCGCCCGGTGCCCATCAAGACGGCCTGGCCTTCACTCACATCGCGTTCGCTGCCGTCGAGCAGGCGGGCGCGGACGCTGTGTTCCAGCACCACCAGACGGGTGGCGTCGCGCTCTTGGCCGACCATGAAGCGGGTGCCCAGCGCGCGGGCTTCGCCTTGGGCGCTGCGTACGCGCAGTGGCCGTCGCGGGTCGGCGGCCACCTGAATGATCAGCTCGCCGCGACGCAGGATGATCAGCCGCTGGCTGGCGCTGAAATCCAGGTCTACGGCGCTGTCGGCATTCAGGCTCAGGCGGCTGCCATCGGCCAGCTCGACAGTGCGCCGCTCGCCGGTGCCAGTGTGCAAATCGGCCAGCAACACCTGCCCGGTGCTGCTGCGTGCTGCCAGCCACAAACCGCCGCCCAGCAGGCCGATGGCGGCCAGGCCGCGCAACACATCGCGGCGCGAGGTCGAGGGCGTGAGCAACAGGCGCCGGGCTTCGTCCGCCTGGCCGGGCTTGTGTCGCTCCAGCGAGCGCACCACGTTGAACGAACCGCCGATGCGATCCTGCAGGCGCTGCCAGGCTTGCGCATGGGCCGGATCGTGCTGCAGCCAGGCGTCGAATTCAGCCTGTAGACCGGGCTCGTGATGCCCGGCACTCAGGCGCACCATCCAGTCGACGGCCTGCTCGCCCAACGGATCGATCACCGGCCGGCTCACGGCAGCGCGTCCGCCAGATAGCACTGGCACAGCGCCTGTTTCATGTAGCGGCTTACCGTGCGCTCGCTGAGGTTCAGTTTGCTGGCGATGTCGACATAACTCAGGCCGTCGAGCTGGCTGTAGAGGAACACGCTTTTGACGATCGTCGGCAGGCCCTCAAGGACGCGGTCGATGGTCAGCAGCGCCTCGATCAGCAGGTGTTGTTCTTCCGGCGACGGCGCCACCCGCTCCGGCAGCAGGGCCAGACGCTCCAGATAGGCGTTTTCCAGTTGCCGGCGCCGGTGGCGATCAAGCAGCAGGCGTCGGGCGATGGTCGACAGGTAGGCGCGCGGCTGCTGAATGCTGTCGGGGTCGACCTTGGCCGCGAGCATCTGGCAGAACGCCTCGGCAGCCGTGTCCTCGGCGTCAGCGCGATTACCGGCATGGCTGCGCAGCCGTCCCTGAATGTGCTGCAGCAGCCAGCGATGATGGTCACTGAAGAAGAAACCCAGCTTGCGAGTCGAGGATGTAGACACCGTTCATGATCCGGGATTTGAAAATCGTTCTCATCTTACGGGGCCATCAGAAGGCCTGCAATGCCGTCGTCCGACGCTCGTCACCGCCATCGAACCGCATGACCGCTTAGCAGTCTACCTAGCTGATTGTTCATTGCAGGTTCCAGCGCGTGCCCAGAATCATTACCGACGAAACGCCCGAAGACGTGGTGAAAGACAAGAGCACCCGGCTGTTTGGCACCCCCAAGGAGCGCCTGGATTTCTATCGGCGCGAGATCCAGTACGAAACCACCAACCTGTCCAACCGCACCAATGCCTATCTCACGGCGCAGTCGTTTCTGGTGATTGCCTACGCCTCATCGATGGCCAACATGAATCCAGACTGGGGCATGATGTTTACCCTGGTGATCCCGCCAATGCTCGCCCTGCTCGGCCTGCTCAATACCCTGAGCGCCTGGCCGGGTATTCGCGCGGCCTGCGAGATCATTCAGCACTGGCATCACAAGCAGGCGCAGTTGCTGAGCAGCGAGCCGGTCATTGGCCTGACTTATGACGACTCGCCGCTGTTCAGCGACTGGGAATCCAGCGAAACAGGCCCGAAGAAATCCTTGCTGTTCTCCAAGCGAGCGCCGTGGTTGTTCAGCATCTTCTGGGTGTTTTTCGGATTTTTCGCGTTGTTTCTGCAGATTCTGACCCTCGACAGTTAGGGTCAGGGAATCAGGATGATCTTCTCGCTGCGGCCCTCGTTGACCTCGGCATAACGCGCCAGCCCTTCGCTCAGCGGCGACTCCACCAGGCCGCCGGGCAATGCCAGCTTCCCTTCGTCGAAGAAGCGCCCGAACTGGTCGAGCATGCCGGCACAGGCCTGGCAGTCGTAGAGCAGCGAGTTGATACCGACCACCGAACCGCCCTTGCGGTACAGCGCCAGCGACGGCAATTGCACCTGGCCGTCGACCGGGGCGGCGATGATCGCGATGCGTCCCCAGGTCGCCAGCGCCGCCACCGACGCCGGCAGCCAGAAGCCGGTGGTGTCGAAGATCACATCGGCGCCACCCTTGAAGTGCTCATTCACTTGCCCGGCCAAGGCCTGCGGCTCACCCAACACAATCGACTCGAAACCCTCGGCGGCCAGCGCCTGTTGCTGATCGGGGCGGCGCACCGCACCCAGTACCTGGGCACCGAGCACGCGGCCCAGCGCCAGTGCCGCGCTGCCGACGGCGCCATTGCCGCCGATCACCAGCAAGCGTGTTTGCGCATTGACCTGACTGCGCTGCAACGCATCCCACGCGGTGGTGTACGGCACGCCGAGGCTGGCGGCCTGGGTAAAACTCAACGCCTCGGGTTTGAGTGCCACGCCGCTGGCCGGCAGGGTCAGCCACTGCGCATGCGAGCCGTTACGGAAGAAGCCGGGCTCTTTGCCGGTGCCCCACACATCCTTGCCCACCAGGGCTTGCGGGCCTTCGACCACCACACCTGCAAAGTCGCGCCCCGGTACACGCGGCAAGGTGGTGTAGGGAAAGCGCCCGAGAACGTTTTTCACATCGCTGGGGTTCAGGCCGGCGGCTTTCACCTGAATCAACACCTCGCCTTCGGCGGGCGCAGGGGTTGGCAGCTCGACAAACTCCAGGGCTGCGAGATCGCCAGTACGGGAAAATTGCAGTGCATTCATGGGTAACTCCGATCACAAGGGAAAAAGATTCAGGACAGCCAGTGGCCCAGCAACTGCTTGCCCGCCGGCCAGGCCTTTTCACCGAGCTGCATGCCCAGCAGGCCGATCAACGCCACGGCGGGCGGTGCGGGCGAGCGAAAATCCAGTGCGCCGTAGAGCAGGCCGACAGCGATGCCAATGGCAAGAGAGATGACAAAACTCATGATGAGCTCCGGGCAATCAGGGAATGCCCGCAGTCTAGGGAGATGGCGGCCGGGCTACCGGCCAAGGACTTCTGGATATCGGTCAGGTTGGGGAATCGGCAAGGCGTTGCCGAATACTTTCACCCAAGGACGTCAAACGATACTTCTGGTTTTTACTGGTGGGTTTGTCAGGAAGCGTCATGACGATGACGCCCTGCTCCAGAGCCGGAATCAGGTAGTGTTTGCGAAAATGTTCAGCATCGCTCAGGTTCAGCAAACGCTGGAGTTCTGCCCGCCTGGCGTTTCCCGTAAAGAGTCCTGCCAACCTGACGACTTCCGGGGCAACTTCCGGGGTAACTTCCGGGGCGAAGAATGTCAGCGTCACACCTGCCGACTTGCTGGAGCGCCAAACGGGTGCCCGCAGACCTGCTGCTTTGCACGATTGTGTGATCAGCACGCTACCGCGCCCCAGTTTCTCCATATACCCCAATAGATACAGCACATGAGCGATGTCGGGATTGCGCAGTACCGAGATATGCGCGCGGTCCAGTCGGTCTGCGTCGATCCCCTCAGGCAACTCGCCTGAATTCCAGATTTCAACATGACTTGGGCTGATCTCGACTTTGATACCGCCAGAGAAGCTGCCGTAGTCCCGATGAGCAAACGCATTGACGATGCCCTCACGGATCGCAGCTTCCGGGTACACGGCAATATCTTCTCGTTGAGTGCTGCCGTGGCTGAAGCGTGCTCGCGAAGGTGTATTGCGCATGACAAAGGCAAAAAGCTGTTCGATCACCTCGTTCATGGGGCCTGAAAAGTGCTGCAGATCCTGATATTCATCAGCGGTTTTGCTGCTATAGCACACGGCACGAACCCGGCCCTGCGGGTGCCGGAGAGCGGGATCCCGAGCCAGTAATATGTCGGCCGCATTGGTTAAACGGCCGTAGTGCGACAACGACAATTTTTGCAGTTGTTGCAAGAGCCCCAGGTTCTTGAGTTGCTCAACGATACGCGAGGCAGAAATCAGCTTGCGACACGCCTGACTGGACAGTTGCTCCACTTCCAGCTCCGATGAAAGCAGGCGCTCCCAGCGTTGCGGCTCTATCTGCTTGCGCAAGACCATATCGCGAATGGTGTCGATATCTGCCTTCTGCGTACGCTCATCCTGGCGGATGTAAATGTCGTTGCTGAATGCGTAGGGAATATCCTTTCCAGAGGGCACCTCGAACACGAGCAATTGAAGTCCATCTGTTTTCTGGACCTCAACTGAAAACAGCACAGGTGGCTGAATTCGTGACTTGAGTACAACCTCAAGCTGATGCGCTACATGCAGGGCATCTTCAACGCCCAGAACCTCGCCATACTCACCGATACCGCACAGCAGGTAGCCGCCTTCGCTGTTAAGAAATGCACAGACTGCGGGGCCACAGCTTTCAATATCGGCTTGAGGCAAGCACGCGAGCACCTGGCTTTTGCCGAGCGACAACAGTGCTCTGAGTTCAGGGAGTGTCCTATTCATTCTGACCTGCCAGGCGTTGGGCAACCGCAATCACATTGCCCAGGTGGTCCTTGAGGCGCTGCTCGACATCCTGATAGCGAGAAAACTGAGCCACCACAAACAAGTCGGCGTCATCGTGGCAATCAAATTTTTGTACCCAATTGCCCTGCCGGTCTGTGAGGGGCAATTGTTCCATGGTCGCATCTTCGTACATATCGATTATTTTCAGATCTGTGATGGACGCCGATCTGGGCTTGAGCGTGAGCTGTTCGCGCTCTTCACGTTTGCGGTAGCCGAGGTCGGCCAGCAAACGCCTGGAAAATACCACCTGATCGTGAGCGAGAAACCAGCGTGGTTTTTTCAGCGACACCGCTTTCTGGATTTCCTGATGAGTAATGGAAATACCGCTGCCATCGACACCGCTGCCATATTGCGGCGTGATGATGCCCAGAAAAAGATCGCATTGTTCTACGGCGGCCAGACAACTTTGAAAGGCTGTTTGACTGGATGACACCGGAACGGTGCCTTTATGCGACATCCAGACCTCATAACCAAAACTGGTCAGCAAGGTGTAAATCCGGTCAAGAAGCTCTTCCACGCCATAAACGGTGGAAGACACCATGATGATGGGCTTTTTCTTTTTCATACTCTGGGCTTGCCTGCCTTCGCTTCCGGCCCCTCAGTCGCCTGATGACCCGGTACTCCATAGTGCTGCCATCAAACGTGCATCCGGGCTCTTGAGCCTGAAGCCGTGAAGCAACGAAGGTCGAAAAGGTACAGCGCACAGATAGCAGGACCTAGCGAAAGCTCACTACTGCATGTGAGCATTGATCAGCGTATGTAACAGGCTCAAACACCCACGCCGTACTGCGACGGCGCCACGCCCAGCTCGCGGCGAAACATGTCGCTGAAGCTGCTCGGTGAGTAGCCCAGCGTGCGGGCGATCGCGCTCACCGGCTGGCCCTGGATCAGCCGGGCCACGGCGGTGGCCAGTTGCACTTGCCGGCGCCATTCGGCGAAGCCCATGCCCAGGCGGGTCTGGAACAGACGGGCCAGGGTGCGCACGCTGGCGCCGGCGGTTTCGGCGTGTTGTTCGAAGGCAATCGCCAGCGACGGTTCGTCGATCACCGCCTGGCACAGGTTCATCAGGCGTCGATCGGCGCCGTCGGGCATGGGGATGCGGATCAACGAGCGGCGCGCGCGTTGCAGTTCCAGCAGCGCCAGGTTGACCAGTGCTTCGTAGTAGTCCACCTCGCCTTCACGGCCCTGTTCGACCAGATTGATGATCAGCTCACGCAGCAGGCCGCCGACTTCGAGCACTTGCACGCTGTTTTCCAGGATGCTGGCGATGGCCGGGCGCAGGTAGATGTTGCGCATTTCCAGATCCGACACCACGCGAATGCCGTGGTCGACGCCAGGCGGCAGCCACACCGCGCGCTGCGGTGGCACCACCAGCGCTTCGCCGGGCGTTTCGACCCACATCACCCCGGATACGGCATACAGCACCTGGCCCCAGACATGCTGGTGCGGCTCGATATACAGCCCGCGCGGGTAGGTACGCGCCAACGGCTGCACGGGGACGTCGGTGTCGGTGAGGTCAGGCGGAGCGGCCAGGGCCATAAAGGGTCATCGCAGCCAATAGGAAGGTGGCACCCATGGTAGCGAAGACCTCACGGCGCAATACATCGCTTTAAAAGATCACGGAAAATTGTCCACCATAAGTAGACAGTGAAACCTGTTTCAGCCGATTTATCCGTTCATGGCGAATCATTAATCTGTACCCATGTTGAGCGACACCCCTGATTAACGAACTTCAAATCTCTCAGATAAAGGATCTACGCCATGACCGCACCGACTTACAGCCGCCTGAACAAAGACGACGCCATCGTTCTGCTGGTCGACCACCAAACCGGCCTGATCTCGCTGGTGCAGGACTTCTCGCCCAACGAGTTCAAGAACAATGTGCTGGCGCTGGCCGATCTGGCCAAATTCTTCGAGCTGCCGACGATTCTCACCACCAGCTTCGAACAAGGCCCGAATGGCCCGCTGGTGCCGGAGCTGAAAGAAATGTTCCCGGACGCGCCGTACATCGCTCGTCCTGGCCAGATCAATGCGTGGGACAACGAGGATTTCGTCAAGGCGATTAAGGCTACAGGTCGCAAGCAGATCATCATTGCCGGCGTGGTCACCGATGTCTGCGTGGCGTTCCCGACCTTGTCGGCGCTGGCAGAAGGGTTTGAAGTGTTCGTGGTGACCGATGCCTCGGGCACCTTCAACACCACTGTGCAGCAGGCGGCGTGGAACCGTATGAGCCAGGCCGGTGCGCAGTTGATGAACTGGTTCTCGGTGGCCTGTGAGCTGCACCGCGACTGGCGCAACGATATCGAAGGCCTGGGTAACCTGTTGTCGCAGCGTATCCCCAACTACCGCAACCTGATGAATGGCTATGCCGCGCTGACCGCGCATCAATAAACCGCAACCGCCATAAAAGCCAAGGCCCGCATTATGCGGGCCTTGGTTGTATCAAATCGAAGCTACATGATCAGAAAACGTTGATCGGGTAGTCGACGAAGATACGGGTTTCGTTGCCTTCGCTGTTGTAAGCGCTGGCGTTGTCCGACACACGCAGGAACGAGTTGCGCAGGCGCAGCGACAGGTCTTTGGCCGGGCCGCTTTGTACGACGTAGGACAGCTGGCTGAAGATTTCACGCTCGGTGCCATTGCCGCGGTTGGTGCCGTCGTCAATGTTGGTACCGCGCACGTAAGCGGCCTTGTAGCTCAGGCCAGGCAGCACCAGACCGCCCAGGTCGACGCCGTAGCCCACTTGCCACGAGCGCTCGTCCTTGGCGTTGAAGTCCGACCAGAAGGAGTTGGCCAGGTAGATGGAGTTGCCGCCATCGCCGAATGCGCCGGCATTCTGGTAGAAGCCGTAGTTGTAGCCGGTGTCGCCGGTGCTACGCTGGTGCGCCAGGGTGAAGCTGTGGATGCCCACGGCCCAGGTGGCGGCCAGGCTCCAGATCTTGTTGTCACGCTCGCCGGCAGCAGCGTCGGCCGAGAAGTCGCGATCCAGCTTGGTCTTGTAGCCGTTGAAATCGAACGTCAGCGACTGCTCGGAAGGCAGGGCGAGGATGTAGTTCAGGTTGACGTACTGCTTCTTGAACACGTCTTCGTTGTCGGAGGCGTAGGCCGAAGCGCTGAATGCTTCGTTGAACTTGTAGCTGGCGCCGTAGACGTTGATGCTTTTCAGGCCGCCGCTGTCGTGGCCTGTGGCGCTCTTGCGCACTTCGCTGGTGAAGCGACCGGCAACCACTTCAAGGTTTTCGATTTCCTTGGAGCTGATGTACGTGCCGGTGAAGCTTTCTGGCAGCAGACGGCCGTTGTCGTAGCTCAGCACCGGCAGTTGCGGCATCTGGTCGCCGTACTTGATCACGGTGTTGGAGATACGCGCCTTGACTGCACCGCCTACGCGGGACAGGTCGTCGGCCGCTTCGCCGCTGTCGCCTTGCTTGAAGAAGTCGATACCGCCGGCACCGCTTTTGCCACGGCCGCCGTCCAGACGCACGCCGTACAGCGCAAAGGCGTCAACGCCGACACCGACGGTGCCCTGGGTGAAGCCGGAAGTGAAGGTACCGGAGAACGCCTGGCCCCATTCGGCCTTGTCCTGGTTACCGTTCTTGTAGTCGCGGCTGATGTAAGCGTTGCGCGCATTCAGGGTCAGATGGCTGTCTTCGACGAAGCCCTGGGATTCTGCCTGGCTTTGCGCCATGGCTTGAGTGGCGCTGAGCACGCCCAGCGCGAGGACGCCCATACGTTTGTTAAGCATTGTTGTATTCCCTTTGACGAATGATTAACGCACTGGGACCCGCAGCTCTAAGGGTCGCCCAAAGACCTTTATGCGAGGCATAAAGGCCGAACGAAATCATCGCAGTGGTCTACTGATGCACGTACGCGGCGCGTGGCCACAGGCGTTGGGGGCGAATCCTAGTCGCGCCCTTGAGGGGTGTCAAACTGCCAGAAGCTTATTCCAGAGCCTTTTCTTTTTGGCATAAGGCTCAGTTTTCGATAATCGTGACCAGTGCCTGAAGTTCTGCCTCGCTGAAAAGCCCGTTCGGGTAACGCTGGATCAGCATCGCCCGGGTGTCGGGGCGGGGCCTGGGCAGGCGCGTCCTGCTTAGCCAGTCAGCCATGATTTTACGAGCCTCGCTACTGACGGACAGACCCCGGGGAGCGTTCGGGATAATACCTGCGTTCATAGTGGGACAACCTCTTTGTCATGAGGGGGCCAACTGTACGCGTACCGTGTGACAGGCAGGCGAAACATCGGCGGCTTACCCAAAGATGGATATCCCGGTTAAATGCTACAAAGCGTTACCCGAAAAAAAGCCCATCGATAGATGGGCTTTTGCCAGCAAGAACAGGACCAACCTCGATGACACTCAGTCGGCAATGATCCGCGAGGCCGGCTGCTGTTGGGTCAGGCAGTGAATATTGCCCCCGCCAAGCAGCAATTCACGGCCAGGCACCATGACCACCAGGTGTTCCGGGAATACCCGTTGCAGGATTTGCCGTGCCGTTTCGTCCAGCGGGTCGTCGAAGGACGGCGCGATGATGCCGCCGTTGACGATCAGAAAGTTCACATAAGACCCGGCCAGGCGCACAGAAGGGTCGCGTTCCTGGCTGCCATGCACCTTATCGACGCCTGCGCACTCCTCGGTGGTTGCGTAAAGCGGTCCGGGAATCGGCATCTTGTGCACGATGAACGCACGGCCCTGGGCATCGGTCGTGCTTTCCAGCACCTGCAGGGCCGCCTGGCAGCGCGGGTAATTGGGGTCTTGCGGGTCATCGGTCCAGGCAAGCATGACTTCGCCGGGGCGCACGTAGCAGCAGAAGTTATCCACATGACCGTCGGTTTCGTCGTTGTACAGCCCATCAGGCAGCCAGATGACTTTATCCACAGCCAGGTTATCGCTGAGCACCGCTTCAATCTGCTCGCGGTTCAGGTGCGGGTTGCGGTTGCGATTGAGCAGGCATTCTTCGGTGGTGATCAGGGTGCCTTCGCCGTCGACATGGATCGAGCCGCCCTCGAGCACAAAGCCCGGCGTGGCGTAGCGCGCGCTGCGCTCGATGCCGAGAATCTTGCCGGCCACCTGGGTGTCGCGGTTCCATGGCCAGTACAGGCCGCCATCGAAGCCGCCCCAGGCATTGAAATCCCAGTCGACGCCGCGCACCTGGCCATGATCGTCGATGACGAAGGTCGGGCCGGTGTCGCGCACCCAGGCGTCGTCGTTACTGATCTCCACAACCCGGATATTTGGCGCATCCAGGCAGGCCAGTGCATTGTCGTACTGCGCAGCGGACACCCCGACCGTCACCGGCTCGAAGCGGGCGATGGCCTTGGCCAGCTCGGCGTGCGCCGCCTGCACCGGCTTGGCGCCCAGCCGCCAGTTGTCCGGGCGCTCGGGCCAGAGCATCCAGACCTGGGTTTGCGGCGCCCATTCGGCCGGCATATGAAAGCCGTCGCTGCGGGGTGTGCTGGTGAGGGTCGTCATGGCTGTCAGGACTCCGTACGCGGTCGAGAAAGGTGAATCACCATAGCAAAATGGCCATGACGATTTGAACGGTCTTTTATAGGCGATAAAAATCGGCATTTAAAGCAAAAAATAATTACAGCCTGATATTTTTTGCATAAAACACAGATATTAATCGGTAATAATCGTTAATCCAGCTCTTGCAGTACCTTCGACACGCTGTCGACGAAGAAGTCCACGCTCTGCACCGTGGTGCACATCGGCGGCTTGATCTTGAGGATGTTCAGGTAGTCGCCGGTCGGTTGCATGAAGATGCCCAGTTCACGCAGGCGCTCGCACAGGTAGGCGGTTTCTTCAGTGGCCGGCTCCAGGGTCTGGCGGTCGCGCACCAGTTCCACGCCCAGATAAAAGCCCATGCCGTGCACCGCGCCTACCAGCGGATGTTTATCGGCCAGGCCTTCGAGGCGTGCCTTGAAGTGGCCGCCGACGGTACGCGCGTTGTCCCACAGGCGCTCCTGCTCCATGACATCGAGCACCGCCAGGCCGATGCGGCAACTGACCGGGCTGCCGCCGGAGGACGAAAAGAAATAGCCCTCGGCTTCCAGCGCCTCGGCGATGTCGCGACGGGTGATCGCCGCGCCCAGCGGATGACCGTTGCCCATGCCCTTGGCCAGCGTGATGATGTCCGGCACCACGCCCTGCTCTTCAAAGCCCCAGAAATACTCGCCCAGCCGGCCATAACCGACCTGCACTTCATCGGCAATGCACACCCCGCCGCGCGCACGGACCTTGGCGTAGACCTGTTGCAGATAACCCGGCGGCAGGGAAATACCGCCGGCATTGCCGTACACCGGCTCGCAGATGAAACCGGCCACCTGCCGACCCTGTGCGTCCAGCGCGGCCAGCGTTTCGTCGACATGGCGCACATAGTCGCCAGTGCTGTCCGCGCCACGGAACGGGCCGCGATACGTGTTGGGCGCCGTCACCGGATGCACCCAGTCGGGTCGGGTGGTCAGCGCCTGCGGGTTGTCGGCGATGGAGGTCGAGATCGCATCGGTGGCCACCGACCAGCCGTGGTAGGCCTCCAGCACGCTGAGCATGTCGTGCCCGCCGCTATAAGCCCAGGCCAGACGGATCGCCAGGTCGTTGGCCTCAGTGCCGCTGTTGACCAGAAATACCCGGTCCATGCCGGCCGGTGCCAGCGCCAGCAGGCGCTCGGAAAACTCGGCAATCGCCGCGTAGTGAAAACGCGAGTTGGTGTTCAGCCGCGACCACTGGCGTGCCGCTTCCCGGGCCATGCGCGGATGACCATGCCCGAGTACCGCGACGTTGTTGAGCATGTCCAGGTACGAGCGGCCCTGCATGTCGATCAAATGATTACGCCAGCCGCGCTCGATCTGCGGGGGTGCCTGGTAATAGTGCTTTTGCGAACGGGCAAAACTCGCGTCGCGCCGGGCCAGCAGCGCAGCAGGGTCCTGCAACGCCGGGGCATCGCAATCAAAGCCCAGCAAAGCCGCCGGTGACGGCGCGATGTGACGCCAGGCCGGCGCCCAGGACGGCGTGGTGAACAACGGCGGCGTCAGCCCGGGCTCGCTGCACAATTGCAGCAATACCACGCCATCGGTGACGCCCAGTATCTGGCCGGCCGCCAGCGGGCAGCCTGACGGCACGTCACACGCCACGCCCCACAGCCGCAGGCTGAAGGTCTCGCCGACCAGCAACAGCGCCGCATCGGCGGTCTGGCGCAGGGTCGCGGTAAACGGCACATGCACCACGGTGTCCGGGGGCAGGTGCAGCTCGACGTGCAAGGCACAGGTGTCGGGCTCGCGGCTGCAGTCGGGCAAGGTCCGCGACAGGCGGTATTCGCCATAGCGGCTGGCGGCCAGTCCGGTTTGCCGGGCGGTCTGCGCCAGCAGGCGCTCGTCGATGCCGTCCTGTTCCCAGTTACCGGCCTCGAAATGCTCGCTGAGCACACCAAGGTCGACCGTGCAGAAGCCGCGCCCGGCCAGGTCCGGCAGCAGCGGGCGCCAGGCCGGCTGGACCGCAGGCTCGGCATCCAGGCCAACCGCGTGCAGGATCGCCGCTTCCATCAGCGCCATCGGCACCGAGGTGGCGACATCGAAGATCAGCCACTCGCTGTCCAGGTTCGCCCGAATGTAGGCATTGCCCGGCTCGACGCTGACCTGCTGCTCGCTGCTGAGCACCAGCACCGTGGCGCGGGCGACGACCAGCGGCCACAGCGCCTTGAGCTCTTCAAGGCGCAGCGGGTTAAGTGCGTGATAGGCGCTGATCGCCGGCAAGATGTACAGCGGATCGCCGCCGGCATGGTGCAGCAAGGCGGCGCAGGTCACCGAGAGATCGGCCACCCGCCAGGTGGTCAGCAGGTCGCCGAAGTCGATCAGCCCTTGCAGCTGCCATTGCCGATGCGCGTTGCGTGCCCAGACCACATTGTGCTCGGTGATGTCCAGGTGCACGGCCTGCAACGGCAGCGCGGGAATCAACGGCAGCAGGCGCTGGCGGGCCAGCTCGACGGCTTCGTGCAGGCAGGCGCGCTCATCGGTGTCATCGATCACCGGCAGCAAGTGGCGAGCCAGCGCATTGGCGTGGCGCGGGTCCCATTGCAGCACGCGCTCAAGGCCTGGATGGCTGAAGTCGTGCAGCGCCGTATCGACCCGCGCACACAGCTCGCCCAGCGCGACCACCACCTCATGCCCCAGATAACCGGCATGGCCCAGCGACTCGCCGTCGATGAATTCCAGCAGCCGGGCATGCACCGCTTGCCCGTCGAGGTTCAGCGACAGCAGGTTGTCGCCATCAAGGGCGCTGATCACCCGAGGCACGCGAATGCCCGGCTGGCCGGCCAGGTGTTGCAGCGCCGCATGCTGGGCGTCCAGTTCCAGCGGGCTGTAGTCGCCGTGGCAGATTTTCAGCACATAGCGGTGCGTGCCGGTGTCGAGCAGCAGGTTGCAGTCCTGCTGGCTGCCCAGCACCTTGAGCGTGCCGTTCAAACCGTAATGCTGCGCCAGAAGCGATCGGGCCTGATCGAGACTCACGTGCGGGCAAGGCAGGCTGGATCGGCGAATCAGGGTGGCAAGCGGCATGGAAGACCTCAGGTAATGGTTTCTGGAGCAGACCGGCATGACAATGCAATCGATCACTATAGGACGCTGCAGGCGCACGGCCCAAATCGGCGCGGTTTGACGACGGCGGATTACTGGCACTCAGAGCCTGTACCATCGAATAATTTCATCACCACCGCCCGTCGTCCTGGCTGATCCTGCTGGCACGCTGGGGATCGCGCTATGCTTTAACAACTTGACGATTCCCCCTACTCTTTACAAGGAAAAGGCTCACTCATGCGAATTCTCGTCACCGGCGGCGCAGGCTTTATCGGTTCTGCACTGGTCCGTCATCTGATCCAGAACACGGATCATGAAGTGCTGAACCTCGACAAGCTGACCTATGCGGGCAATCTCGAATCACTGACGAGCATTGCCAGCGACAGCCGTTATGAATTCGTGCAGGCCGACATCGCCGATCAGGCTGCCGTGAGCGCCGTACTGGCGCGCTTTGCGCCGCAAGCGATCATGCACCTGGCCGCTGAATCCCACGTCGACCGCTCCATCGACGGCCCGGCCGAGTTCATCCACACCAATATCGTCGGCACCTACAGCCTGCTGGAAGCCACGCGCGGCTACTGGCTGACACTGCCGCTGCCTGAGCGCGAGGCGTTTCGCTTCCACCATATTTCCACCGACGAGGTGTATGGCGACCTGCACGGCGTCGATGACCTGTTCACTGAAACCACCTCCTACGCACCCAGCTCGCCTTATTCGGCCAGCAAGGCGGCGTCCGACCATCTGGTGCGTGCCTGGCAGCGCACCTACGGGCTGCCGGTGATCGTCACCAACTGCTCGAACAACTACGGGCCGTTCCATTTTCCCGAGAAGCTGATCCCGCTGATCATTCTCAACGCCCTGGCAGGCAAGCCGCTGCCGGTCTACGGCGACGGCCTGCAAGTGCGTGACTGGCTGTATGTCGAGGACCATGCGCGGGCGCTGTTCAAGGTGGTCACCGAGGGCGCGGTGGGCGAGACCTACAACATCGGCGGCCACAACGAGCAGAAGAACATCGACGTGGTGCGCGGTATCTGTGCGCTGCTCGAAGAACTGGCGCCACAGCACCCGGCTGGTGTAGCCCGCTACAGCGACCTGATCACCCACGTGACCGATCGCCCGGGCCACGACCAGCGTTACGCCATCGATGCCGGCAAGATCGAGCGCGAGCTGGGCTGGACACCTGAAGAAACCTTCGAAAGCGGCCTGCGCAAGACCGTGCAGTGGTACCTGGACAACCTGGAGTGGTGCCGCCGGGTTCAGGATGGCAGCTATCAAGGCCAGCGCCTGGGATTCACTGAACCCAGGGATCTGATTGCCTGACTAACACCCACTGACAACCTGCAGGGAGAAGCCCGTGAATGTGATCGCCACCCAGTTGCCCGAAGTGCTCATCATCGAACCCAAGGTGTTTGGTGATGAGCGCGGCTTTTTTTACGAAAGCTTCAACGCACGAGCCTTTCGCGAAGCCACCGGCCTGAACCCGCAGTTCGTCCAGGACAACCACTCACGCTCGCAAAAGGGCGTGTTGCGCGGGCTGCATTATCAGATCGATAACCCGCAGGGCAAACTGGTGCGCGTCACGGTCGGCGAAGTCCTGGACGTGGCAGTGGACATTCGCCGCAGCTCGCAGACCTTCGGTCAATGGGTTGCGGTCAGGCTGTCGGCCGGCAACGCTCGGCAGATGTGGGTACCCGAAGGCTTTGCCCACGGCTTTGTGGTGCTCAGCGAGCACGCCGAGTTTCTCTACAAGACCACCGATTTCTACACGCCCGCCGCCGAGCGCTGCATTCGCTGGGACGACCCGGAGCTGGCCATCGACTGGCAACTCGAAGGCCTGGCACCGCAACTGTCGGCCAAGGACCAGCATGGCAAACGCCTGAACGAGGCCGATCTGTTCATATGAAAATTCTCATCACCGGCCAGCACGGCCAGGTTTCACAGCACTTGCAACACGGCCTGGCCGATCTGGGCGAGGTGCAGGTGCTGGGCCGCGAACAACTGGACCTGAGCCATTCGCACGCGATCATCCATGCGGTGCAGGCCGCGCAGCCGGACCTGATCATCAATGCCGCGGCGCACACCGCTGTCGATCAGGCCGAAAAAGAACCGGGCCTGGCCCGCGCGATCAATGCCACCGCGCCCGGCTTGCTGGCCGAGGCAGCGGCGGGGCTGGGCGTGCCGCTGATTCACTACTCCACCGACTATGTGTTCGACGGCCGCAAGCCCGCGCCCTACACCGAGCAGGATGCGCCGCACCCGCTGGGCGTCTACGGCAGCAGCAAGCTGGCCGGCGAACAGGCAATCAAGGCGGTCGGCGGGCAACACCTGATCCTGCGCACCAGTTGGGTGTATTCGCTGCATGGGCGCAACTTTCTGCTGACCATGCAGAAGCTGCTGCAAGAGCGCGAAGAACTGCGCGTGGTCGCCGACCAGATCGGCGCGCCGACCTGGGCCGGCAGCATCGCCCACAGCACCCGGCAACTGATCGAACGCTGGCGCGATGGCAACCCCGGCGCCTGGGGTGTCTATCACCTGACCAATAGCGGCGAGACGTCCTGGTACGGCTTTGCCCAGGCCATCGGCAAGCAGCTGCTGGCGATGGGCAAGCCCTGCGCCACGCTGGAGCCGATTGCGTCCAGCGCCTACCCGACGCCGGCCGCCCGGCCGCTCAATTCGCGTCTGGATTGCAGCCTGCTGGCGCACGAATGGGGCGTGACCCAGCCCGACTGGCAGCACGCATTACTGGAGTGCCTGGCTGGCCAGCGGCAGGCATAATGCGGGCCTGATGCCCGGGAGTTGATCCTGGGCAGTGACCCAGGCCTTGCGATCGATGAACCCACCTGCCGCTCCCGCGCGCCGCCCTCGCTGGCGCAGCCTTGCCCTGCTGGCGCTGTGCCTGGCGCCCTTGTTGTGGCCGCTGGAGCATCTGGCCGAGCGCTATTACCACAGCGAACTGACTAGCCAGAACCGCCAGACCCTGGACCTGTACGTTGCCAACCTGCTCGGCACCCTGCACCGCTACGAGTCCTTGCCGCCGATCCTGGGCGAGCTGCCGGCCCTGCGCACCGCGCTGGACAGCCCGGCCGACCTCGGCGCCATCGACAGTGCCAACCAGGCGTTGCGCGACATTACCCGGCAGACCGGCGCCGATGTCATCTACCTGATGAACAAGGAAGGCCGCACGCTGGCCGCGTCCAATTTCGATCAGCACGACAGCTTCATGGGGCGCAACTTCTCGTTCCGGCCGTACTTCAACGATGCCATTGCCGGCAAGCTGGGGCGCTTCTTCGGCCTGGGCACCACCTCGGTCAAGCGCGGCTACTTCTTTGCCGCGCCCGTGCGTGACGGCGATCAGGTGATCGGCGTGCTGGTGATCAAGATCGACCTGGACTACACCGAAACCCTGTGGGGCAAAACCCCGGTGCAGTTGCTGCTGACCGACCAGAACGGCGTGGTGATCCTGACCTCCAACCCGGCCTGGCGCTTTCATGCCACCCGCGAGCTGAGCGATGAAGAAAAGAAATCCATCGTCGCCATCCAGCCCTACCCGACCCGCACGCCGCGCCCGCTCAAGCTCGACGAGCGGGCCTGGCTGACCCAGACCCGCTCCATCGAAGAAACCGGCTGGACGGTCAACGCCCTGGCGCCGCGCGTACTCATCGACCGCCCGGTGCGCACCGTGGTGGCGGTCGGCGGCGCGGCGCTGCTGGTGCTCATGCTGCTGCTCAGCCTGGTGATGCAGCGCCGTCGTCATTACCTGGAGCGCATCGCTTTCGAGGGCAAGACCCGCCGTGAACTGGAGCGCCGGGTCATGGAGCGCACCAGCGACCTTGAAGGCCTCAACAGCCGCCTGCGCCAGGAAGTGCTGGAGCGCGAACAGGCGCAGCAGGAACTGGTGCGCGCCCAGGACGAACTGGTACAGGCCGGCAAGCTGTCGGCGCTGGGCACCATGTCGGCGAGCATCAGCCACGAGCTCAACCAGCCGCTGGCGGCGATTCGCACCTATGCCGAAAACGCCGAGATTCTGCTCGACCATCAGCGCACCGACGAAGCCCGCGGCAATCTCAAGCTGATCGCCGAGCTGACCGGGCGCATGGCCTCGATCATCGCCCACTTGCGCGCCTTCGCCCGCCGCGACGCGCATGCGCCGGAAAGCGTGGCCCTGCAACCGGCACTCGAAGACGCCCTGGCATTGCTGGCCAAGCGCCGCCGGGCCATGGAAGTGGAACTGATTCGCGACCTGCCAGCGGCGACCTTGTGGGTGCAGGCCGGTGAAACCCGCCTGCGTCAGGTGCTGGGCAACCTGCTGGCCAACGCGCTGGACGCGCTGACCGAAAAAGGCCCGCCGCGCAAACTGTGGATCAGTGCCGAAACCACCGGCGAAGGCGTCAACCTGTACATCCGCGACAACGGCCCGGGCTTCTCGCAAGAAGCCATGGCCCGCGCGCGTGAGCCGTTCTTCACCACCAAGACCCGCACGCAGGGCCTGGGGCTTGGGCTGGCGATCTGCGATACGCTGATGCGCGCCCTGGGCGGCGAGTTGCTGTTTGCCAACCACACCAGCGGCGGCGCGCTGATCACCCTGCGCCTGCGCGCCGGTTTGTCCGGCTCCAACCTTCAACCTCCCGAGGATCTTTCTGCATGAGTTCCGATACCGCCATCGACAGTCAGGTGCAAGTGGTACTGATCGACGACGACTCGCTGCTGCGCCAGGCCCTGAAACAGACCCTGGACCTTGCCGGCCTGAATGTGTTGAGCCTGCCGCAAGCGACCGGGCTTGCCAGCCGTATCGGCCGCGACTGGCCCGGCGTGGTGATCAGCGATATCCGCATGAGCGGCATGGACGGTATGGAGCTGCTGGCGCAGTTGCACGAGCAGGACCCGGAGCTGCCGGTGCTGCTGATCACCGGCCACGGCGATGTGCCGCTGGCGGTCAAGGCGATGCGCGCCGGTGCCTATGACTTTCTGGAAAAGCCGTTCCCTAGCGATGCCATGCTCGACAGCGTGCGCCGCGCCCTGGCCTTGCGCCGGCTGGTGCTCGACAACCGCAGCCTGCGCCTGGCCCTGAGCGACCGCCAGCAACTGAGCACGCGGCTGGTCGGCCAGTCGGCACCGATGCTGCGCCTGCGCGAACAGATCGGCGCGCTGGCCGGCACCCGCGCCGACGTGTTGATTCTGGGCGAGACCGGCGCGGGCAAGGAAGTGGTCGCCCGTGCCCTGCACGATTTGTCGGCGCGACGTAACGGGCCGTTCGTGGCCATCAACGCCGGCGCGCTGGCGGAATCGGTGGTCGAGAGCGAGCTGTTCGGCCATGAGCCGGGCGCCTTCACCGGCGCGCAGAAACGCCGCATCGGCAAGTTCGAATTCGCCAACGGCGGCACGCTGTTTCTCGATGAAATCGAGAGCATGAGCCTCGATGTGCAGGTCAAGCTGCTGCGTTTGCTGCAAGAGCGGGCGGTCGAGCGGATGGGCAGCAATCAGCTGATCCCGCTGGATATCCGCGTGATCGCCGCGACCAAGGAAGATTTGCGTCAAAGCGCTGATCAGGGCCGCTTCCGGGCCGACTTGTATTACCGCCTCAACGTCGCCTCGTTGCGTATTCCGCCGTTGCGCGAGCGCGGTGAAGACGCGCTGATGCTGTTCGAGCACTACAGCGATGCCGCCAGCCAGCGCCACGGCATCCCCAAGCGAGAACTGACACCCGGCCAGCGCGCCCTGCTGCTGCGGCACAACTGGCCGGGCAATGTGCGCGAGCTGCAAAACGCCGCCGAGCGCTTTGCCCTTGGCCTGGAGCTGGAACTGGAAGGCATGACCGCCACGCCTGAGCTGCTGAGCAGCGGCGGCCTGAGCGAGCAGGTCGAACACTTCGAACGTACGCTGATCGCCGCCGAACTGACCCGCCCGCACACCTCGGTGCGCAGCCTGGCCGAAGCACTGGGCCTGCCGCGCAAAACCCTGCACGACAAACTGCGTAAGCACGGCCTGAGTTTTGGCGACCACAGCACCCACCCGGACGACAGCGAATGAGCCGCCAAGCCGCCCAGGACCTGGAGCAACTGCTGCATCACGACATCCCGCTGACCCTGGACATGGGCGTGAAGGTCATCGACTGGCAGCAACACACGCTGCGCCTGCACGTGCCGCTGGCGCCCAACATCAATCACAAAAGCACCCTGTTCGGCGGCAGCCTGTACTGCGGCGCGGTGCTGGCCGGCTGGGGCTGGCTGCACCTGCGCCTGCGTGAAGCAGGCATTACCGACGGCCATATCGTGATTCAGGACGGCCAGATCAGCTACCCGCTGCCGGTACGCGGCGATGCGGTGGCGCTGTGCGAACCACCGCAAGAAGCGTCATGGCAACGGTTTGTCACCACCTACCAACGCCGCGGCCGCGCCCGGCTGGAATTGCACACGCAGATTTTCTCGCCGGACAGCACAGAAGCAGCAGTGCAGTTCGTGGGGCAATTTGTGGTGCACCGGTGATACGCCGCTTGTAGGAGCGCGCTTGCCCGCGACTGGGCGCGAAGCGGCCACAAAATTGATGAAACGCCACAAATTTACGACTGCTAACGCAGCCGGTCGCGGTGGTCCGGCATTCCGGCAAGCGCGCTCCTACGGGGGTTGTGTCAGGGCCGACGGGGATCAGGTGTTGGCCAGTTCCAGCAAGCGGGTGCGCCATGGGGCGTTGGCCGGCAGGGCCACGAAGAACGGGTTCAGCAGCGATTCACGCGGTGGGTAGCTGAACGGCTGGCCGTCGAGTTGCAACACCACGCCGCCTGCGCCTTCGAGCACGCCTTGGGCGGCGGCGGTGTCCCATTGCGAGGTCGGGGCCAGGCGCGGGTAGCAGTCGGCGCTGCCTTCGGCCAGCAGGCAGAATTTCAACGAGCTGCCGATATTGGCCAGTTTCAATTCGCCCAGGCCTTCGGCCAGCCCGCTCAGCAGGTGTTCCTGCTCAGGGCTGGTATGCCGGCGGCTGGCGACCACGGTGAAGTTCTCGGCTGGCGTTTCACGCACACTGATCGGCGCACCCGAACCATCGGCCTCACGGCGCCAGGCGCCCAGGCCCGCGCCGCCGAACCAGCAGCGGCCATTGGTGGGCATCGAGACCACGCCGAACACCACCTGGCCGCGTTCGATCAGCGCGACATTGACGGTGAATTCCTCACTGCCGGCGATAAATTCCTTGGTACCGTCCAGCGGGTCGACCAGCCACCAGCGCTCCCACGTCGCGCGCTCGGCCTGGGAAATATTGGCGTCTTCTTCAGACAACACATGAATGCTCGGGTCCAGCGCCTGCAAACCCGCCACCAGCACATGGTGGGCCGCCAGGTCGGCAGCGGTGACCGGCGAATCGTCGGCCTTGGCGGTCACCGCCACATCGTTGCGCCAGAACGGCAGAATCGCCTCGCCTGCGCGCAGGGCCAGTTCGACGACAGGCGCCAGCAGCGGATGAGGCAGGTTTTCGAGCAGGTCGGTCATGGCAAAAACGATCCACGTTGGGTCAACAGGTCACGGGCCAGGTACAGCGCGGCCAGGGCGCGGCCTTCGCTGAATTGGGGGTTTTGCGCCAGGCTGGCCAGATCGCGCAGGTTGATCTTGTCGACGCGGATCGGCTCGGGCTCGTCGCCCTCCAGACGCTCTTCATAAAGGTCGGTGGCCAGCACCACCTGGATTTTCTGGCTCATGTAGCCCGGTGACAACGACAGCTCGGTCAGGTGTTCAAGCTGACGGGCGCCGAAGCCGGCTTCTTCCTTGAGCTCGCGGTTGGCGGCGGCCAGCACGTCTTCGCCCGGCTCGACCAGGCCCTTGGGCAAGGACAGCTCGTAATCTTCGGTGCCGCCGCAATACTCTTCGATCAGGATGGCGTGGTCGGTGTCGAGCATGGCGACGATCATCACCGCGCCATACCCGGTGCCTCGTCCGACCAGCCGCTCGTAGGTGCGCTCGACGCCGTTGGCAAAGCGCAACTGCACGGCCTCGACACGGAACAGATGGCTGCTGGCAACGATTTCACGGTCAAGTACAGTGGGTTTCTGACGCATGACAAACTCCTTGGCATGAACCCGGTACTATACGTGGCTTTTTCTGCGATTTGCCGCCGATATATTCCTGTCACCTTGAAGAGAGCGCCGTATGCCCTGCCTGCCCTGGAGCGAGATCGACACCGTCCTGCTGGACATGGACGGCACGTTGCTCGACCTGCATTTCGACGAACATTTCTGGCTGCATCACTTGCCGCAGCGTTATGCCGACCTGCACGGCATCAGCCTGGCGATGGCGTGGCTGGAGATCAAACCGCTGTTCGTCGACCACGCCGGCACGCTGAACTGGTATTGCCTGGATTTCTGGAGCCGCGAACTGAAGCTGCCCATTCGCGAGCTCAAGCAGGAAGTCGCCCACCTGATCGCCCTGCGCCCCGATGCGCAGACCTTTCTGGCCGCCATCCAGCGCGCCGGCAAGCGGGTGATCATGATCACCAACGCCCACCGCGATTCGCTGTCGCTGAAGCTGGAACGCATTGAACTGGCGCCCTACTTCGAGCGCCTGATCAGCTCGCATGACTATGGCTTTCCCAAGGAAAACCAGCAGTTCTGGGACGCCCTGCACGCCGACACTGCTTTCGATCCGGCCCGCAGCCTGTTCATCGACGACACCCTGCCGATCCTGCGCAGCGCACGCACCTACGGCGTCGCGCACTTGCTGGCGGTCAGCCAACCGGACAGCAGCAAGGGCCCGAAAGACACCGAAGAGTTTGTGGCGGTGGAGGATTATCGGGAATTGATCGAGGGGTTGTAGGAGCGCGCTTGCCCGCGACTGGGCGCGAAGCGGCCACAAAATTGATGACACGCCACAAATTTACGACTGCTAACGCAGCCGGTCGCGGGCAAGCGCGCTCCTACGGGTTCGGCGTTCAGGCTATTCCGGGATGCGCAGCACCTGCCCCGGATAAATTTTATTCACGTCCTTGAGCATGGGTTTGTTGGCGTCGAAGATCTTCTGGTATTTGTTCGGGTCGCCGTAGACCCGTTTGGAAATGGCGCTCAGGGTGTCGCCGCTTTTCACCGTTTCAAAGCGCGAAGCGGTGGCCGCCGGCGCGCTGGCGGCAACGGTGATCTGATCGTCGACTTTTTCAACGCCGGCAATATTGCCCAGCGTGATCAGGATTTTTTCCTTCTCTTCCTGGCTGGCCACTTCGCCAGTCACCGTGACGGTGCTGCCCTGCACAGTGGCCTGAACATCTGGATTTCCCAACCCGACATTTGCAATGTGCTTTTTCAGGGCGTCAGTGCCGGCCTGGGCATCGCCGGGTGTCAGGGCGTCGAGAATCTTTTCTCCGGCGTCTTTCAGGAAACTGAAAATACTCATTGTTGTTCCTCCTGCGGCTCGGAAAGTCCGCACCCACAACCATAGCCCGCGACAGCCGGCGCGAGCGGCGGCCCGACAAACGTCAACCGGAGTGGGTAGAATCGCCCGACCGCCCAACCCCGGAGTGCCCATGGACATCAAGCAACTGAAATTCCTGATCGCCCTCGATGAGACCCGGCATTTCGGACAAGCGGCGGCGCGGTGCAATATCACTCAGCCCACCCTGTCGATGCGCCTGCGCAGCCTTGAGCAGGAACTGGGGCTGGAGCTGGTGACCCGCGGGCAGCGTTTCGAGGGCTTTACCGCGCCGGGCGAGCGGGTGCTGGCGTGGGCGCGCACCGTATCGGCCGCCTACGACGGCTTGCAGGCGGAAGCGGCCGCCTGCCGCGGCCATCTGGTCGGCACCTTGCGCCTGGGTGTCGTGCCGTTGTCGAGCTTCGATCCGCTGCCGCTGTTGCAGCGTCTGCATCAAGTGCATCCCAACCTGAGCTTCGAGCTGTCGTCGCTCAGCTCCGAGCAGATCCTGGAGCAACTGGCGAGTAACCGTATCGATCTGGGCGTTTCGTACTTCGAGCGCCTCGACACCAGCCGCTTCGAAGCCCTGCCGCTGGGCGAGACGCGCATGGGCCTGCTGTACGACACGCGGCACTTCCAGTTCGAGGAACCCGCGCTGAGCTGGAGCGATGTGACCGGGCTGCCGCTGGGCCTGCTGACCGGCAGCATGCATTTTCGCCAGTCCATCGATCACAACTTCCACAGCCGGGGCCTGCAACCGCAGCCGCTGTTGCAGACCGATGCGGTGCATCAGTTGATGCAGGCCGTTCAGGGCGGCCTGTGCTGCGCAATCATGCCGCTGGAAGGCGGCCTGGAAACGCTCGGCGATACGCTGCGCTTGCACCCGATAGAAGACGCCCGAACCCTCTCCCGGCTGGGGCTGATCATGCGCAGCACCGCGCCACGCTCCGCCCTGGCCGAGGTGTGTTTTGAGTTGATCGACAGCCTCTATCATCACATCGGAACTAGCGATTAGACGGATACCGGCAAGCGGCCTAGGCTTAAGGCTGTCAATCTGCCGGTATTCCAGCCATGCATGCCACGCGCACGGTCAGCACGGCGTCGGCCTTGAATGCGTCCGCGCCAGTCGCCAGTCAGTCCTACCAGTACGCCAACCTTGAGGGTTCGCAAACCGGCGAGACCGCGCTGGCCGAAGAAGTCGCGCTGGCCATCGCCTACAACGGCATCAGCCAGGCGGTGATGCTGGTCAGCCCCACGGATCTGGAAGACTTCATCGTCGGCTTCAGCCTGGGCAGCGGCATCATTGCGGCGCCCGACGAAATCTATGACTTCAGCCTCAGCGGTTGCGGCTCGTCCATGCAAGCCGAGGTCGAAATCGCCAGCCGTGCTTTCTGGGCGCTCAAGGAACACCGCCGCCAGCTGACCGGCACCACCGGCTGCGGCCTGTGCGGTGTCGAGGCGGTCGAGCAGGCGCTGCCGGAACTGGCGGTCTTGCCCGGCGCGCCCTTGCCGCCGGTCGAATGGCTCGACGGCCTGCGCCAGCGCATCAGTGCCTTTCAGCCGTTGGGCCGGCACAGCGGCGCGGTGCATGCCGCGTTGTTCATGAACAATCAGGGCGAGTTGCTGATGGGCCGCGAAGACATCGGCCGGCACAACGCCCTGGACAAACTGATCGGCGCGCTGATCCGCCAGGGCATTCCCCTGGCCGGCGGCGTGGCCGTGGTCACCAGTCGCTGCAGCCTGGAACTTATCCAGAAGGCCCTGCGCGCCGGCATCCAGACTCTGGTCAGCCTGTCGTCGCCCACCGGCCTTGCCCTGCAATGGGCGCGCAGCCATAACCTCAACCTGATCCACCTGCCGCAGCACAGTGCGCCGCGGGTTTACAGCCCTGCGATGGAGAACCGACCGTGACTCATCATCAAGCCGACAAGACCCCGACACCCCGCTACAAACCCTACAAAGGGCCGGCGGGCGGCTGGGGCGCACTGATCAGCGTGACCCAGGCGTGGCTGGGCAGCGATAACGCGCTGAAAAACCTGCGCGCCATGCTCAAGACCAACCAGAACGGCGGCTTTGATTGCCCGGGCTGTGCCTGGGGCGACTCGCCGGAAAGCGGCATGGTCAAGTTTTGCGAAAACGGCGCCAAGGCGGTCAACTGGGAAGCCACCAAGCGCCGCGTCGACAAGGCGTTCTTCCAGCGCTACAGCGTCAGCCAGTTGCTGGAGCAGAGCGATTACTGGCTCGAATACCAGGGCCGCCTGACCGAGCCGATGGTCTATGACCCGCAGACTGACCGCTACAAGCCCATTGCGTGGGACGATGCCTTCGCGTTGATCGCCAGGCACCTGAATGCCCTGCCCGACCCGAACATGGCCGAGTTCTATACCTCGGGCCGTGCCAGCAACGAAGCGGCGTACCTGTATCAACTGTTCGTGCGCGCCTACGGCACCAACAACTTCCCTGACTGTTCGAACATGTGCCACGAGGCCAGCGGTGTGGCCCTGTCGCAGAGCGTGGGCGTTGGCAAGGGCACGGTGACGTTCGATGACTTCGAGCACGCCGACGCGATTTTCGTGCTGGGCCAGAACCCCGGCACCAACCACCCGCGCATGCTCGACCCGCTGCGCGATGCGGTGAAACGCGGCGCCCAGGTGGTCTGCGTCAACCCGCTCAAGGAGCGCGGCCTGGAACGCTTCCAGCACCCGCAGCACCCGCTGGAAATGCTCACCAACAGCGACAAGCCGACCAACACGGCGTACTTCCGCCCGGCGCTGGGCGGCGACATGGCGCTGCTGCGCGGCATGGCCAAGCTGCTACTGCAATGGGAACGCGAAGCCCAGGCCAGCAATGGCGAGCCGGTGTTCGACCACGCGTTTCTCAATGAACACACCCACGGCCTGCTCGATTACCTGGCGGCGGTCGACGACACGCCATGGGACACCATTCTTGAGCAGTCTGGCCTGCCGATTGCCGATATCGAGCGCGCGGCGCGGATGTACGTCAAAGGCAAGAACGTCATCATGTGCTGGGCGATGGGCATCACCCAGCACCGCCATTCGGTGGCGACCATCCAGGAAATCGCCAGCCTGATGCTGCTGCGCGGCAATATCGGCAGGCCCGGCGCCGGCCTGTGTCCGGTGCGCGGCCACAGCAACGTGCAGGGCGACCGCACCATGGGCATCAACGAGCGCCCGCCGGTGTTCCTGCTCGATGCGCTGGAGCAGCGCTTCGGCTTCAAGGTGCCGCGCGTCAACGGCCATAACGTGGTCGAGGCGATTCATGCCATGGCCGAGAACCGCTCCAAGGTGTTTATCGCCCTGGGCGGCAACTTTGCCCAGGCCACACCCGACAGCCCGCGCACCGCTGCCGCCTTGCAGAACTGCGACCTGACCGTGCAGATCAGCACCAAGCTCAACCGCAGCCATCTGTTCCACGGCAAAGAGGCGCTGATTCTGCCGTGCTTCGGCCGGACCGACATCGACCAGCAAGCCGGCGGCCCGCAGGCGGTCACTGTCGAAGACTCGTTCAGCATGGTCCACGCCTCCAACGGCCAGTTGCAGCCGTTGTCGAAGCTGATGCGCTCGGAGCCTGCGATTCTGGCCGGCATCGCCAACGCGACGCTGGGCAAGAAGCCGGTGGACTGGCTGTGGCTGACCGAAGACTACAGCCGCATCCGCGACCTGATCGCCGACACCATTCCAGGCTTCAAGGACTTCAATGAGCGGGTCGCCAACCCCGGTGGCTTCTATCTGGGCAACTCGGCCGGCCAGCGCCGCTGGAACACCGCGACCACACGTGCCAACTTCAAGCCCAATGCGCTGCCGGGCAACCTGATCGATGAGCGCGTGCTGGCGACCGGTCAGACACCTGACCTGATCATGCAGTCGATGCGCTCACACGATCAGTACAACACCACGATCTACGGGCTGGATGACCGTTATCGCGGGGTCAAGGGCCAGCGTGACGTGGTGTTTGCCAACGAAGCCGACATTATTCGTCTGGGGTATCAGCCGGGCCAGAAAGTCGACCTGATCTCGATCTGGGGCGACGCGCACGAGCGGCGGGTCAAGGGCTTCACCTTGCTGGCGTTCGACATTCCGGCCGGGCAGGCTGCGGCCTATTATCCCGAGGTCAATCCACTGGTGCCGCTGGAAAGCGTCGGTGACGGCAGCCACACGCCGACCTCGAAATTCGTTGCCATTCGCCTGGAGCGCTCCCGCGAAACGGCACGTATTGTCTGACCCGTACGGCACCCACAAAAAAGGCCTGTTTCGTTATGAAACAGGCCTTGGTGAAGTAAAGTAGGACTGCCCAAATACAATTAAGTTCCCTATTAAAAACAGCAACTTAGCGTTTTGAGCAACAGTCGTGTTATTCGTCGGATTGGCGTTGCGTGAAGCATTTGTTAATTGCAGGATCGCGGCGTCATCAATCCGAGATTCCTTTATGAAACTCTCCTCGATTCTGTTGTTGTCTCTTTCTCTCGTAACCGGTTCTGCCATGGCTGGCGGTAACCTGGAAGCGGGCGTTGGTGGTGCATTGGGCGGGGTACTGGGTTCAGTCGTCGGTCAGCAGATCGGCGGCAGCACAGGTTCTGCCATCGGCGCAGGCCTGGGCGGCGCGGCCGGTGGTGCTGTCGGCGCCAACCGTCGTAACCGTACTGAAGCCGCCATCGGCGGTGGCCTGGGCGCTGCCGGCGGCAACGTCATCGGCCGCAGCGTAGGCGGCAATACCGGCAGCCTGATCGGCGCAGCCGCAGGCGGCGGTGCCGGTGGCGCACTGGGCAACTACATGGGTAACGAAAGCCGCGAAGACGATCGCCGCTACCGTGGTGGCAACGACCGCCGCGAATACCGTGGCCATGGCCCGCGCAAACACTACGGGCATCGCAAGAACGATCGCCACTGGCGTCATCGCTGAAACCACCACTGGCCGCTTACGAGCGGCCAGTCTGTTTTCAGGGCATGCTCAGGAAAGCGCCTGCAACGCCTCACGCAATGACTCCGGAATCGGCGCTGGCTGATTCGACACCCGGTCGACGAATACCTGCACAAAACGCCCCGCCGCGCAGGGCTCTTCTTCGCCGATCCTGAACACCGCCAGTTCGTATTGCACCGAGCTGCCGCCGAAGCGCGCGACCCGCAGCCCGACTTCGATCAACTCCGGATAGGCGATGGACGCAAAGTAGTCGCACGACGAACTCACCACCAGCCCCGCCACCTTGCCGTCATGAATATCCAGCCCGCCGCGCTCGATCAGCCAGGCATTCACGGCACTGTCGAAGAAACTGTAATAGGTCACATTGTTGATATGACCGTAGATATCGTTGTCTTGCCAGCGCGTGGTAATGGGCTGGAAGTGACGATAGTAATAGCGCTTTAGTATCTCTTCAGACATGGTTTATGCTCTTGAAAACAATAAAACGGTTCGACACGTTAAAGGGGTCATGCAAGGAGCGACATGGATTCCATCAAAGAACCGGATGACGACGGCATCATCCGCATCAAACGCCTGGAGCCGGGCCACGTCGACATCGTGCTGGGGGCGCATCCCAACAAGCATGTCATTCCCCGCCCTGCGCAACCCCGCGCTTATGGGCTGATCATTCTTTGCGCGTTACTGGCAATCCTCAGCCTGTTCCTGCTGGTGTCGCAGTTCAAACGCTACTCTGCAGACTTGTTCCCCGTTGCCGCCAGGGCTGCCAGTCCTGCCAGCCCCGCAGCGCCCATCATAGAGGCTGCTGCCAAGGTAAAAAACTGAACACCCTCGATGCGCTATAGCCAAAGGCTTACACGTAATAGAGAGAAACTGCCATTTGCAGCCCCTCAAGACAGGCCTATATTTGGATCCAACCACTGGTGAGCAGGAAGCCCGCCAGGATCAAGGACGATCGACCATGCCCGGATGCTGCTGACAGGGAGTTGGAATGGTCTTGGAAAACAAACCCGCCTCGGCGGGTTTTTTATTGTCTGCGACAAAGTAAATGCGAATGATGATTATCAGCATGTATAGCCAAAAGCTTACACGGATTTAGGATAATTGCCCTTTTATGTGCACTGAAAAACACATACATTGGATCCAATCCACTGACGAGCAGGACGCTGGTCAGGATCAAGGACGATCAACCATTGCCTGGATGCTGCTGACAGGGAGTTGGAATGGTTTTGGACAACAAACCCGCTTCGGCGGGTTTTTTATTGCCTGCGATATGCCGCCGCCTTCACGCCTGGCCAGTACGCTGCTGCAACAGCTGCCGGGCATGGCCGGCCTGTAGATAGTTGGCCACCAGCGTCACCAGTTCATCGGGGCTCAGCGACCGTCCGTTGTGACAGAAGCGCGTAAGCCTGAGGCGTATGAGGCGTTGCTTTTTATCCAGCGACACCCCTGACTTGAAATGCGATCGGGGGCTTGCCTCGGGCAACGGCGCATCATCTTCCAGCATAAAGACCAGGTACATGCCATGAGCGATGTTCAGGCTGAACTCGGCAATGTTCACGATGGGCACTGGCTCTTTTATCCTGGCAAACACCAAGTGATCGGGCGTCAGCAACAAGGCCGTTTCGTCGGCACGGCGGATCATGATCACCGCAGAAGGCAGCAAGCTGGCGATGGATGCGGCGATCACCACCCCGATAATGATGATCGGCTCTTTGACATCCCAGGTGTCCTGCGTAAACACCAAAGGCACGGCGATTGCCGCCAGGCCTGCCAAGCCCACCAGGCCGAATAAGATGCTCGTGATCCAGCCCTGAACCTGCGCACCCTCATGCAAACGCACCTCGCCCGACACCTGGCCGGCCGTCTCGTTTAAGTGCTGCACCAGTTCGGCATCCTGAGCGGCGTAATGGTCGAGAAGATCCTGACCGACAGCGGCACACACCGCCTGGGCATCGGTGAAGTAACCCTGCAACGCCGCACACGCCTGCGCCGCCACGACGGGACGCAGGCCGTGCGTGACCGCAGCGTCGGCCTCGACCTGCAACGCGGCAAAGCGCTCGCCGTTCGAGGGATGGCTATCGGACGGATGCGGCAATTGCACGGCCAGGTGTTCGGCAGGCAGCGCCAGAGTCTTTTGCGCCAGTTCTTCGAACAGACTGGCCGGCAAGTCGGCCGGCTGTGGCTGTTCGCGCTGCGGGTCATTGTGCAGGTCGATGCGCGCCTGCAAAGCGTCCAGCAACAGAGGCTCGATAGCGCTGATCCGGACCAGCGCCGAAGCCGCCGGCAGACGGCCGCCCAGCGTTGCGCCCGCCGCATCGGCCGCCAGTTCGCGCAGGCGGCTCCAGTGGCCGACCGAATGATCGAAGCACTCCAGAAAATACACGCCCAGCATGAACGCCGGGCGCAACAGCGTGCGCCTGAGCAGGCCACCTTCCACCATCAGGCCGCCGATAGCGCCGAGGCTGCGGCCGATACCGTCGTAGATCGGCAAAAAACGCAGGCTGTACTCGGTGTCCTCGCCAACGAAATGCCCCAGCTCATGGCCAATCACGGCACTGATTTCAGCCGTGTCGAGCACGCCCAGATAAATGACCGGCACATGCAGCGTGCGCCCGGACAAGACGTTCTGGCACGGCAGCAGTTCGATGTCGCTGGAGGTGACGTAAAACCCTTCGTGCAGGCCCACGACAATGTGTTCGGGCACCAGCGCGCCAAGCCGGTCGGCCAGTGCGTTGACGAAAGCCCACAGTCCGGGCGCCTGCTCACGGCTCACCGGTCGCCCATGCACCAACAACGCTGTGGGTTCGAACATGTGCAACATGACACGCAGTTGCCTGAAGACATGCCAGATCGAATACAGGCACAGCAGCATGATGATCGCCGCCACCGCCATGACCTTGACCTCGCCGGAGGACAGCCTCCCGGCATGCCAGACACCCAGGCCTTCGAAGCCCAGAATCGCCACGACTGCCGCGCCCATCACCAGAATGTGGCCGACCAGCACATAGGGCAGCACCTTGCTGGCCTGGGTGAAGATGCGCAGCAGGTGCTCGCGCGAACGTAACGCACGCGCGGCGGCGGACGAGAGGCCCATCAGCGCAGACAAGCCGATGACGGTGGCCAGCAGGCTCAAGCCGATGACCGCGATGGCCAGCACCTGCCGGCTGCGGTCAATCGCCTGCAAGGTGTCCATGCCACTGGCGAGGCTGTCGATGCGCGCCAAGACCTGTGCCGCCGGCATCTTCGTGCCGCCCACGTCGACCATCTCGGTGCCAGGCCGGGCACGCAAGGTCTTGATCGTCGGCCCCAGCCCCGTCAGCCAGGTGTGCAGTTCGGCATGTTCACGCGTGTTCGACACGCTGCGTTGCAGCTCCCAGGCGCCAAACAGCGCCAGGCACAGGGGTAACAACACCAATACTGCAACCAGCTTCAGGTTTTTCATGGGCGTCCACAGGGTCTGCTTATTTACGGCGGGTCTTGTTACGCAGCGCCTGCCGCTGCCCACGTACCTGCACCATCGCCTCGCGCATTGCCCGGTGGCGCTTGCTGTTGAGCACCAGCAAGGTCAGCAGCGGCAGCAGCAGGCCTGCGACATACATGAACAACGGCACACCGCGGTGGCCCCAGTTGAAACCGACCACCAGAATGCAGGCGACCATCGCCACCACGATCGGCCAGACGCCCCAGGGACGCCCACGGATAACCAGGAAATTGGCCGAGCACAGGTAGACCGAAAGGCCAAGGTTGGCGATGACCATGTATTTCCCGTAGTCCGAAAGCGTCGGTGGATACAGCTCCAAAAGCATGATCAAGGTCGCTGACAGGGCAAACAGCGCCAGGAAAAAGGCGCCGATGAAGACCGGGAAATGCCGGCGCAGGATCGTCATGAAGTCCATAGCGTCCCTCACTCGCCCAACTCCTCATAAAGGCCAATGACATGGTTTTGCACAATGGTGCTGCCTGCCAGTCCTGTGCCCACGCCAATCGCATCCTTGATCGTTACCGCAAACTTGGCCGAGATCTCAGCGGTCCCGTAGCGCTTGGGCAGGGTTCCAGCGGCTTGCAGCGCCTTGCGCAGCTTGGGCGTCAACGCCGGGTTTTCGATCTTGTGCAGTTCATCGGTCAGGCGCTTGCGCTCTTGCCGGTTGAGGCCCTTGAGGCTTTCGTACCAACGGCGCGCGGTCATTGCCTTGCGCGTATTCAACAGTTTGGCAATGGTCAGGCCGGCAGACCCGACACCGGCCAACGCAACGATGTCCAGCGCTTGCGACATGCCCTGGTACCACTCCTCGCTGTCGAGGGCATCGTTTCTGGCAGGGTTGTTGATCTCATTACTGACCCGGGCCAGACCAATGCCACATTGCGCGGTGCTGGCAGCGGTGGCCGCCAGCCCCAGCGTGGTAATCACCAGGCTCGCACCGCCGGTGAAGGGCACGATAGCGGTACCGCCGATCACGGCAATCCAGCCCAGCACGGCGCCGGTGCAAGCCATTGAAGCGCTGAAACCCTCATAAATCAGCCGCGATTCACGTGGGTTGGTTTGTACATGCTGGGCAAACTGCTGGGGAGAAATATTGCGTGGCGCCTCGCGCACGATGATCCGCTTGGGTTTGATGCTGCAGATCGGTGTGAACTCGCGCAGGGTCACCACATTGAAGTCGGCATCGATGTACACCACCCCGGCCCCGACAATCGCAGGCTCGGCATCGATAGCGGCATAGATTTTTCTGACATTGATCCGGGCCTCGATGCTTTGCCGGGCCAACACTTGCGAAGGGCTGTTTCGCAGCCCGATCATGACTTCTGACATGCGTCTTCCTTGAAACGCTACGACTACAACAGACGCCCGCACCTTGCGTAGGAGCGAGCGCAAGCTCGCGAATGCTGCCGTACAAACGCAGCAGATGAGCCGGTTTTACCGGCTCTTTCGCAAGCTCTACGCTCACTCCTGCGGATTCGGTGTCAGACGATTCTACAAAGCGTCAGGCGTACTTACGCAGGGCAAGGCACCGGTGCCCAGTCGCCGACGTCAGGGCTCTTGCACATGCGGTCGACGTCGCTTTGGCCGGCGGCTGCAACCTGCTTGCTCTTGTCTTGCTTGATCTTGGCCTGTTGCAGGGATTGCTCGGTGCCGACGGCTTCTTTCGGCACGTCAGGCAGCTTGTTGCGGTTGACCTTTGGCGGGTTCTTGACCGGCGGCTTCTTGCCCGACTGCGTCGAGGTGGTCACCAGGTTCGGCTGCTCGGCGGTGGCCACGACCACCACGTCGTTACGCTTGACGCCGACCTGTTGCAGGTCTGCCTCGTAGGCCTGGGTGTAGTTGTTCAGGTCTTCACTGGCGCGGCCATTCACGGCCACGATCAGGTCGTTGGACTCTTTCAGGCCGGCGACGATTTCGGCCAGGCGCTTGCGGCCTTCGACGGCGTCGATGCTGTTGGACTTGCGACCGGCCACCAGGCTGGCGAACTCGCGCTGGTAGCAGGTCTGCGAAGCCTGGGCGTAGGCGGTGCTGCGGTCGATGTCGGCCGAGCTCTTGCTGATGTCGGTGGCGTAGGACGCAATGCGCTGGTTGTCATCGGTGATCTGCTTCTGGCGCTCGGTGTAGTAACCGGCAGCGCCGCCCACCAGTGCACCGCCGGCAGCGCCGATGGCGGCATTACGGCCGCGCTTTTCAGAGTTGCCGGTCAAGGCGCCTGCCAGCGCACCGCCCACCGCGCCGATGGCGGCGCCGGTGACGACCGACTTGGTCATGTCCGAATCGGTCTGGCGCAGGTGCTGCACCGGCTCGTAGCAGCTCGGGTAGTACTCGACCTTGGTGGTCGCGCCCACCTTGGACGCCGGCGAGCTGGCGCAACCGGTCAGCAGGACAGCGCTGAATCCGGCAGTGGCCATCATCAGGGAACGGCTTTTGACGAAGCGTGCGAGGGGATTGAGGGACAAAGACATGACTGCGTTCTCTTCTTGAGGTTTCAACCAGCCCGGTACGGCCCCATGCCGTCCGGATTTTTGTGTTACATACCGGCAGCGGTCAGTCACGGGTGCTGACCGATGCGAGCAATTGCTTGAGGATCGCGTCCGGGTCGGCGCGCTTGTTCTTGCGGTACTCGCCGACATGGCGCACGAACAGCGTGGCGCGGTTGACCAGGCTCTTGCCGATCACCGGCTTGCGATTGAGTTCTTCCTTGACCCGCTGGAATTGCGCCTGAATCACCGCATCGGTGTAGCGCGTGCCGTTGGCAAGGTTGTCGATATAGATCGCCACGGCGCCATCGAGCGCACTGCGGCCATTGCTGATCGCGGCGCCGAACATCGCAGCACTCGCTTGATCCTTGGCATCGCTGGCCTGCTTCTGGCTTTTCTGCATGTTGGTCAGGCGAATGTTGTAGTTATTGATGGTCTCGGCCACCAGTGCAGCCGACTGGATCAGGTTGCCGGCGGCTTCTTCGCGTTGCAGCGCGATCAGCGCCACGTTGCGCTTGAGCTCTTCGTTGACCAGCCCCAGCTCGGCCTGCAGGCGCGGGTCGGCGGTGGTGCCGATCAAGGTGTCGAGGCGCTGGGTCGGGTCGTTGACCGCGTCGATGTCGTCGGTCAGCGAGGCCAGGCGGCCGTCCTTCTGCCATTGCTCGAACAGCTCCTTGTAGCGCGAACGCGGGGCCGACAAGGCGCCCAGCGCCACGCGGAAACCGGTGGTCTCGTTGCGCTGTTCGGTGCCGTCGGCGGCGAACAACGGGTACTCGCGGCGCATGCCGGTGAACAGCGTGCCCTCGCCTTCCAGGTAATTGCCGCCCTTGGCGACGAAGCCGCCATAAGTGCCTTGCCGGCGACCGGCATGCACCAGCTGGAAAGACTCCTGAACCATTTCGGCGGCGTTGCCGATCACATCGAACATACCGATCGGGTTGGGCAGTTTGGTGCCGATCGGCATCAGCCGTGCGGCCTGGCCGGTACCGCCGGCGACCTGGTTGAATACCGCCCAGTCGGCCAGCGGGCCGTCGCCTTGCTGGCCTTCCTGACGACGTGGGAACAAGCGGCCTTCCATGTCCTGGCGGCTGACTGCCTGGGCGCCACGGGCGGCGAATTCCCACTCGACTTCGGTGGGCAGGCGCACAAAGCCGATACCGCCGTCGTCGACGTC
Source organism: Pseudomonas sp. HP_08 (assembly GCF_055284095.1). Lineage (NCBI taxonomy): Bacteria > Pseudomonadati > Pseudomonadota > Gammaproteobacteria > Pseudomonadales > Pseudomonadaceae > Pseudomonas > Pseudomonas sp. HP_08. The sequence continues at coordinate 56,216 of NZ_JBTOQC010000005.1, read as the reverse complement.
CTTGCCACGGCCGCTGACCGGCAACAGGTCACGGTGGTTTTTCATCAGCCAGGCGCTGTACACCGCCGCAAAACGCTCGGCTTCAAAGCGCGACAGCTTGACCTGCGGCAGGCGCCCGGCCATGCCTTCGACCGGCTCGCAGGCCGGCGCCGGATCGCCGCTGGCCAGCGATTGCGCCTGGGCCATGACCTGCGCGTACTGGCGCTGGGTGACTTCGTATTTGCCGATGAAATACATCATCGGCTTGAGCGGCGTGCCGGCCTCGGCCTTGGGCAGCATCGGGCCGATGCTCTTGCGCCAGTCGGGCGCCAGGTCCTGCAAGGTGAACTGGCCGTTGATGAAGTCGCGCCGGTAGCCGGAAATGAACGACTGCTTGTAGCCCGCCTCGCCTTCGCTGAACGGGTAGCCGAGGCTGATCTCGCGGTCGTCCAGGCTGCCCTCGGCAAGGATGTACACGTAGCGCATGACCATCTCGCCGCCGCACGGCAGCGGCAGGCTGACGTCGTCGGGCAATGGCTTGGGGTTGTCCAGTTTATTGGCGATCTCATCAGCCTGCGCGCCCAGCGCAGCCAGGCACAACGCCGCGACCGCCAGCGCCTGTGAGGCTCTGCGCAACTCAAACATCTCTGATTCCTTCCGAAGCTTCGATCCGTGACACCCGCCAGCCGCCCAGCAGTGCCGCGAAGGCACTGACCCCGAGCACAGCGGCCAGGGCCACGAGGTAATGGTGTGGCAACAGCTGACTGGCATATTGGCCAGACCCCTGAACGAATAAACGGTTCAGCCCCAGCTCGGCAATTGCATACAAAGTTGCGCCAATTGCGGACGCCATCACACCGCTGTACAACGCCTGCAGCACCACGAAGCCCAACAGCGCGCCGGTGCCGAAACCCAGCAGGCGCAGCACCGACAGCTCGCGGCGCTTGCGTTCGATGGCCGCGAGGGTGCCGGCAACGATGGCCGCACAGGCGCCGCCCATGGCCAGGGCAGCAATGATCCAGAACACGATCGACAGGTTGCGGCTCAGCGACTGCACCTGCGCAATGGCCTGCGCCTGGGTCGAGACCAGCAGGCCGGTGTCGGCGAAATGGCGGCGCAGGGTTTCGACATCGTCGAGGCTGCGGGCGTACAACCGAAACGCCGGATAGATACGCAGCGCCGCGTCGGGCCGCGCTTCGCCGGGCCAGTCCAGCGCCGGCACCGCACGGCCATCGCGGTAGTCTTCGGCCGCTTGCAGCAGGCTCAGGTCGGCAAACAACGCATCACGCTGAAACGCTTGCAATGGCAACACCGCACGCACCTGAACCCGCACCCGGCGCGACTCGACGCGCCCGGCCACCTGGCGGGTAAACGCTGCCTCGAGCCAGTCGCCGGCCCTGGCCTGAAGCTTTTCGGCGGCGGTCTTGCTCAGCAACACGTCTTGCAAGCCATCGGGTGCTGCAATGTCGCCCAGCAGCGGATCGCCGTGGGCAGTGGGGATCATTTCGACGTTCAGCGACGCTTGGCCGTTAAGGCTCACATCGGCCGTCGCGGCAATCTGCCGGGTGCGCGGCACCACGAACATCACGTCCGGGCGCTGGCCCAGCGCGGCAATCGCATCGCTGCTGAAACGCCCACCGCCGAGCGGAATCACTTCGCGCACCGCAGGGTCTTGCTCCAGGCGCTCGGTCAGGCTGCCGATCAGGCCGAACTTGAGGCCGAACAGCACCAGCAGCGGCGCGACCACCGCCACCAGCGCCAACACGCTGCACGCCGACAAGCGCGCATCAGCGCGGTAATCCTGCCAGGCCAGGCTCGCCACCAGACCCACGCTCATGCGCGCAGCTCGCCGAGCGTGGCGGTCACGCCGCCGTCGGCATCGCGCTGGCATTCGATGCGCAGCACGCTCAAACCCGCCTGACGCGCCAGGCCCTCGTCATGGGTGGCGATCACGCAACAGGCGCTCTGCTTGATCGCCTGCTTGAGCAACAACTGCATGACCCGACCGGCGTTCAGCGGGTCCAGCGCGGCGGTGGGCTCGTCGGCCAGCAGCAGTTGCGGGCTGTGCGCCAGGGCGCGGGCGCAACTGACGCGCTGGCGCTGACCTACCGACAAGGCGCCGGGTTTCTTGCGCAACTGATCACCGATTTCCAGTTGCTCGGCGAGGTGCTCGACGCTGCCGTCGTTACCCAGGCCCAACAGACGCCGCGACAACTCGATATTGCCGCGCACATCGAGAAACCCCAGCAGCCCGCCGGTTTGCAGCACATAACCCAGGTGCCGGCTGCGCAATGCGGCCAGCTGGTTTTGCCGGTCTTCGCGCCACAGCCCGCCAATGTCGAACTCGCCCTGCGGCGTCGAGAAATCGAAGCGCTGCGCGTGATCCGGCGCCAGCACCAGCGCCAGCAAATCAAGCAAGGTGCTCTTGCCGCAGCCGCTGGCGCCGACCAGCGCACACTGCTGGCCGCGTTGCAGTTCCAGGCGCGGGATCACCAGGCTGTAGCGCTGGCTGCCGACGCCGCGCGTCTTGCGCACTTCTCGCAAACTGAGCATCACGGCAGCGTCGACAAGGGCACGCGGTACAGCGCGTCACCCGGCTCGGCATCGCCGAAGCGCACCCAGTTGGCCAGGTCATTGTGGAAGGTTTCGTACAGGCGGATCTTCGATTCCAGCTCGTCGATAAAGTCTTCCTGCTCGGCCACGCTCAGCGACAGCCACAAATCCTGGGTCATGTTCAGCGATTTGCTGCGGTACGGCAGGCCTTCCAGGTACTCGCCCAGCACCCCGCCGCTGGCCAGGTTGCCGCCCGAACGCAGGGATTGCGGGTCGCGGCTCATGTAGGCGCTGGCGCTGGCGATTTCCTGGAAGAAATCCTTGGGTGAGGTCTGGGTCTTGCGCGCTGCATCGACGATCAGTTTCAGCGATTGCTGCAAGTCGTTCAGTTGCAGCTTGGTGAGCATCACGCAGACCTGAAACGCCGGCAGCGCAGGGTTGGTCAGGTCGCGATCCGCGGCCCAGGCGCTGACCAGTTGCGGCGCCTGGCTGGCCGATTTACGCCCGAGAAAATCCATGTGCATGGCGTAGCCGATCGCCGCCGATTTTTCGCCCAGGCTTGGCGCATTGGCCAGCAGCGGCACCGCCTGCGGCTGATTGCTGCGCACCTGATGCACGAGGTCGGCGAACACCGTGCCGATCTCGCCGACGCGCTGGCCGAACTGCGCCACATCGCCGCCGGCCACCGGCACATACAGGTCGCCGATGCGCGGGTTGGCGTCGGCGGTCAGCACGCGGTATTGCTGCTCGGCCGTGTCGTGGTTTTTCTTGCCGGCGTCGGTGCGCAGGTGCAGCGCATAAATCTTGATCTGCTTGCCCAGCGCGGCCTGGCGCACTTCGGCCTCGTTCATCTGCGTGCTGCTCAGCGGGTCGCTCTTGCGCAGCGCGCCGGCGTCGCTGACCAGCAGAATCAGGCGCCCGCCGTAGCCGGACCAGTCCATGCCATCGACCGCCTGCATGATCCCGGCAAAGGCATCTTCGTTGAAGGAATGGCTGGACACCGAGGTGGCCTTGACCTGCTGCGCCAGTTGCATGAAGCGCTGCGGGTCGCTGCCCTGTTCGAGGCTGACCAGGGTCTTGGCCAGGTACTGCAAACCGGGGGTTTTGCTGGTGTTGTTGCGAAAGCCCACCAGGCCAAAACTGACGCTGTCCAGTTCGCCACGCTGGGCGATCTTTTCCTGCAACTGATGCACCACGTCGCGCACCTGATCGATGTACGGCTGCATCGACACCGAGGTGTCGACGACCAGCACCACGGCAGTGCGAAAGGCTTTCGCCTTGGCGTTCGCGTTGGCGTCTGTGGAGGGGCCGGGCTGATTGGCCGCCGTTTGCGCGGCCTGGCTACCAGGGTCGATGGACGCCACGTTGAGCATCTGCACCGGCTGGCCGTCTTCGTTGAAGCTCTCTTTGGCATCGAAGATCGGCAGCAGGTAGAACTGCTCTTGCGGCACTGCGCTGGCGGTCGGTTCCAGCGCCAGCACTTCGCTGTTGTCCCTGGTGTCGTTTTGCGCCTGCATCAACAGTTTGCGCGCCGTCACCGGGTCGCCGACCAGTTTTTCCAGTTGCTTCGGATCGCGCACGAACATCACCGGCGAACGCCCGGAGCGCTCGGTGAACTTGAGCACCAGGCTCTGTTTCCAGTCGCTGACCTGATCGGCCGGCAACCAGCCTTCGCTGCGCCCGTCACTGCCGGCACCAACGCGCAGCCACTGGCCGCCGGAGGCGTCGCGGCGCTCGTAGACATACAGCACCGAAAACGCCGGCAGCGCCTGGCCGCCGGCACTGCCCGGCTCGGTCGCCAGTTGCGCGCCGGGCTTGCTCAGCACGCGCTGGTAAAGGGTTTTCTTGCCGGCCATCAGCAACGGCCGGCCGGAATCGCCGGGCGGTTGTGCGGCGGGTGTCGTTGCGCCAGCCGTCACCCGACTGGCCGGCGGATCGGAGGCGGTGACGGCATTGGGGTCTTGCGGCTTGCTGACCGCTGGCACTTCTTCAGGCGTGTCGCTGCCCAGCCACAGATAACCGCCGATGCCGAGGCCCAGCGCAGCGGCAATCGCCACCGCCAGCAGGGTCTTGCCCGATCGCTTGGGCGGCGCGGGTTGCGGCTGCGGTTTTACCTGAGGTTTATCCAGGCTCGGCGCTGGCCCTGGTTTAGCCGCTGGCGGCGGGCTGTTCGGAATCTCGATGGACACCGGCGTCAGGCCGGCCAGGTCGTCGCCGGGCGCCTGAACGGCTTTGACCGGTTGCGGATCGGGCAACGGCCGGAACTGCGTGCGCTCACTGTCGCGGGGCGTGTCGGCCAGTTCCAGTTCATCCAGCGCCGCGACCAGCGCCTGGGCATTGGCGAAGCGCTCGGCCGGATCCTTGGCCAGCAGCCGGCTGAGAATGCCCTGATAGCGGTCATGTTGCAGCGGCAGTTCCGGCAGCGGCTCGGTCAGGTGCGCCAGTGCCGTGGACAGCGCGTCGGGGCCGCTGTACGGCAGGCGCCCGGCGAGGATTTCGTAGAGCACCACGCCCAGCGCATACAGGTCGGCGCGGCCGTCGATGTCCTGGCCACGCGCCTGCTCCGGGCTCATGTAGCTCGGCGTGCCGACGGCAAAACCGGCCTGGGTGAACTGGGTGCGATCATCCAGCGACTTGGCGATGCCGAAGTCCGAGAGCACCGCCGTGCCGTCGGCGCGAAACAGAATGTTGGCCGGTTTCACATCGCGGTGCACCAGCCCTTGTGCATGGGCATAGCCCAGCGCGGCGGCGATCTGGCGGATATACACCAGGCCGTATTCGGCGGCCAGCCCGGCGCCGATGCGCTCTTTGAGCGTGCCGCTGGGCAGGTACTCCATGGCCATGTAGTACAGCGGGCCGACATTGCCGATGTCATGAATGGTCGCGATGTGCGGGTGCGACAGCCGCGCCAGCGTGCGGCCTTCACGCAAAAAGCGCTCGCAGAAGCTTGGGTCGTCGGCGAGGCTGGCGGCCATGACCTTGAGCGCGACCTTGCGCTCCAGCGAACGCTGGGTGGCCAGGTACACCGTGGCCATGGCGCCTTCGCCAATTTCACCGTCGATGTCGAATCCAGGAATCTGCATGTCCATAACGGCTCTCAACTGGCCTTGACGACGATGGCGGTGATGTTGTCCGGGGCGCCGCGGGTCAAGCCCAGGTGCACCAGGCTGCGGACCACTTCATACGGGTTTGGGTGGCCGAGCACGCCGCGAATCTCGTGGTCCTCGGCGGTCTTGTTCAGGCCATCGCTGCACAGCAGAAACGTGTCGCCGGGCAGGATCTGCACGCTGACCCGCGACAGGCTCAAACGGTCTTCGACGCCAATGGCGCGGGTGACGATATTGGCCCGTGGATGCACCCGCGCCTGGGCTTCGTTGAGCAGGCCGTTGTCGATCAGTTCCTGCACATAGCTATGGTCGCTCGACAGGCTTTGCAGCACGCCGTCGCGCAGGCGGTACAAGCGGCTGTCGCCGGCCCAGATGCATTCGCCCTGGTCCTCACGCACCGCCAGCACCACCACGGTGCTGCCCATGACCTGCACACCACGGCGCACGGTTTCTTCGCGCACCTCGGCGTTGATGTCTTGCAGGCGCAACGCCAGGGCATCGCCATAGGCCGTCAGCTCGGCCAGCGGCGGCACGCCACGCAAGGCGTCGACGATCAGGCTGCTGACATAGTCGCCGGCCGCGTGGCCGCCCATGCCGTCGGCCACCACCCACAAACCGCGTTCGGACAGCGCAAGGCAAGCGTCTTCGTTCAACGGGCGGACCATGCCGGTGTGGCTGTAGCTGGCCGCCTGGTAAGTCAACGGCATCAACCCTGCCCCTCATCGCTGGCGCCTTCGAAACCCAGCAGCGTGCGGGCAAAATCAGCTGCGGCCGGCAAGCCGATGCAACGACGCAGGCCCGGCGCGATGTGCGCGTTGCCACGTCCCCACCACAGGCTGGCACCGGCGAAATCCTGTTCGGGCGCGGCCTCGAACTCAGGCAACGCCAGGCTTTGCAGGCCGACTTCGAACGCCTCGAAACGCGCCTCGGCCGACAGGCTGTCGAGCATCAGGGCCTCGGCTTGCTCGAACCAGTCCTCGACCGCCAGCCACGAGCCCACGTCCTGCGCTGGCTCAAGGGTCAAGGCCACGGTCAGCGGAAAGTAGCGACCGACCCGGTCGATGCTCGGCATCAACACGCCGACCACCGCCTGCGGCCCGCACACACCGGGCGCCAGCGCGAAGCGCCACAGCGGGCTGACCAGATACGCTTGCAGCCAGTCGTTGCCCAGTTGCTGCTGGCTGGCATTCAAGCCTGCCGCCAGCCACTGGTCCCAGGGCTGAATGAACGAGGGCGGCAAGTCGCGGCTGACAAAGTCGCCACGGCTGGCCAGTTTTCCGTAAAACCCTGCGTAGGTCATAACCGCTCCGGCAGGCTGAAACCGCTCAGGACACGGCTTTTGAAAGGGTTGAAGGCGCTGTTGGCGCGCAGCTCATAGGCGATGCTCGCGCCGTCGACGCGCAAGCGCAGGTTGAAGCGGTCCGGCGCATTGCCGCCGGAAAGGTCCGACTGCTCCAGCAGGCGAAACCATGCCCACGGGCCATCCAGCGTCACGCCGGAGCGGCCGCTGGGCGATGGCGGGCTGATCGACAGGCGCACCACGCCGATGCTGCCGGGGTTGGGCCATTGCATGGCGACCGGGCGGCTGGGGCCGTGGTCGTAGCTGATCTGCTGGCCGTCCAGGTCGAGCAGGAACTGGCTGATCGAGGCGTCCATGGCCACCGGCTTGAGTTCGAAACGCACCACCGGCTGGGTGCCGCCGGCACGGAAAAACGCATCGCGAATCGCACTGGCGCGCTGGAAGGTTTGCAGCACGCCGCTGTTGATGCCCAGCTTCTGCGCCGCACCGGGCTGCCAGCGCCACGGGTTGGTCGAGGTGTCGACGTAAGGTTGCAGGTACTTGCGGAAGTAGTTGTCCATCACCCCGCCGACGCCGAAGAACATGCCGAAATCGTCCAGCGTCGCATCGCGGGCGCTGCCGGGCGACATCGGGTAGCGGCCGCTCAACGACTGCCGGTAAACGTTCAGCACCTCGCTGGTCCAGGCCGCGTTCAACTGGTTACGCACCCCGCCCATCATGGTGTTGGTGGTCGAATTGACCACCGACTTGACCAGCCCGCGCACCAGCGCCGGCTGACGTTCGGCGCTCAGGTTGACGCGGTTGGCGGCGGCGGTGGTCTGGTTCTTGGCCTCGCCCAGCAACGCATCGCCACTGGCGCCGACCATCGCGCTGACCTGCACGTACAGTGCGTTCATGTCAGCCAGCAGAGCGTCGATGCCGGCCGGCTGGTTATCGCCGCTGCCGACCAGCCGGCGCAGCTCGGCAAAGTGTGCGCTGACCGGGTCTTCAGTGCTCACCGGCGCCTGCGCTGCCGTGTTCTGTTGTTCCTGGCCGAGCAGCGAACCAAGGCGCTGCTTGAGCTGATCGACACCGTCTTCGGCCTTCTGGCCCTGGGCGCCAAGCAGGCGCTCTTCGGCTTGCAGGTCGGTCTGCTTCGCCACCTCGACCAGCAGTTTTTTCAGCGGCGAATCGGGACCGGAAATCACCCGCAGCACGTCGGCGGCCTGGGCCACGCTGGTGATCGGCACAAAGTCGATGTCGGCGAGCAAGGCGTCCCATTCACGGACGAAATCCTGAAAGTACAAACGCCGTACTTCGCCGGCCAGCGCCGCCACATCCATTGCTGCGCCGGCCACACCGCCTTGCGCGGCGCCCAGCACCCACTGTTCTTCCGCCAGGGTGCCGGCCTGGCTCAGGCTGTTGCGCAGAAAACCATCGCGGTAACCCTTGGCGGTAAACAGGCCGCTCAACGGCTCGCCCAACGGCTTGCCGCTCTTGCGGCTGAACACCAGCGCGGCATCGCGGCCGGCGGCTTCGTTGAGGCGAAAGTCCGGCACGCCGTCGGGCAGCTTCTGGCGCTTGACCCGGTCATAGACGCGCTGCGCCACCGGCAACTGCTGCAACTGGCGGCGCAAATCGTCGATCAATGGCTGGTCGAGCCGCGCCTTGGGCGGATGACGCTCGAACAGTGCCTGCAAGTGCTCATTGAGCGCCTGACGCTGCTGCGCCGGCAGGTCACGCGGCAGGCTGCGTTCCCAATCGAGCGCGACCCAGGCCTTGATGAAATCGGCGTCGTAATGCTCCTGGTCAGCGAGCATCAGATAAGCCTTCAGGCCTTCGTAGAGGTAGTCCGACGAGCCGCCGGAACGCAATTGCTCTTCGATGCGGCTGACCAGTCGCGGCGCGAACACCGCGATCAGCAACTTGCGGTAGACGCTGGCCGATTCGGCTTCGAGCATGTCGCCCTGATACAGGCCCAGACCTTCGGACCAGTCCGGCGCGTCGCCGGCCAGCTGGCGCGTGGCATTGAGCAGCGGCAGCACCGCCAGCACATCGCGCTGCGCCGGGCTGAGGTTTTGTACTTGCGGGCCGAGCGGCGCGACCTTGCCGTCGACCTGGGCAATGTAGTCCTGGTTGGCGCGGTAGCTGACCCACCACAAACCGGCCACGGTCAGCACCACGGCCACGGTGGCCGCGAGCACGCCACGGGCGATCCAGCGCCGGCGGCGTTCGACCTTGGGGTCGGCGCTCATCAGGCCCTGTTCGGCAAAGGCCACGCCGGTGAACAGCTTCTCGATGAAATAGCTGCGTCCGGTGCCGTTCTGCCGCGCCAGGTGCTGGCGGTCCAGGCTCATGCTCTGCGCCATGACGCCGATCAGGCGATCGATCGGGCTGCCTTCCTGGGTGCCGCTGGTGAAATACACCCCGCGCAGCAGCGGCCGCGCTTCGTACGGGTTGGGCTTGAACACGCCTTCCAGAAAGCCTTGCAGCACTTGGCGTTGCGCGGCGAACTGCTGGGCAAAGCCGTAAATCAGGTCACGGCGTGCCGGGTCGCGCTCTTGCTGCAAACGCTCGACCAGCCGCTCGTTGAGGCGTTGTTCAAGGGCGGCGAACTCGGCGGGGAAGTCCTGCAACGGGCCGGTGGCGCTGGTGCCGTCGTCCAGGTCGAAGGTGGTGCCCCACACTTGTGCGCGTTCATCCTTGCTCAGCGCGTCGAAGAACTCCATGAAGCCCGGCAGCAGGTCGAGCTTGGTGAGCATCAGGTAGATCGGAAAGCGCACGCCCAACTGGTCATGCAGTTCCTGAATCCGGCTGCGGATCGCCACCGCATGCGCGGCGCGGTCTTCTTCGCTGCCCAGCAGCAGGTCGGACAGGCTGATGGCGATAAACGCGCCATCGATCGGCCGGCGCGGGCGCTGGGTCTTGAGCAAATCGAGAAAGCCCAGCCAGGCGGCCTTGTCGACCTGCGCGTGGCTGTCTTGCGTGGTGTAGCGCCCGGCGGTGTCGAGCAGTACGGCCTGGTCGGTGAACCACCAGTCGCAGTTACGTGTGCCGCCCACGCCACGAATCGCGCCGCTGCCCATCTGCGCGGCCAGCGGAAAATCCAGGCCCGAGTTGACCAGTGCCGTGGTCTTGCCGGAACCCGGCGGGCCGATGATCACGTACCACGGCAGCTCATACAGGTTGCGCCGCTGGTCGCCGCCCAGGCGGGCCTTTTTCAGCAACGCTAAAGCCTCGTCCATGCGCTGGCGCAAGGTCGCCAGTTCTTCGGCGGTGGCAACACTGGCCGCGTCCGGCGGGGTTTCGGCGGCCAGGCTGTCGATGACCCGCGCCGCCTGACGCCGGGCCTGAATGATGCGAAACACCCGCCAGCCGATCCACGCCGCCCACAGCAGGCCGATCAGCAGCCAGCGCCGGCCTTCGGGCACCAGCGCGTCGAGCAGCGGGCCGACGAACCAGACGATCAGGCTCAGGGCGATCAGGCCCAGGACCGGGATCACCCAGCGGATTACAAACTGCAAAAACGCCTTCACTCGACGCCCTCCGCCAATACCGTGATTTCAACCCGGCGATTCTTCGCCCGCCCTTCGCTGGTGGTGTTGGGCGCCAGCGGCTCGGTGTCGCTGCGCCCTTCGGCGGTGAAGCGTTGCGGCTGGCCGGTGCGCGCGGCAAGGATTTGCAGCACCTCCTGGGCGCGCGCCTGGGACAAGGCCCAGTTGGACGGAAAGCGCAGCGTGGCGATGGGCCGGTTGTCGCTGTGGCCGGTGATGCGCACCTCGCCCTTGACCTTGCCCAGCGCCTCGGCAATGCGCAGCATCAGCGGCTGGTAGGCGTCGACGATGGTGGCGCTGCCGGAGGCGAACAGTTCGTCGCCGCGAATGGTCACCACCGAACGGTCCACCGCATCTTCCACGGCCACCTTGCCGGCGCGAATCTCGTCGGCCAGAAAGCCTGCCAGGCGCGGACGCTCGACGATTTTCGGCTGCACCACCGGACGGTCGATGGCCTGCACCGGGATCTCGCCCAGCGCGTGAATACGTTTGAACACCGGCTCTGCCTGAGAGGCCAGTTGCATGCGCAGGATCAGCAGCAGCAACAGCAACAGCGCCACGCCAATCGCCACGCCGACCCACGGCGGCATGAACTGCGCCAGCCGGTCGCGGGCCAGGGTCAGGCCGCGCCAGCGCGGCGACAGCGCTTGCTCACGCTCGCCACGGGCGCTGCGAATCGCCGCGCTGGTGCGCTCGCGCAAGGCATCGAGCTGGCTGCGGCCATTGTTCATTACCCGGTAACGGCCTTCGAAACCCAGGCTCATGCACAGGTACAACAGCTCCAGAAGGTACAAGCGCTCGCGCGGGGTTTGCAGGCAATGCTCCAGCAACTGAAAGCACTTCTCGCCGCCCCAGGCCTCGTTGTGCACGGTGATCAACAGGCTCTGCTGGGTCCACTCGCTGCTGCTGCCCCATGGCGTGCTCATCACCGCCTCATCGAGCGCGGTACACAACACATAGCGGGCCAGCAGCACATCGTTGCGCGCCACGCCGGCGGCCTCGGCGCGCTCTTCGAACTGGCGCAACTGCGCCAGCAACTGCGCACGCAGGCTGGCCGGCGCCGGATGGGCGATGGTGTTGCGCAAGCGCGTCAGCAGCGCCAGCAACGGACCGGCTGCCGCTTCCAGCGGATTGAGGCCCTGGGCCTGACCGGGCGCCAGCGCCGGACCTTGTGGCTCGGGCGCACGCGGTGCAACGGGTGCTGCCTCGCCGCTGTTGGCCGGACGGCCACCGGGGCGCGGCATGAATTGGGTGCGATCGTCAGTGGGGTGCATGGCCGCTTATCCTCGGATCGCCCAGAACGCCAGGTTCAGGCCCGGGAAGTCGCCGGCAATGTGGAAGGCAAAACCGCCGGAGCGGCTCAGTTGTTGCCAGTGTTCGCTGCCGCGATCCAGTTCGTAATACGTCGAGCCGACATGGAACGGCAACTGCCGTGGCGCCACCGGCAACGGCAACAGGCCGATGCCCGGCAGTTGCAGGTTGACCAGGTCGCGGATGTGCTCCACCGAGCCGACCTTGCTCTGCTGGCCGAAGCGCGCACGCAGGGTTTCGCCGGGGATGTCGGCGCGCACCACGAGGATGAAGCTGGCGTTGTCGAGCAGGCTCTTGTCGGCCAGCATCGCCACGTGCACGCCGTAGGCTTTCTCGACAATCGGGATCGGCACCGCCTTGCTGTCGATCAGCATCGACAGCGCCTCGCGCAGCGCCTGCATGACCGGCGCAAAGCTGGCTTGCAGGTCATTGTGCTGATAACGCGGGAATTCCTGCGGACGGTGTTCGCGGGTCGAGAACGTGGCGAACTCACCGGCCAGGCTGACCAGCTCGCTGTACAGCCGCTCCGGGTGCAACGGGCTCATGTGGCCCAGGTGCTGCACCAAGGGTTCGGCGCGGTTGACCAGTTGCAGCAGCATGAAATCGGCGATTTCCGAAGCGCCACCGGCACCGGAGGCCACCACGCGCCCGGCCAGCGCTTCGCCCCGTTGGCGCAGCAGGCCTTGCAGCTCGCTGCGAAACGCATTCAGCGGCCGGCTGACGGCAATGTCGAGCAGCGGCGGGATGTACTGATCGTCGAGCAACAGCACATGGTCGGCACGTTTTTCGATGACCCGCACCACGCCCAGCACCGCGTAATCGCTCAGGCCTTCCTGTTCGGTGAGCAGGCGCAAGGCGCGCGAACCGACCGCCACCGGTGCGCGGTTCTCGAACGGCGCGTTGTCGTCGCGCACTTCGCGCACCTGGCTCTGATAGCGCGCGGCACCCGGCGCCTCGCCTTCGTCCACGGTGTCGCGCACACCGGCGCGGCGCAGCGGCAGGCCCAGGTACACCAGGCCGTCGCGCACGTTGTCATCGAGAATCAACGGGCTGGGCGCCGGGTCGTCATGCGGAATATTGAACGGCGTACCATCGGGCAACAGGCCACGGGCACTGATGATCGCCAGCTTGCCCTGGGCCAGCAGGCCCTGGTCGATCAGCAGCTCGGAAAAGCCCCAGGCGGCGGCCGACAGCGGACGGCTGCGGGCGTCGATCAGGTTTTCCAGGTAGCGGTCATGCTGCTGGAAATGCTGGGTTCCGATGAACATGCCTTCCGACCAGACCACACGATTGTTCCAGGACATGGATTCTCCGATTGCCTATTGAGCAGGAAGGGTTACAGGGGTGCTGCGCACAGCCTGCGGGTCGAGTTCGATGCGGTATTCAAGGGCGTTAGCCGACAGCACCGTGCGCCACAGGGCGCGGTCGATTTCGCGGTAGCCGACCACCAGGCCGATCTGCCGCGTCGCCGGGTTCAGCTTGCGTTCCACACGGCGGGTTTCACCGGGACGGATCAGCACTTCGTCCTGATCGATCAGGTCAGGCCCCAAGGCATCGCTTGCGCGTTCGGCCAGGGCAAAGTAGTCGGCGCGGTTAAAGGCGGCCGTGTTTTTCAATTCGAAGATGCGCACGCGCACCGGCGCCGGCTGGCCGCTGGCGCCTGGATTGAGGCCGGCGGCGGCATGAATGTTCAGAATCACCGTGCCGTCTTCAGCAGCGGCCTGGATCGGCTGGGCCTCAGGCGCCTTGCCGGCAGGCGTCGATGAACAAGCGCCCAGCAGCAAGGCCAGGGCGGCAATGGGGGCAACTACACGCAGCATCGCAATTCTCACGGCAGGTTCTCAGGGGCGGCGCAGGCGTTGGCTGTGCGCTTCATAGGCTCGGCTGAATTCGCGGCCGAACAGGTCCTGGAAGTCGTCTTCGGCTTCCTGCGAAATGCGCTGGTACAGCGCGGTGAATTGCTGCCAGTACTGCGCCTGGCGCGTGCCGCCGAACAGGTTCGACAGGCCGCCGGGCTTGCCCATGCGGGTTTCCAGCTCGGCCGGCTCGAAGCGTTTTAGCAGGTGCTTGATCGCCGCCTCGACACCGGCCATGACCGCCAGCTGGTGGGCGCGCAGGTCGTCGAAACTGTCGTTGATCGCCTGCTCGGGGCCCATGAACGCCTGGTTGCCGTGACGCAGCAATAACAGCAGCGCTTCATCGGCGTTGGGGGCGAACTTGAGCGGGTTGTTTTCCACCGGGCGGATCATGGTCTGCTGCATGCGGAACTCGCCCTTGAGGCTGGTGCGCGCACGCAAGACATCGATCAGACCCTCGACCATCAGCCGGTAGCTGCGGCCGATGGCTTCCATCTGCGCCGCGGCCTGGGCCGGGTCGAGGGTCAACTGATCAAGGCCGGCACCGCGCAGGAAGGCTTGCAGCAGGTCCGGATTCTGCGCAACGGCAACGGCGACAGGCTGTGGCTGTGCGACAGGCGCAGGTGGCGGCTCTGCAGGGGCTGGCGGTTCAGGAATCGGTTGTGGTTGTGGCTGCGGCTGTAGTTGTGGCTGTGGCGGTTCTGGTTGCAAGCGAGGCGGCGGCGCGGCGAGTTCGGCCAGCGGGTCCCAGTCATCGGGAATCATCCCGGCGGCGGCAGGCGGCGCTGCAATCGGCGCGGCCGGCGGAACGGGCTTGTCGAGCACCACCGGCGTCGGCGGGCGGAAATCATGCTGACGGGCCGGTACGTGATCGGACTGGGTGGCCGGTGCCACGCTGCCCGGCGTCAGAAAATCGAACAGATCAGGAAAGGTGTCCTGCGCCGAACCGCCCTGCAAGCGGGCCATGCCGGGCGCAGCCGCCGCTGGGATGGCGGGCACGCTGGACGGTGTCTGCCAGTGGCTGTCCTGGCGGCTCATCAGCGCTTCGAAACTGTTTGCCGCTTCGCCCGCCTGAACGCCAGGCTCGGACACTTGCATATTGAAATCGATGCGCACACGAATCTCGTATTCGCCCAGGCGGATAAGTTCACCGTCCTGTAATACTTCACTGTTACCGCGCCGCAAACGAATGCCGGCTTCTACCAGTTCGACGCCGTTAGTGCTGTTGTCGGTCAAATAATAACGACCGTCCTTATATTGAATGACGCAATGACGCGAAGACACCAGTCGTTCGGGATCGGGAAGTACCCAGTCATTATCCGAACTACGGCCAATTGCCATTACGCCTTGTTCCAGTGTCTTTTCAGCGCACTGGCCCGGCGTAATCTTGTGGTAACTGGTGATCGTCAAACACAGCGACATCGTGCCTCCCTGCTATATCGCACTTCATGAATCCCACGGCTGAAAGCCTTGATAACCAAGGCCTGACAGGCTTTTTCCAGAAAAGTTCAAAACTGACGATGCTTGCTGAAAGTCTGAATATCGACAACTTTGCGCGCATGATAATCACGCCCCGGCAAACGATGTCAAAATAACATGCAAGCTGTTAGCTGCGTCACAACTCCCTGAAAGGGCGCCCATCCTAACCTTGACATTGCCCTTTAACTACTCCAAAAATGCACAACTTCCAACACCGCCTAGTGTCACTTTGATGGCCACGTCGCTTTTGATGACCCTGGCACTTAAAAATAGTTCCACAATTTTTCCTACAACCTCGTAGACATCATCTGAATCGATAAGGAGATCACGTTTGATGGATGTCGCACTGTTGCTCAGCGCTGTTTCAGCCAACTTCCCCTGCGGCGAAGACCTGGAATATGACGCCGACTTTCTGCAACTGGAACGTGACGCGCAAGGCAAGCCCGAGCGTGTGATGGGCGATGCCGTGCAGCCTGCCGAGCCGCCGCCCTGGCGTTTGATCGAGCAGTCGGCCAGCGGCCTGCTGCAACGCAGCAAGGACCTGCGCATCACCCATTTTCTGGTGCAGAGCGCGCTGGCCCTGGACGGGGTCGCAGGCCTGGCCAATACCCTCGAACTGATCGACCAGTTGCTGCGCCAGTACTGGGCCGAGCTGTACCCGCTGCTCGATGCCGATGACGACAACGACCCGACCCTGCGCATCAATGCGCTGGCGGGCCTGGCCTGCGATACCAACCTGCGGCTGCTGCGTGAAAGCCCGCTGGTCCGTTCCCGCGCCTTTGGTACCTTGAGCGTGCGCGCCGCCCTGCATGCCGGTGGCCTGCAACACGCCAGCGATGAATCGCTGGGCCTGGATGCCTTCAGCGCCGCCTTGCGCGACAGCGATCCGCAAAGCCTGCAAGACACTCACAACGCGCTGCGCCAGGCCCTGCAACGCGCCACGGCCATCGAAGATTTCGTCAATGAACACGTCGGCTCCGCACAGGGCATTGATCTTGCGCCACTGAAACAGCCGTTGCGCCAGGCGCTGCAAGTGCTCGACGAGCATGCGCCAGTGAGCGATGCGCCTGCCGAGCCGACCCTGGTGCTTGAAGCACACGATGCCGCGCCCGCTCAGGCACAGGCTGTTGCCGCTGTTGCCGCTGTTGCCGCGCCGCGTATCAGCGCCGAGATCAATAGCCGCGACGATGTGCTGCGCAGTCTTGACCGCTTGCTGGCCTATTACGCCCGCCACGAGCCGTCCAGCCCGCTGCCCATGCTGCTGAACCGCGCCAAGGGCCTGGTCAATGCAGATTTCGAGAGCATCGTGCGCAACCTGATTCCCGACGGCATGTCCCAGTTTGAAACCTTGCGCGGCCCGGAGCCTGACTGACCCGCGAAGCGCAACCCGTTACCGGCATTGAGGCCAACACCGTCGCACCAGCGACCAGGAGGAGCAACGTGGCGAAAACCAGTTCGCAGAAATTCATTGCGCGTAACCGTGCGCCTCGCGTGCAGATCGAGTACGACGTGGAACTGTACGGCGCCGAAAAGAAGGTCCAGCTGCCGTTCGTGATGGGCGTGCTGGCCGACCTGACCGGCAAGCCCGCCGAGCCCCTGGCGCCGGTGACCGAGCGCAAGTTTCTGGAAGTCGATGTCGACAACTTCGACTCGCGGCTCAAGGCGATGCAGCCACGGGTGGCCTTTCATGTGCCCAACGAGCTGACCGGCGAAGGCAACCTGAGCCTGGACATCACCTTCGAGAGCATGGACGACTTCAGCCCGGCCGCCGTGGCGCGCAAGGTCGATTCGCTGAACCAGTTGCTCGAGGCGCGTACCCAGCTCGCCAACCTGCTGACCTACATGGACGGCAAGACCGGCGCCGAAGAAATCATTCTGAAAGCCATCAAGGACCCGGCGTTGCTGCAGGCCCTGGCCAGTGCGCCAAAGCCTCAGGACTCCGAGCCCTCCGCTTGATCAGGACCGATCATCATGACCGATTTGCTGCGTGACAATCAGGCCCAGGCGGGCACCGTAGAACAGACCAACGAGTTCGCCTCGCTGCTGCTGCAAGAATTCAAACCCAAGACCGAACGCGCTCGCGAAGCGGTCGAGACCGCGGTGCGTACCCTGGCTGAACAAGCCCTGGCGCAGACCGATCTGGTGTCCAACGACGCGATCAAGTCGATCGAATCGATCATCGCCGCGATCGACGCCAAGCTCACCGCCCAGGTCAACCAGATCATCCACCACCCCGAATTCCAGCAGGTCGAAAGCGCCTGGCGGGGCTTGCACTATCTGGTCAACAACACCGAGACCGACGAGCAACTGAAGATTCGCGTGCTGAACATCTCCAAGCCGGAGCTGCACAAGACCCTGAAGAAGTTCAAGGGCACGGCCTGGGACCAGAGCCCGCTGTTCAAGAAAATGTACGAGGAAGAGTACGGCCAGTTCGGCGGCGAGCCGTATGGCTGCCTGATCGGCGACTACTACTTCGACCAGTCGCCACCGGATGTCGAGCTGCTGGGCGAGCTGTCGAAAGTCTGCGCGGCCATGCACGCGCCGTTCATTTCTGCCGCATCCCCGACGGTGATGGGCATGGGTTCGTGGCAGGAGCTGTCCAACCCGCGCGACCTGACCAAGATCTTCACCACCCCGGAATACGCCGGCTGGCGCTCGCTGCGTGAGTCCGAAGACGCGCGCTACATCGGCCTGACCATGCCGCGCTTCCTGGCGCGCCTGCCATACGGTGCCAAGACCGACCCGGTTGAAGCCTTCGCCTTCGAAGAGAACACCGACGGTGCCGACAGCGCCAAGTACACCTGGGCCAACGCGGCGTACGCGATGGGCGTGAACATCAACCGTTCGTTCAAACACTACGGCTGGTGCTCGCGGATTCGCGGCGTGGAATCGGGTGGCGAGGTGGAAAATCTGCCGGCACACACTTTCCCGACCGACGATGGCGGCGTGGACATGAAGTGCCCGACCGAAATCGCCATCTCCGACCGCCGTGAAGCGGAACTGGCCAAGAACGGCTTCATGCCGCTGCTGCACAAGAAGAACACCGACTTTGCGGCGTTCATCGGTGCCCAGTCGCTGCAAAAGCCTGCCGAATACGATGACCCGGACGCTACCGCCAACGCCAACCTGGCCGCGCGCCTGCCGTACCTGTTCGCCACCTGCCGCTTCGCGCATTACCTCAAGTGCATCGTGCGCGACAAGATCGGCTCGTTCAAAGAGAAGGACGAAATGCAGCGCTGGCTGCAGAACTGGATCCTCAACTATGTCGACGGCGATCCTGCGCACTCCACCGAAACCACCAAGGCCCAGCACCCGCTGGCAGCGGCCGAAGTGGTGGTCGAGGACGTCGAAGGCAACCCGGGCTACTACACCTCGAAGTTCTTCCTGCGCCCGCATTACCAGCTTGAAGGACTGACCGTGTCGCTGCGTCTGGTATCCAAATTGCCCTCGGCAAAAGGCGCCTGACCGCTAAACGACGTATGGAACAAACCCCGTAGGAGCGAGCGTGTAGCTCGCGAAGAGGCCAGTAAAAACAAACCCTCTGCGGTGAGTGTGCCGCAGCATTCGCGAGCTTGCGCTCGCTCCTACGGGTCCGGGTTTCAGTCGCATACACCACTCAGTGGCCCCACGCCACCTCAGGAGAAAACATGGCTGTCGATATCTTCATCAAGATCGGTGACATCAAGGGCGAGTCGGTAGACAAGACCCACAAGGACGAGATCGAAGTGCTGAACTGGAGCTGGGGCATGTCCCAGTCCGGCAACATGCACATGGGCACCGGTGGCGGTGCTGGCAAGGTCAATATCCAGGACCTGTCGCTGACCAAGTTCGTCGACAAGGCGACCCCCAACCTGATGATGCATTGCTCCAACGGCAAGCACATCGACAAGGTCACCCTGACCGTGCGCAAGGCCGGTGGCGACAATCAGGTCGAGTACCTGATCATCAACCTCGAAGAAGTGCTGGTCACCTCGCTGAGCACCGGCGGTTCGGGCAACGATGATCGCCTGATCGAAAACGTGACCCTGAACTTCGCCCAGGTCACGGTCGATTACCAACCGCAGAAAGCCGACGGCAGCAAGGAAGGCGGCCCGATCAAGTACGGCTGGAACATCCGCTCCAATACCAAACGCTGAGTGTTGGCGCCCCCGGCCGCACAGGCCGGGGGTAATTGGCATCAGGATGCCTGCGCGGCAGGCGGTAAGGAGACACAAAGATGGCCAAACCTTCGTTTATCAATTTGTGGAATGAATACCTCAAGATCTGGGCCGAGCACCCTGACGGAAAAATCTGTGACGGTCCGTGGGCGAACCAATGTGCCCTGCGCATGAGCTACACGCTCAATGCTGACAAGACCATCAAGGTCAACAAATCCACCTATACCGAACCCAAATGCGCGCATGACCACGCTCGTGGCGCAGAGTCGCTGGCCAACTGGCTGTGGAAACATCACCTCGGCCGCCCGCTCATTCTCGGTGGTACTGCACAAGATCGCCTCAAGCTGGCCGACAAGACCGGGCTGATATTTTTCAAGGACTGCTTCCAACAGGCAGGACAAGCGCTGGATGCGCGCACCGGTGACCACATCGATCTATGGAAGCGTGGCATCACAGCAGGCCGTTATGCCGATCCAAGGCACATGGCCAAACAGATCTGGTTCTGGGAGTTGCCATGAACAAGCACCTGCGAACCTCTGTAGCGCTGGGCAGCATGCTGGTAAGCCTGTGCGCCTGCGCCGAAACCTCGCAGCCTTCGACCGCGCCAGCCAGTTTCCCGGAACAGGTGAACCTGGCGGGTCAGACATTCCAGCTGGAAAACGATCAGCAACAGTGTGTACTGCGCAAACCTGATCGCAGCACCCTGCCACTGGACATGCCCTGGCCCTGTCATTTCAGCATCGGCAAAGCGGGACAGGCGCATGTCGAGACCTTTCAGAATGTGCCTATCGTCATGGTGCTGCACGTGACGCCGACAGCCGATAATCCGCTGGAATGCCGCTCGCAATACAAGGCCATACGCCTGATCAAGGGGCAGTTGGAGCCCTCGGTCATGGCCGAGAGCGCAAGTTGCCTGCGAAGTGTCGGTGATCAGAAAGACTACACTGCCATGTTCGATTGGTAAGCCTGACCATGACCAACATGACCCCGCGCCAGCGTTCGCAGCCTTCCCTGATCATTTGGCTTGCTGCCTGCCTGATGACATTTGACGCACAGGCCGCACAACCTGAAAGAACGGCCACAGGTTTGACCCAAGCCCGGCTCGCAGACCAGACAATCAGTTTGAGCAATCAGCAAGGACGTTGCACCCTTACTCACGCCGACAATGTAGCTGTGACGCTGGATATGAAGTGGCCTTGTCGCTTCAGTGAAGACCTACAGAAAAAAGTGCGAATAGAGGATTACCGCAAGGCGCTGGTCGTTATGGTCGAACGCAGCGAACCGCTGCCGGCACCGAGCCAAGATTGCGCAACCGACCTTCAATCGGTTCGACTGTACAAAGGGAAACTTGAGATTTCCCCTGTCAGTCGAGTTGCCGGATGCGGTCCTGCTCACTGGGATCAGAAAGCCTTGATCTGGAATTTCGACTGGTGACCAACATGACCCCGCGCGAGCGGCTGCAGCCTTCCCTGCTCGACCGCCTGACCGACGACGACCCCGGCAATCTTCAGGAAAGCGCCGACAAGCGCGTGCTGTCGCTGAACCAGCTCAAGGCGTCTGTGTTGCGCGACCTGACCTGGCTGCTCAACACCACCTCCTTGCTGGACGCCGATGCCACGCTGCACACGCCAGCCGGTACGTCGGTGGTCAATTACGGCCTGCCGGCGCTGGCCGGCAGCAGTGTGTCGGGGATCGATATCGCGGTGCTCGAAAGCCTTATCCATCGGGCGATCACTACCTTCGAGCCGCGCCTGCTGGCGCACACCGTGCGGGTTCGTGCGCATGTGGGGCATGAGCAAATGAACCATAACGCGCTGAGTTTCGAGATTCAGGGCGACTTGTGGGCGCAGCCGGTGGCGTTGCCGCTGTTGCTGCGCACCGAGCTGGACCTTGAGTCGGGGCATGTAAAGGTGCTGCCGGCCGAACAACGGAGACGTGCATGAATCCGCGCCTGCTCGGGCTGTATAACCAGGAGTTACAGCACATCCGCGAGAGCGCTCAGGAGTTTGCCCGCGAGTACCCGAAAATCGCCGGGCGCCTGACGCTGTCGGGGCTCGATTGCGCCGACCCGTATGTCGAGCGCCTGCTGGAAGGCTTCGCTTACCTGACCGCCCGCGTGCAGCTCAAGCTGGAAGCCGAATACCCGACCTTCACCCATAACCTGCTGGAGGTCGCCTACCCGCACTACCTGGCGCCCACGCCGTCGATGACCGTGGTGCAGATGCAGGCCGACCCGGACGAAGGCTCGCTGGCCGACGGCTTTCCGTTGCCACGCGGTAGCGTGCTGCGCGCAGCGTTAGGCCGCGACTCGCAGACCTCGTGCGAATACCGCAGCACCCAGGACGTCACGTTGTGGCCGGTGCAAGTCAGCCAGGCCGAGTATTTCGGCAACCCGGCCACCGTGCTCGGGCGCCTGGCGGCCAGCGAACCCAAGGCCAAGGCGGCGCTGCGCCTCACCCTGCGCACCGGCGCCGAGTTGCCGTTCAACAGCCTGGCACTGAGCAACTTGCCGCTGTACCTCAATGGCGCGGACGAACTGCCGTATCGGCTTTACGAGCAATTGCTGGCCAATACCTGCGCGGTGTTTGCCCGCCAGCCGGGCAGCGACTGGGTCGAGCGCCTGCCGGTCGAGGCATTGCGCCCGTGCGGCTTCGATGACCGCGAAGCGGCGTTGCCCGTGGTGCCGCAGGCGTTTCAGGGCTATCGCCTGTTGCAGGAATACTTCGCCTTGCCGCAGCGTTTTCTGTTCGTCGATTTCAGCGGCCTGGAGCGCGCCGTCAGCCGTTGCAACGGCCAGGAACTGGAGCTGATCGTGCTGCTGGAGCGCTTCGACCAGAGCCTGGAAAACAGCGTTGGCCCTGAGCAGTTCGTGCCCTACTGCACGCCGGCGATCAATCTGTTTCCCAAGCGCCTGGACCGCATTCATTTGTCTGACCGGGTGCATGAGCACCATGCGATTGCCGACCGTACCCGGCCGATGGATTTCGAGATTCATTCGCTGACCGGCGTCACCGGTTTCGGCACCGGCGCCGACCAGCCGTTTTTGCCGTTCTATGCGGTGCGCGAGCCGTCGCGCTATGGCCGCGACAAGGCCTATTACAGCCTGCGCCGCGAGCCGCGCGTGCTATCCAGCGAACAGCGGCGCAGCGGCACGCGCTCGACTTATGTGGGCAGCGAAACCTTTATCAGCCTGGTCGACAGCCAGCAGGCGCCGTATGGCCATGACCTGCGCCAGCTGGGCCTGACCGCCTTGTGCACCAACCGTGACCTGCCGCTGTTCATGCGCCTGGGCGGCGGCAGCGATTTCACCCTCGCCGACAGCGCGCCGGTGCAGAGCATTCGTTGCCTGGCCGGTCCCAGCCGCCCGCGCGCCAGCCATGCCCACGACAACAAGGCCTGGCGGCTGATCAGCCAGCTGTCGCTCAACTACCTGTCGCTCAGCGAACAAGGCCAGGGCGCCGCGGCCCTGCGCGAGCTGCTGCGTTTGTATGGCGACGATCAGGATGCCGCGCTGCAATTGCAGATCGAGGGCCTGCGCGAAGTCAGCAGCAAACCGTGCACGCGACGGCTGCCGATGCCCGGCCCGATCGTCTTCGGGCGCGGCCTGGAAATCACCCTGGAGTTCGATGAAAACGCCTTTCGCGGCAGCGGCGTGTTTCTGCTCGGCGCCGTGTTCGAGCGCTTCCTGAGCCGCTATGTGTCGATCAACAGCTTTACCGAAACCGTCCTGCGCAGCACCGAACGGGGCGAGATCATGCGCTTCAAAGCTCAACCCGGCCGGCGTCCGACCCTGTGAGTACGCTCGACGACATGCACACGCAGCCCTGGGAGTACGACTTCTTCCAGGCCCTGCGGCGTATCGAATGCGAGAACCCCGACCTGCCGCGCTTCGGCCATTCGCTGCGCCTGAGCGACGACCCGGTGCGCCTCGGCCAGCGTCAGGACAGCGCCTTTGCGCCCTCGACCCTGGCCAGCGTAACGCCGGGCGACGACGACACGGCGGCGCGTCTTGAGCAGTTGTTTTTCGGCCTTGGCGGACCCAACGGGCCGCTGCCGCTGCACCTGACCGAGTACGTGCGCGAGCGCCAGCGCAACCACGCCGACGGCACCAGCAAGCGCTTTCTGGATGTGTTCCACCACCGCTTGCTCAGCCTGTTTTATCGCGCCTGGGCCGAAGCACGGCCGACCGTCAGCCATGACCGCACAGGCGACGATTACTGGTCCGGGCGCCTCGCCGCCCTGTGTGGCCGTGGCCTGCCCGGACAGCTGGATCAGGGCGAGCTGCCGGGCACCGCCAAATTGCATTACAGCGGTCATCTGGCGGCGCAGACCCGTTATCCCGATGGCCTGAAAGCGATTCTGGGCGAGTACTTCGGCCTGCCGGTACACATCGAGGAATACGTCGGCCAGTGGCTGGAATTGCCCGAGCGCAGCCGCGTCGGAGTCAGTGCCAACCGGCTCGGCGTCGACCTGTGCCTGGGCAGCCATGTCTGGGACCGCCAGCACAAATTCCGCATTCGCCTGGGACCGCTGAAGCTCGACGAATACATGGGCATGTTGCCCGACGGCCAGCCATTTCGTGAGCTGGTGGCCTGGGTCGCCGAGTACCTGGGCCACGAGCTGGACTGGGACCTGAACCTGGTGCTGGAACAGCCGCAGGTGCCGCGCCTGCAACTCAACGGCCGCCAGCGCCTGGGCTTCAACACCTGGCTGGGCCAGCGCGACACCGATGCCGACGAGCTGATTCTGGCTCGGCATTATGCCGAGCAAGCCGGTTCGACACACACTTCAAGGAGCCAGTTAAATGAGTGAAATCAGTCGTGCCGCGTTGTTCGGCAAACTCAACAGCGTGGCCTACAAGGCTATCGAAGCGGCCACGGTGTTCTGCAAGCTGCGCGGCAATCCGTATGTCGAACTGGCGCACTGGCTGCACCAGTTGCTGCAACTTCAGGACTCGGACCTGCACCGCATCATCCGCCAGTTCAACGTCGAGCCTGCACGCCTGGCCGGTGACCTGACCGAGGCGCTGGACCGCCTGCCGCGCGGCTCGACCTCGATCACCGACCTGTCGTCGCACGTCGAAGAGGCGGTAGAACGCGGCTGGGTCTACGGCAGCCTGATGTTCGGCGAAAACCAGGTGCGCACCGGCTATCTGCTGATCGGCATTCTCAAGACCCCGAGCCTGCGCAATGCCCTGCTCGGCCTGTCGGCGGAGTTCGGCAAACTCAAGATTGAAAGCCTGACCGAGCGCTTCGACGAGTACGTCGGTGACTCGCCGGAAAACGCCCTGCACGCCACCGACGGTTTCAGCGCCGGCGTGCCCGGTGAAGCCAGCGGCGCCATTGCGCCCAGCGCACTGGGCAAGCAGGAAGCGCTGAACAAATTCACCATCGACCTGACCGCCCAGGCGCGCAACGGCGAGCTCGACCCGATTGTCGGCCGCGACGAAGAGATCCGCCAGCTGGTGGATATCCTCATGCGCCGCCGGCAGAACAACCCGATCCTCACCGGTGAGGCCGGGGTCGGCAAGACCGCAGTGGTCGAAGGTTTTGCCCTGCGCATCGTCGCCGGCGATGTGCCGCCGGCGCTCAAGGACGTCGAACTGCGCAGCCTCGATGTCGGCCTGTTGCAGGCCGGCGCGAGCATGAAAGGCGAGTTCGAGCAGCGCCTGCGCCAGGTCATCGAAGACGTTCAGGCCTCGCCCAAACCGATCATCCTGTTTATCGACGAAGCCCACACGCTGGTCGGTGCTGGCGGCGCGGCGGGCACCGGTGACGCGGCCAACCTGCTGAAGCCGGCACTGGCACGCGGCAGCCTGCGCACTGTCGCGGCGACCACCTGGGCCGAGTACAAGAAACACATCGAGAAAGACCCGGCACTGACCCGGCGCTTTCAGGTGGTGCAGGTCGATGAGCCCTCCGAAGACAAGGCGCTGCTGATGATGCGCGGCGTGGCCTCGACCATGGAACAGCACCATCAGGTGCAGATTCTCGACGAGGCGCTGGAAGCCTCGGTGAAACTGTCGCACCGCTATATTCCGGCGCGGCAGTTGCCGGACAAATCCGTCAGCCTGCTCGACACCGCCTGCGCGCGGGTTGCTATCAGCCTGCACGCGGTGCCGGCCGAAGTCGACGACAGCCGCCGGCGCATCGAAGCGCTGCAAACCGAGTTGCAGATCATCGCCCGCGAACACGCCATCGGCGTACACACCGGCACCCGCCAGGGCAGTGCGCAGGCACTGCTGGACACCGAACAGGAGCGCCTGACCGGGCTGGAAGTGCGCTGGGCCGATGAAAAGGCACTGGTCGACGAGCTGCTCAAACTGCGCGCGCAATTGCGTGAAAGCGTCGGCGTGGTGGACAGCGACATTGATGACAGCAGTGCCCACGAACTGCGTATCCGCCTGGTCGAATTGCAACAACAACTGAGCGAGCTGCAAGGCGAAACGCCGCTGATCCTGCCGACCGTGGACTACCAGGCGGTGGCCTCGGTGGTCGCCGACTGGACCGGTATTCCGGTCGGGCGCATGGCGCGCAACGAGCTGGAAACCGTGCTCAACCTCGACCGGCATTTGAGCAAGCGCATCATCGGTCAGGACCACGCGCTGAAGATGATCGCCAAGCGCATTCAGACCTCGCGCGCCGGCCTCGATAACCCGAGCAAGCCGATCGGTGTGTTCATGCTCGCCGGCACCTCGGGCGTCGGCAAGACCGAAACCGCGCTGGCACTGGCCGAGGCGATGTATGGCGGCGAGCAGAACGTCATCACCATCAACATGAGCGAGTTCCAGGAAGCGCACACCGTCTCGACCCTCAAGGGCGCGCCACCGGGCTATGTCGGCTACGGCGAAGGCGGCGTGCTGACCGAAGCGGTGCGGCGCAAACCGTACAGCGTGGTGCTGCTGGATGAGGTCGAAAAAGCCCACCCGGATGTGCACGAGATGTTCTTCCAGGTGTTCGACAAGGGCGTGATGGAAGACGGCGAAGGCCGGGTGATCGACTTCAAGAACACCCTGATCCTGCTGACCACCAACGCCGGCACCGACCTGATCGCGCACCTGTGCCGGGACGCGCACAACGTGCCGGACCCGGACGAGATCGCCAAGGCCCTGCGCCAGCCGCTGCTGGAAATCTTCCCGCCGGCGCTGCTCGGCCGCCTGGTGACCATCCCGTATTACCCGCTGAGCGACAGCATGCTCAAGGCCATTACCGAGTTGCAACTGGGCCGGATCAAGAAGCGTGTCGAGAGCACCCACAAAGTGCCGTTCGAATACGACGCCGAAGTCATCGATCTGATCGTCTCGCGCTGCACCGAAACCGAAAGCGGTGGTCGGATGATCGATGCGATCCTGACCAACACCTTGCTGCCGGACATGAGCCGCGAATTCCTCACCCGCATGCTCGACGGCAAGCCGCTGGCGGGCGTGAAGATCAGCCAGCGCGACGGACAGTTCCAATATGAATTCGGCGATGCACCGACATGACCCCCCGTAGGAGCGCGCTTGCCCCGCGACCGAGTGCGCGAGCACTCGCAAAATTTCGGAAACGCCACAAATTTACGACTGCTAACGCAGCCGGTCGCGGGCAAGCGCGCTCCTACTGTTCTGTACGACGAGATAACCCATGAATTTCCAGCAACTCACTCGCATGGCGCAAATCACCAGCCCTTTGGGGCCGGATGTGTTGTTGCTCAAGGATATGGGCGGCGGCGATGAGCTGGGCCGGTTGTTCAACTATGAACTGCAACTGACGTCCACCGACGGCGCGCTGGACCTTAACCAGTTGCTGGGCAAGCCCATGTGCCTGTCGCTGCAACTGGCCGGCGGCGGGCAGCGGCATTTTCACGGCATCGTCGCGCGCTGCAGCCAGAACGTCGACCGTGGCCAGTTCGCCAGTTATCAGGTGACCTTGCGGCCCTGGCTGTGGCTGCTCAGCCGCACCTCGGACTGCCGGATCTTTCAGCACCAGACCGTGCCGCAGATCATCAAGCAGGTGTTTCGCGACCTGGGTTTTTCCGATTTCGAAGACGCATTGAGCCGTCCTTATCGGGAGTGGGAATACTGCGTGCAGTACCGTGAAAGCAGCCTGGATTTTGTCAGCCGGCTGATGGAACACGAAGGCATCTATTATTTTTTCCGCCACGAAAAGGACCGCCATGTGCTGGTGCTGGCCGATGCCTACGGCGCGCACCAGACCGCGCCGGGTTACGAGTCGGTGCCGTATTACCCGCCCGATGGCCAGCACCGCGAGCGCGATCATTTCAATGACTGGCGCCTGGCGCAGGAAGTGCAGCCAGGCTCGCTGGAACTGAACGACTACGACTTTCAGCGCCCCAGTGCGCGCATGGAAGTGCGATCGAGCATGCCGCGCCCGCACACCGCAGGCGATTACCCGCTGTATGACTATCCCGGCGCCTATGAGCAGAATCAGGACGGCGAGCATTACGCCCGCACCCGCCTGGAAGCCCTGCAAAGCCTGCATGAACGGGTCGAGCTGAGCGGCAACGCACGCGGGCTGTGCGCCGGCAATCTGTTCAGCCTGACCGGCTTTGGTCGTCAGGATCAGAACCGCGAATACCTGATCGTTGCCGCACGCTATTACGTGGCCCAGGAAAGCCTGGAAACCGGCGGTGGCGGCGGTGTGCAGTTCGAGGCCGGGCTGACCTGCATCGACGCCCAGCAAAGCTTCAAGCCGCTGGCCAGCACCACCAAGCCGCTGGTTCAGGGACCGCAAACCGCGCGTGTGGTGGGCCCTGCCGGCGAGGAGATCTGGACCGATCAATATGGCCGGGTGAAGGTGCATTTCTATTGGGACCGGCATGACCAGTCCAACGAAAACAGCTCGTGCTGGATTCGCGTGTCGCAGTCGTGGGCCGGCAAGAACTGGGGCTCGATGCAGGTGCCGCGCATCGGTCAGGAAGTGATCGTCAGCTTTCTTGAAGGTGATCCCGACCGGCCGATCATCACCGGTCGCGTGTATAACGCCGAGCAGACCGTGCCTTACGACCTGCCGGCCAATGCAACGCAAAGCGGCATGAAAAGCCGTTCGAGCAAGGGCGGCACGCCAGCCAACTTCAATGAAATCCGCATGGAGGACAAGAAGGGTCAGGAGCAGCTGTACATCCATGCCGAGCGTAACCAGGACATCGTCGTCGAGAACGACGAAAGCCATTCGGTCGGGCAGAACCGCACCAAGGTCATCGGCGTCACCGAAACCGTGACCATCGGCATGGACCGGGTGCGCGCGGTCAACCACGACGACCTGCTGCTGGTGGGCAATACCAAGACCGATGCCATCAGCCGCAGCTACCTGATCGAGGTGGGCGAAAACCTGCGCCTGGTGTGCGGCAAGAGCGTGCTGGAACTCAACGCCAGCGGGCAGATCAACCTGACCGGGGTGAATATCAATATCTACGCCAGCGGCACCGCGCAGATCAACACCGGCGAAATCCTGCATTTGAACAACGGTAGCGGCTCGGGCACCGAACCCAAGGGCCAGGGCGTGAAAGGCGAGATCGATGCGGCGGTGCAGCAGATATTTCCCAAGCAGTAATCCGCGCAGCACCACAGACCTGTAGGAGCCCGCTTGCCGGCGACCGGCTGCGTTAGCAGTCGTAAATTTTCAGCGTGTCCAAAATTTTGCGAGCGCTAGCGCACTCGGTCGCGGGCAGAGCGCGCTCCTACCGGGGGGGAAGTCTCCAGTGTGTTCTACTTATACGGAATCGTTTTATGACTTACCGCCTCAATGAGTTCAGTTTTACCCTGCCCGATCCTCAGGTGCAGGACGCCAGTATCAATATCCTCAAGTTCGGCGACCTGGGCACTTCGCTGATTGTCAGCCGCAGTGTGCTGGGCGATGCAGAAACCCTGCACAGCAACTTCAACACGCAACTGGAGCGGCTGGGCCAGCAGGTTCAGGACTTGCGCCACGAGCCGTTGCAGACGCTGCACGTCGGCGTGAATCAGGAGGTCGAGGCCATCGAGCTGCGCAGTCAGTTCAGCAAGGGCAACGAGAAAATCTGGCAGTACCAGCTGGCGCTGGTGCTGCCGGGTACGCGGCGCATGCTGGCGCTCAGTTACGTCAAGGCACAGCCGCTGGGCGCTGCAGAAGCGGCGCATTGGGCGAGCATCAAGCAGTCGCTGAATTTCGATACCCGCGCCTGAGCCGCCTGAATGTCTGACGCAATCTGGGCCGCCCGGCTGGGCGACGGTCTTGAGCACACCTCGATGATGGCCGACATCGTTGGCGGGGTGCTGGAGGTCGCCGCCAGCGTGGCGATTGGCGCACTGGCCACGGCGGCGGTCGTGGCCGCCACCGGGATTACCGTCGCCACCGGCGGCCTCGGCGCGTGCCTGCTCGGTGCCGTGGTCGGCCTGGTGGTCGGTGTGGTGATGGCCAAGACCGGCGCCGACACCGGCCTGTCGCGATTATGCGAGGGCATCGGCAATGGCCTGTTTCCGCCGACGATTCAGGCGACCATCACCACCGGCTCGCTGAACACCAAGACCAATAACCGGCTGGCCGCCCGCGCCGCCGGCTGGGTGCCGCCCGGTGTGCAGGTCAGCGAACAGGAAGGAGAAGAGGACGAGGCCAGTTACCTCGACATGGCCAAGAGCTTTTTCTCGCAGGTCTGGCGCCCCACCGTCGCCGTGCCCGCACCGGGCGCGCAGCCGTTGCCCGAAGACCTGGTGCTGTGCAGCAAGCACCCGCCGATGCCGCCGCAGTACCTGGCCGAAGGCTCGGACAAGGTGACCATCAACAGCCAGCCGGCGGTGCGCAGCGGCGACCGCAGCACCTGCGAAGCGGTGGTGGTGTCGGCAGGCCCCATTTCGTCGAACGTGCGCATCGGCGGCGGCACGCTGACCGTGCGCGAGATCCGCAGCGGCAAGACGCCCGGCATCGGCCTGGCCGTCACCGTGCTGCTGATGCTCAAGGGCAGCAAGGGCAAGTTCCTCAGCAACCTGCCGTGCATGCTGCTGGGCGGGGTCAATGCCTTTGTCGTCGGCCAGGCCACCAATGCCCTGACCCACGCCATCGTCGGCTCGCCCAACCCGGTGCATGCACCCACCGGCGCCAAGGTGCTGGGCGAGGCGATGGAGCTGGATTTCGTGCTGCCGGCGCTGTTGCCCATCGACTGGCAGCGCGTCTACAACAGCCGCGACGAACGCTGCGACGGGCTGTTCGGTGCCGGCTGGAGCGTGGCCTATGAAGTCAGCGTAAGTATCGAGGCGCATGCCGACGGCGGCGAGTCGCTGCTGTATGTCGACGAGCAAGGCCGGCGCATCGACATGGGCAACATTCCCCTGGGCGGCGCGGTGTTCAGCGCCGGCGAAGGCCTGAGCGTCCGTCGCCACAGCAACGGCCAGTTGCTGATCGAAAGTGACGACGGCCTGTACCGCCTGTTCGAACCCAGCCCGCTCGATGCCCGGCACCTGCGCCTGACCCAGCAAGGCGACCGCAACGAAAACCGCATTCATCTGGACTACGACGCGCGTGGCCGTTTGCAGCGCCTGCGCGACGACGACAGCCTGGTGCAGGTCGAGCTGATCTACAGCGAGCAATGGCCGCAGCGGGTCAGCCGCATCGAACGGATTTACCCCGACCAGCAGCGCGAAGTACTGAACCACTATGCGTTCGATGAGCGCGGCGACCTGAGCGAAGTGCGCGATGCCGAAAACCTCGTGCGCCGGCGCTTTGCCTATGACGCCGGGCGGCGCATGGTCGAGCATCAGTTGCCGACCGGGCTGCGCTGCTTCTACGAGTGGGCACACATCGACGGCCGCGAATGGCGAGTGGTGCGGCACTGGACCGACGACGGCGACGAATACGCCTTCGATTACGACCTGGACGCCGGGCGCACCACCGTGCGTGACGGCCTGGGCCGCAGCAGCCAGCGCCTGTGGAACGCGCAGCATCAGGTCACCGAATACAGTGACAACCTCGGCCAGACCTGGCGTTTCGACTGGGACGACGAGCGCCAGCTGATCGGCGCCACAGACCCGCAAGGCGGCCAGTACGGCTTCGATTACGACGAGGCCGGCAACCTGACCGCCAGCCTCGATCCGCTGGGCCGGCGCACTACCACCGTGTGGCTGGAGCACTGGTCGCTGCCGCTGAGCGAGACCGATGCGGCCGGCAATACCTGGCAGTTTCGCTATGACCCGCGCGGCAACTGCATCCGTGAAACCGACCCGCTCGGCCATGCCACCCGCTACCGCTATGACGCGCACGGCCAGACCGTCGAGATCATCGATGCCGCCGGCAAGCGCCAGCAATTGCGCTGGAACCGCTTCGGCCAGTTGACCCAGCGCAGCGACTGTTCCGGCTACCCGACCGACTACGCCTACGACCGGCGCGGCAACCTGAGCTGCATCACCGACGCGCTGGGCGAACGCTCGCTGTATCAGCACGATGCGCAAGGCCGGCTGCTGTCCAGCGAGTTGCCCGACGGGCGTATCGAGCACTATCAACGCGACAGCCTCGGCCAGTTGATCGGCCACACCGATGCGGCCGGGCACACCACCCGCTACCGCTACGACCGCCGTGGCCAGGTGCGCCAGCGCATCGACGCGCAAGGCCGGCAGGTGCAGTTCGACTACGACAGTTATGCGCGGCTGCTGGCGCTGAGCAACGAAAACGGCGAGCGCTATCGCTTCGCCTGGGATGCCGCCGACCGCCTGATCGAGCAGCAGGACCTGGACGGCGCCAGCCGCCGCTATGCCTGGGACGCCGGCGATAACCTGGCCCGCGTCGAGCATCATCCGGCGCCGTTGGCCACGGGTGTGGCAGTGCCGGTCGAGACGCCACCGGCGCCCCTCGTGCATGAACTGCAACACGATGCCGTCGGCCGCCTGCTGGCCAAAGTCACCGCCGACGGACGCACCGACTACCAGTACGACGCGCTGGATAACCTGACGGCGGCAAGCTTCACCGACCGCAACGGCGAACGGCAGCAGCTCGACTTTGCCTATGACGCACTCGGCCAGTTGCAGGAAGAACGCAGCGCGGCCGGGCGCCTGCAGCATCGGCATGACGAACAGGGCAACCTGATTCAAACCTGCCTGCCTGACGGGCGCTGGCTTAACCGGCTGTATTACGGCAGCGGCCACCTGCACCAGCTCAACCTCGATGGCCTGGTGATCAGCGACTTCGAGCGCGACCGCCTGCACCGCGAGGTGCTGCGCACGCAAGGGCAGATCAGCACGCGCAGCCAGTACGACCGCAGCGGCCGGCTGCGCACCCGTTTGCGCCGCCCGACCCGACAACCCGCGCAACTTCCGGGGCTGGGCGAAACCGACTATCAGTTCGATCAGATCGACAACCTGGTCGGCAAGACCCGGCGTGATCGCCAGCCGCCCGGTGATGGCCGGCAGCTGCTGGGCTACGACAGCACCGGACGCATTATCGCCAGCCAGGACAGCCTGACTGGCCAGAGCGAAACCTTCGCTTATGACGCCGCCGCCAACCTGCTCGACAGCCCGCCAAGCGGCGGCCTGGTGCGGCATAACAAGCTGCTGACGTATCAGGACAAGCGCTATCGCTACGACGGCTTCGGCCGGATGATCGAAAAGCGCAGCACCCGCCATGGCGTGCAGCGTTTTACCTACGACGCTGAAAGCCGTCTGGTCGAGGTGCGCAATGCCAACGGCCAGCGCCTGCGTATGCGCTACGACCCGCTGGGCCGGCGCATCGCCAAGACCGAGCTGCACCCAAGCGGCCTGGTGCTGGGCGAAACCCGCTTCGTCTGGGACGGCATGCGCCTGTTGCAGGAGCACAAGAACAGCGTTACCAGCCTGTACCTCTACAACCAGGGCAGTTTTGAGCCGCTGGCGCGGGTCGATGGTCTCGGCGCCCAGCAGAAGGTGCGCTACTACCACAACGACCTCAATGGCCAGCCCGAGCAGCTCACCGACAGCGACGGCCAGCCGGTGTGGCAGGCGCAGTATCAGGTGTGGGGCAACACGGTGCGCGAAACCCGCGTCGCCCATTACGTCGAAGAGCAGAACCTGCGTTTTCAGGGCCAGTACCTGGACCGCGAAACCGGCCTGCACTACAACACCCTGCGCTTCTATGATCCCGATATCGGCCGCTTCACCACACCGGACCCGATCGGCCTGGCGGGCGGCCTGAACCTGTATGCCTATGCGCCCAACCCGCTGGTGTGGGCCGACCCGCTGGGCCTGAGCAAATGCGGCACCGGCAGCCGCAAGCGCCCGCCGGGCCCGACCCATGACAAGCGCACCACCGACAGCTTCACCGGCGGCGTGTACAAGAACCGTCAGCTGACCCGCAACGAACGCTTCTACAAGTACCATGGCGTGGATAACCGCACCGGGCGCAAGGTGTCGTGGCTGACCAAGCAGAAATACAGCTCTGAAGATGTACTGCGCAAAGACCTGGCGATCCATCGCGACTGGGGAGTGGAAATCACCAAGGTGTCCGAATTCAATGTGCCCAAGGGCACTTGGGTCAGCGAAGGGCCTGCCGCCGCACAAGGCGCAGGCTACCCCGGTGGCGCCTATCAAGGTGTCATCACCAACTTGCCCCGATCATGGGTCGTCAAAACCACAGGAGTCCCCTGGTAATGCCTTTGAACGAACTGCTGACCGCGCTGGATAACCTTATCCAGGCACTTAACAAGGCCGGCAAGCCTTCGGCCGACTTCTTTGCCGAACGCGCCGCCGAACTGCGCCAGGCCAACCTCAGCGCCGCCGAACATCAGGAAAGCCTCAAGCGCTTGTCGACCTGCATGGCGCTGGCCCAGTACGGCGATTTCTCGCTGGAACAGGAAGCGCTGCTGGGCAAGGTCGTCGACCTGGCCGGCGCGTGCCTGGCCGCCCTGCCCTCGGCCTGATGACCGCGCGTGTCTGACGCAATCTGGGCCGCCCGGCTGGGCGACGGTCTCGAACACACCTCGATGATGGCCGACATCGTCGGCGGGGTGCTGGAGGTGGCCGCCACGGTCGCGATTGGCGCACTGGCCACGGCGGCGGTGGTGGCCGCCACCGGCATTACCGTCGCCACCGGCGGCCTCGGCGCGTGCCTGCTCGGTGCCGTGGTCGGGCTGGTGGTCGGTGTGGTGATGGCCAAGACCGGTGCCGACACGGGCCTGTCGCGATTATGCGAGAGCATCGGCAATGGCCTGTTTCCGCCGACCATTCAGGCGACCATCAGCACCGGCTCGCTGAACACCAAAACCAATAACCGGCTGGCCGCCCGCGCGGCCGGCTGGGTGCCACCGGGCGTAGAGCTGGTCGAGCAGGACGGCGCTGCGCCCGAGGCCAGCTATCTCGACATGGCCAGCAACTTTTTCTCGCAGATGTGGCGGCCTACCGTGGCCACGCCCGCCCCCGGCGCGCAACCGCTGCCCGAGGACCTGGTGCTGTGCACCAAGCACCCGCCGATGCCGCCGCAGTACCTGGCCGAAGGCTCGGCCAAGGTCACCATCAACGGCCAGCCGGCGGTGCGCAGCGGTGACCGCAGTACGTGCGAAGCGGTGGTGGTGTCGGCAGGGCCCATTTCGTCGAACGTGCGCATCGGCGGCGAGAAGCTGACCGTGCGCGAGATCCGCAGCGGCAAGACGCCCGGCGTCGGCCTGGCGGTCAGCGTGCTGATGATGCTCAAGGGCAGCAAGGGCAAGTTCCTCAGCAACTTGCCGTGCATGGCGCTGGGCATGGTCAACGGCTTTGTCGTCGGCGAAGCGACCGGCGCCCTGGGCCGGGCCATGAGCGGCTCGCCCAACCCGGTGCATGCCGCCACCGGCGCCAAGGTTCTGAGCGGCGCCGATGAGCTGGACTTTGTCTTGCCCGGCATCCTGCCCATCGAGTGGCAGCGTTTCTACAGCAGCCGCGATGAGCGCCAGAACACCTTGTTCGGCCTGGGCTGGAGTGTGGCTTTCGAGGTGTGTGTCGCCATCGAGCCGCACCCCGAAGGCGGCGAACGGCTGGTCTACACCGACGAACAGGGCCGGCGCATCGACATGGGCAGCATCCCGTTGGGCGGCGCGGTGTTCAGTGTCGGTGAAGGCTTGAGCGTGCGCCGGCATGCACGCGGCCCGTTGCTGATCGAAAGCGAGGACGGGCTGTATCGGCTGTTCGAGCCCTCGCCGCTCGATGCATCGATGTTGCGCCTGAGCCTGCTGAGCGACCGCAACGATAACCGCATTCACCTGGACTACGACGAACAGGGCCGCCTGAGCGGCCTGCGCGACGGCCTGGATAATGTGCGGCTGGCGCTGCTGTATTCAGCGCAATGGCCGCAGCGTCTGGAGCGTATCGAGCGCCTGCATGCCGATGAATCACGCACGCTGCTGGCCCGCTATGACTACGACGCTCAGGGCCAGTTGAGCGAGGTGTCCGATGCCTTGGATCAGGTTCAACGGCGCTTCGCCTACGACAGCGGGCGGCGCATGGTCGAGCACCGGTTGCCGACCGGGCTGCGCTGTTTTTATGACTGGGCGCTGATCGACGACCGCGAATGGCGGGTGGTGCGGCACTGGACCGATGAGGGCGACGAATACCGCTTCGACTATGACCTGGACGCCGGCCTGACGCGCATCACCGATGGCCTGCAACGGGTCAGCGAGCGGCGCTGGAATGCACGCCGGCAGATCACCGCGTACACCGATAACCTCGGCCAGACCTGGCAATTCACGTGGAATGACGAAGACCAGTGGCTGGGTGCAACCGACCCGCTGGGCGGCCAGTGGCAGTTCAGCTATGACGACGCCGGCAACCTCAGCGAGACCCGCGACCCGCTCGGCCAGACCGAGTCGACGCGCTGGCTGGAGCACTGGTCGCTGCCGCTGAGCGAGACCGACAAGGCCGGCGGGCTGTGGCAGTACCGCTACGATCAACGCGGTAATTGCACCCGGGAAATCGACCCGCTCGGCCATGAGACCCGCTACCGCCATGACGCGCAGGGCCAGGTGATCGAGATCATCGACGCCAGCGGCAAGCGCCAGCAGTTGCACTGGAACGAGGTCGGCCAGTTGCTGCGCTACACCGACTGCTCCGGCTACCCGACCGATTACGCCTATGACCGCCACGGCCATCTGCACAGCGTCACCGACGCACTCGGCGAGCGTACCGTGCATGAGCACGATGTGCTCGGACGCCTGCTGCGCATCGAGCAGGCGGATGGACGCGTGGAACACTTTCAGCGCGAGCGCAGCGGCCTGCTGACCGGCTACATCGACCCGGCCGGGCAAGCCACGCGCTACGCCTGGAACCGCCGTGGCCAGGTGCAACAGCGCCTCGATCCGCTCGGCCACCGGGTGCAATTCGATTACGACCGCTATGGCCGCCTGCAGACCCTGAGCAATGAAAATGGCGAGCCGTACCGCTTTGCCTGGGACGCCGGCGACCGGCTGATCGAGCAACAGGCGCTGGACCGCAGCGCGCAGTGTTTTGCCTATGACGCGGCGGATCGGCTGATCGAACAAAGGCATATCCCGGCGCCGCAGGCTGACGGTGCGCAACCGTTGGTGCAGCGCATGGAGCGCGATGCCTTGGGGCGGCTGATTGCCAGAACCACGGCTGACGGCCTGACGGCCTACCGCTACACCGCGCAGGATTTGCCGGCGAGCATTGTGTTTACCGGTCACGGCGGGCAGCAACAGGGTCTTGAGTTCCGCTACGACGCCCTCGGTCAATTGCTGGAAGAACGCAGCGCGGCCGGCAGCCTGCGCCATGAGTACGATGAACTGGGCAATCTGATCCGCACACAAACACCGGACGGCCGCTGGCTCAACCAGCTGTATTACGGCAGCGGGCATTTGCACCAGATCAATCTCGATGGCCGCTTGATCAGTGACTTCGAACGCGACCGCCTGCACCGCGAAGTACTCAGGACCCAAGGGCAGATCAGCACTGCCAGCCAGTACGACCGCAGCGGCCGGTTGCGGGCACGCTTGCGGCGCCCGACCCAAGGGGCTGTTCGAGGGGCTGCGCAACTGCCCGCGCAGCGCGAAAGCCAGTACGACTTCGACCCGGCCGATAACCTGATCGGCCGCCTGCAACGCGATCGCCAGACACAACAGGATCAGCGCCAGCACCTGCATTACGACGCCAGCGGACGCATTGCTGCCAGCCAGCAAAGCCCAGGCCGCCAGAGCGAAACCTTTGCCTGGGACGCGGCCGCCAACCTGCTCGACCGGCCGCTCTCGGGCGCAGGCTTTGTGCGGCACAACCGGTTGCTGACCTGGCAGGACAAACGCTACCGCTACGACGCTTTCGGCCGCACCGTGGAAAAGCGCAGCGCTCGCCATGGCCTGCAACGCTTTGCCTATGACGCCGAACATCAACTGGTCGAAGTGCAGAACGACAACGGCAGCGTGGTGCGCATGCAGTACGACCCGCTGGGCCGGCGCATTGCCAAGACCGAACACGACCGCCACGGCCACCTGCTCGGCGAGACCCGGTTTATCTGGGACGGCATGCGCCTGTTGCAGGAGCAGAAAAACAGCCTGAGCAGCCTGTATGTCTACGTTGAGGACAGCCATGAACCGCTGGCGCGTGTGGATGGCGTCGGTGATCAACAGCACATTCGCTACTACCACAACGACCCTAATGGCCTGCCCGCACAACTGACCGACAGCGCCGGCAAAACCGTGTGGCAGGCGCAGTACCAGGTGTGGGGCAACACGCTGAGCGAAACCCGCGAGGCCTGGTATGTCGAGGAGCAGAACCTCAGGTTTCAGGGCCAGTACCTGGACCGCGAGACCGGGCTGCACTACAACACCTTCCGGTTTTACGACCCGGACATCGGCCGCTTCACCACACCGGACCCGATTGGCCTGGCCGGTGGCCTGAATCTGTACCAGTACGCACCGAACCCGTTTGGCTGGGCAGACCCGTGGGGCTGGTGTCCGAAGGGCTTTCGTAAACTCAAGAGTTCGACGAAAGGCGAATGGGGCAAACATCGGGGCCGAAACTACCTGGAGTCCAAGGGCTACAGGATAGTGGGCGAAGAAATCACCATGCGTGTCGGGCCTAAAGGCTCGCGTATTCGTGCGGATCTGGTTGGCTACAATCCAGCCACGCAAAAATTCATGGTGCTGGAAACCAAGGCCGGGCCGTTTGCACGGCTGACCAAAAATCAGAAAGCGTCGGGCGTGTTCTCGGCGAAGCACTCCACACTGTCGCAAGGGGCCGAGCTTAGTGGGCCTAAAGCGAATGCGATGATGAAAGAACTGGGCCTGTCATCGAACAAAATTACCAGCGACTTCAGCATGCAGCATTACAGAGTGCCGGGCGGCCTATTTTAGGAAGGTGTAAACACATGACAACCAAGGCTGAATTCAAGAAGACCCTTCAGGGCCAGATTAATACGGCGTTGCAAGCGCTGGGGTATGGCTACGATAAAAGTCGCGCCTCTTTTGCGAAGGCGGTGGGGCCGTGCGAGATACGAATTGCCTATACCGTGTCAACGGCCGGTTACCCGAAGAACATCGTCGCCGTCGACGTGCGGGTGTTCATCGATATACCACGGGTCAATGAAATCGGCGCGAGTCTGTTTTCACCCCCTGACGTCAACCCGGCAACGCTGTGGGGCACCCTCAGAATCTTCACGCCGGCCAACAGCACGCGGGACACCAATTATTATTTCGACATTCATAAAGACGATGACACGTCACTCGGTACGCTTATCAAGGATTTGAAAATCTTCGATAACTTTGCCGGCACGCTGACCGACCTTCATGCCTTGTCCAACGAGCGCCTCGCCAAAGTCCCAATGATTCGCAAGAACTTCGGCCAAGGCCTGAGCTGGGACTATAAGTACGGTATTCCGCAATACATTGCGATTGTGCATGCCTTGAACAAAGAGTTTGAAGATGCACGGGCGTGCGCCGAGCATGCCAACCATTTGAACGCCGAGGAGAAGCAGGCTCTGCTGGGGTTTATCGCGGACCAGGCCGATTGAAATGCAGTGAACGTATCCACTTTATTACCGAGGATAAACATTTAACTACTCAGTAAACCTTAACGTAAATTAAATGAAAAATTGACACTTGGTTTTTAAAGGGCCTGTACGATTGCGTGCTCCTGCTTATGGACAACCTACAGGTCTGGTTACATGAATCGCTTTCTATGGAAACTTATTCCAAAGCGTCAGCGCGAGCTGCTGCTCGATCGTCTTCCGGTCATTGACCGGCAAGTCGTCAACAAGACATTGTCCGGCACGTCCCGCTTTCCGGAAGTGTTCGACAACCTTGAGTGCTTGTTTATCCATGTGCCCAAGTGCGCCGGCAGCAGTGTCGCCAAGGCGTTGTTTGGCAATAACCCTGCCGGGCACTTGCCGTTGTACTGGTATGAAAAACAGTTTCAGGAACGCTACCGGCATTACTTCAAGTTCGGTTTTGTACGCGACCCGTTACAAAGGGCCTTGTCGGCGTACAACTACTTGCTCAAGTCGCGGCCGGGCCGGGATCAGGCGGCCTTTGACCTGGTCAGCAAATATGCCAGTTTCGATGCCTTTGTCGACCATTGGCTGTGCGCGGAAAATATCACCCGGCAGATCCATTTTGCGCCGCAGTATTATTTTCTGCAGAACGCCATGGGCAGTATCGACGTGGACTTTATCGGCCGTCATGAAAACCTCGAGGCGGACTTTCGGGCGCTGTGCACACACCTGCATTTGAAGGCCGAGCTGCAACATATCAATCGTTCGGCCGAGCCCGGGCCGAGCGTGCGCACGGCCTGTTCTGCCGCCTCGCGGCGCAAGGTGCGTGAGGTGTATGCCCGCGACTACGAGTTATTTTCGTATGAATGAACCCCGCCCGCTTTTGATCGCCCCGACCCTGATGGTCGACCGCGCCATGCGTCAGGCGCTGAAACAACAGCAGGCCTGCTGCGTCTGGCTGACCGGCTTGTCGGGCGCCGGCAAATCGACCCTCGGCAATCGCCTGGACCAGACCCTGCACGCCCATGGCCTGCACAGTTACCTGCTCGATGGCGACCATGTTCGCAAGGGGTTGTGCCAGG
Source organism: Pseudomonas sp. HP_08 (assembly GCF_055284095.1). Taxonomy (NCBI): domain Bacteria; kingdom Pseudomonadati; phylum Pseudomonadota; class Gammaproteobacteria; order Pseudomonadales; family Pseudomonadaceae; genus Pseudomonas; species Pseudomonas sp. HP_08. The sequence continues at coordinate 15,958 of NZ_JBTOQC010000005.1, read as the reverse complement.
ACCTGGGTATGTCTGACGCCGACCGTCATGAAAATGTGCGACGCATTGGCGAGGCGGCGCGGCTGATGGTCGACGCCGGGCTGATCGTCATTGTCTCGGCGATTTCGCCGTTCCGGGCCGATCGGGACCGGGTCAGGCAGCAACTGGCAACCGGTGCGTTCATCGAAGTGCATGTCAGCACGCCATTGGCCGAGTGCGCACGCCGCGATGCCAAGGGTCTGTACCGCGCCGTGCAGGAGGGCCGGATCCACAACTTCACCGGCATCGACAGCCCTTATGAGGCACCGCTGAACCCTGAGTTCGTGATCGATACCAGCCGCGACGATGGCGAGGTATGGATGGGACAACTGTTGAGGCGCTTGAGTGGCGCACAGGGGCAAGGCACTTCGCCTCCTGTCAAAACTGTCAGTAGACGAGGGCCTGCGCCTTTGCACAATGGAGGGTTCTGTCGCACAGGCGTGGCATGAGCATGGGTTGAGCGCCTGCGTGGCCTTACCTGCGGAGGTGCTACCTGATGGATGCGTTGAATGTCATCAATGTCGGAACCGACAAGGTCAATTCGCTGCTTAATCTGGTGCTGCAATACGGCGCCACTGTCGGCCTCAAGCTGCTAGTGGCGGCGCTGCTGTGGATTGTCGGGCGCTGGTCGATCGGCATGCTGGTCAGGATGCTGCAACGCTCGCTGACCCGGGAAGGGTTTGACCCGACGGTGCTGCGTTACCTGAGGTCGTTTGTCACCGTGACCCTGAATATCATTCTGGTGGTGGCCATTCTCAGTTACTGCGGCATCGAGACCACCAGCTTTGCGGCGCTGCTGGCGGCAGTGGGCCTGGCGATCGGCATGGCCTGGTCAGGGTTGCTGGCCAATCTGGCAGCGGGCGGGTTCATCATCGTGCTGCGCCCGTTCAAGGTCGGCGACTTCATTGCGGTGGACACGATCAGTGGGCGGGTGGAGGAGATCGGCCTGTTCGCCACATCACTCGACACGGCTGAAAACGTGCGGGTGCTGATGGCCAACAACAAGGTCTTTTCGAGCAACATCATCAATTACTCGGTCAACGATTATCGCCGTGTGGAACTCAGCGCCACGCTGCCGGCGAGCGTGGACGAACAGACGGTGATCGCCCGGTTGACCGAACAACTGAAGGCCATCCCGCATGTGCTGAGTACACCGCCGGTGGATGTGCACCTGGCCAGCCTGGGCGCCGACAGCGTGACCCTGGCGGTCAGGCCGTATTGCCACAACGATCATTACTGGCCGGTGTATTACCAGAGCATCGAGGTGATTCGCGGGTTGTTGCGCGAAGGGGGCGCGCAACGCCCCCAATAACGTCGTTACTGCGCGCCCAGTGCGCCAGTGTTGGCCATGACGAAGGCGGCGAACTCTTCGACGCTCATCTTGCGGCCGTTGAAGTCGACGCTGTCGTTGCCGTATTGCAGGGTGGTCACGATGTTGTCGCCTTCGACCTTGGCCAGTTGCAGGGCAGACGCCATGGAACCGATCATTTCGCTGGTGGTGGTGGCCTGCACGGTGATGTCCTTGGCATCGGTGATGCCTTGCAGGTTGGCCTGCAGGCCCACCAGGTCCTGAATCATTGCCTTGGACAGCACGATGCGGGCGTCGACCGCACCGACGCTGTTGTTGACCAGTTCATCCGGCGCCTGCTCGAACGAGCCCGGGTCGGTCAGGTCGATGCTCAGGCGTGCATGGCTTTCGCCATTGGCGGTGCGCAGCGAGAGTTTTTCCAGTTCGATGTGCGGCTTGCCGGCCAGCAGCTTGCCCAGCTCGGCGTTCAGCAAGGCCTGGTCGGCGGCGCTCAGTTCGATCTTCTCCAGCGGACGCTGGGCAGCGGCAGCGGCCTGCTGTTGCGGCACCACGGTCTGCTGGAACAGTTGATACAGCGACTTGGTGGCGGCAATGTCGAAATTGCCGAAACGCAGGCCCAGGTGCGCGGCCCCAATGTCCTTGCCGCTGTAGGCGATCTTGCCGATGTCGTAGTTGATCTGCGCCGAAAGCTTGTCGCCCTCTTCCTGCATCAGGTTGGTGTTGACGAACTGATCGATCTGCACCGCCGGGCGGCCCACGGCCTGGAAGCTCACCTGCTCGAATTTGAGGTTGCTGTGGCCCAGGTAGAAACCGGCCTTGCCCTTGGTGCCACCGGTGTCGAAGGTCATGCCCTTGAGTTGCATGCTGACCGGGCCTTCGGCGGCCTGGACGTTGAGCTGCAGGTTGTCCATGTTGCCGGTGACCTTGATTTTCTCGGCGTCGCCCGACATGTCGTTGTGCAGGGTCAGGCCCGAAAAGCTGAACTCGCCGTCGGCCTCTTTCATCTGCATCGGCGCAACGGTCAGTGTGCCGTTGATAGCGCGGTCATAGCCGATGCTGGCCTGGCTCTTGAAGGGCACCACGCCCTGGCTGAGGGCGAACCATTTTTCGGTGTCTTTGGTTTTTACCAGCTCGCCATTGCTGACGGCCATGACCGGCAGCAGTTTGAGCGAGGTCAGGCGCGACAGCGGCAGCGGGCCGTGCTCGATATGGTCGACAAAGTGCAGTTCCAGCGTTTGTACCTGGCCGTTCTCGTCCTTGGCCTGGAAGGTCGAACGATAGCGCGCGGTGCTGCTGAACAGGCCGCTTTCCAGCGACTCCAGTTCCACGTTGGCCTGGTAGCCGCTACCCGCGAATGCCTGGGTCAGCTCCTGATTGCCCTTGGCAAGCGTGTCGTTGAGCACGCCGGGCAGTTGCTGGCCGGTGTACCAGGCGCCCCCGGTGGCCAGTGCGCCGACTACGATGATGACGCCTGCAACGATACCTGCTGATTTATTCATGTCCGACCTGAAGATGTCCGTTCTGATGGTTGAAATAGCCTTCCCTGCACCTGGCCGGGGACCACGACCGGTCAATGAAGACCGGGCGAAAAGTCGCAGGAGATTAACATTGCTGGCGCAAAACGGCCCAGCGACGTGGCCTGAATGCGCGGTTCGACACATTTCCGTTCGTTTCGTTGCAACACAGATGATTACTCACTGGATCATTACCGATGGGTAGCCAGGGTCTTGATGGACACGTTAGGCTGGGCACGGACTGACACAGAGGCCGATCACATGAGTGCACAGCAGGATGACCGCCGGCCGATCAAGGCCGTGATTTTCGATATGGATGGTCTGTTGCTGGACACCGAGGGGATCTACACCGAGGTTACCGAACTGATTGCCCAGCGTTACGGCAAGCACTTCGACTGGAGCATCAAGCAGAACACCATCGGGCGTGGCGCCCGGGACTTTTCCGGCTACATCATCGAGACCCTGGACTTGCCGCTGTCGGTGGATGAGTTCCTCGAGGTCCGCCAGCCCTTGCTCGACGAGCGCTTCCCGCTCGCCCAGGCGATGCCCGGTGCCGAAGCGCTGGTGCGCCATCTGGCCGCGCACAATATTCCCATCGCCGTGGGCACCAGTTCTTCGGTGCGCTATTTCCACGCCAAGATCACCCGCCACAAGGCCTGGTTCGAGCTGTTCGACACCGTGGTCACCGCCGACGACCCGCAAGTGACGGCCGCCAAGCCTGCGCCGGATATTTTCCTGATCGCGGCCGAGCGCCTGGGCGTCGATCCTGCCGATTGCCTGGTGTTCGAAGACTCGCCGTTTGGCGTCACCGCCGCCAAGGCCGCCGGCATGTATGCCGTGGCCATCCCGGATGCGAACATGCCGATCGAGCGTTACCGGCACGCCGACCTGGTGCTGGGCGCGTTAAGCGAATCACCGCTGGCGCAGTGGGGCTTGCCCGCCCTGCCGGCCTGAACGTCGCCCATCTGCAATCCCATGGGCGCCTCTAAAAACGTAGGCGAGGCAGTCAGCGCAAGGCAAAAACAGGCGAGGAAGCGGAGCTTACTGGAGTAAGTGAGCATTCCGAGCCTGTTTTTAACGCAGCGATGACAACGCAGGTAGTTTTTAGAGGTGCCCATTCAATGACATGGAGGTATTGAACATGACGTATCGCACACTGGGCCAATCGGGCCTGAAGGTTTCGACCCTGACGCTGGGCTCGATGATGTTCGGCGAACAGACCGGCACCGAGGAGTCGCTGCGCATCATCGACAAGGCGTGGGATCAGGGAGTGAACTTCATTGATACGGCCGATGTGTATAACAGCGGTCGTTCCGAAGAGATTGTCGGTGAAGCGATTGCCGCACGGCGCAGTGAATGGGTGCTGGCGACCAAAGTGGCCGTGGGCCCCGGCGATGGCATTCCCAACCGTGCCGGCCTGAGCCGCAAGCACATCTTCAATGCCATCGATAACAGCCTGCGCCGGCTGGACACCGATTATGTCGACCTCTATTACCTGCACAAGGAAGACCACGACACGCCGCTGGAGGTGACGGTGTCGGCCATCGGCGACCTGATTCGCCAGGGCAAGATCCGTTATTGGGGCGTGTCGAACTTCCGTGGCTGGCGCATCGCAGAAATCGTCAATGTCGCCCAGCGCCTCGGGGTCGACAAACCGGTCATCAGCCAGCCGCTGTATAACATCGTCAACCGTCAGGCCGAGCTTGAACAGATCCCGGCCGCGGCGTTTCATGGTCTGGGCGTGGTGCCCTACAGCCCGCTGGCACGCGGCGTGCTGAGCGGCAAATACAACCCGGACATCGCGCCCGCCGGCGACAGCCGTGCCGGACGGCAGGACAAGCGCCTGCTGGAAACCGAATGGCGCGTGGAGTCGCTGCGCATTGCCCAGCGCATTCAGGAATACACCCGCGACAAGGGTGTCGGCATCGTCGAGTTTGCCATTGCCTGGGTGCTGAACAATAAGGCCGTGACCTCAGCCATTGTCGGACCGCGTACCGAACAGCAGTGGGACGGCTATCTCAAGGCTCTTGAGGTACGGATCACCGCCGAAGACGAGGCCTTCATCGATTCGCTGGTCACTCCTGGCCACGCCTCGACGCCGGGCTTCAATGATGTGCAGCACTTCGTTTCAGGTCGTTTGCTGCGCTGAATCGGCCTGTCGTGCGGGCCTGGCCCGCACGATGTGCCTGATTTTTCTGTCGTGTAGGTAAATGCTCATATCAGGCGGACCGACGAACGACATTAAAATAGGCCGCTAATGGGTTGATGAACGCCCCTCGAATACGAAAAATGCGTCTCGCTTCGCGCGCCCCACGGCGGCGCGGGGTGCTGATGGGTGCCCTGATGCGGGCCATGCAGTATTTTTTCACCAATCGCATGAGTTTTGGCTAGTCTGTTGGCAGACCGCTTGTTGATTGGATCCTATTCGGCCAGGTTGATGAAGATTTATGGCGATGCGCAAGATCGATAGAGAAGCCTTTTTGTACGAGGTGCTCGGCAACGAGCAGCCTCCTGCACACCTTGCCAGGACAGTGATCGAGGAAAAGCTGCGCAGCGCCATCATCGATGGACGCCTGCCCAGCGGCACGGCCTTGAGGCAACAGGAACTGGCCACGCAGTTTGGCGTCAGCCGCATGCCGGTGCGCGAGGCCTTGCGCCAGCTTGAAGCGCAGGGGTTGGTGCGGGTCGAGCTGCACAAGGGCGCGGTGGTGGCGCCGCTGATTACCGAGGATGCGGTCGAAGCCTACGCCTTGCGTATCCTGTTCGAGTCCGAGGCGCTGCGCCTGTCGATTCCCTTCCTCGACGAGGAGGACTACGCACAGGCGCGTGGCTATATAGAAGCGCTGGAGATCGAGACCGATTACAGCCGCATCGGCACCCTCAACCGCATGTTTCACATGACGCTGTATGCCAAGACCTCAAACAAGCGCCTGATGCGCCTGGTCGAGGCTGGCCTTAACGAAGAAGAGCGCTTCTTGCGCTTCAATCTGTCGGACATGGGCCTGGGCAAGCTGGCCCAGGATGACCACTGGGAACTGCTGCGCCTGGCGCAAGCCAGGGATGTCGAGCAGACCGTTGCGGCCCTGCATCACCACCTCAATCGCGCCGTTCAGGCCATTACCCGTTATCTGGCCAGCAAGGCTGCCGAAACCCGGCCGCCGCGCCAGCGCAAGAAAAGCCTCGCCTGAGTTAAAGCCTCGCCTCGCATGAGTTGACTCATTCGCCAGCCCGGTACATCGCCCGGGCTGGCCGCATGCCTTTCTTTTTGTTTTCTCCCGCCACCCGCTTGGCCTGCCCCATGAATGAGGCAAACTCGCGGTGACCCCAATCTGTGCCATGCGCATGACACCGGTTGGGGCACGCCTGAAATGCTGACGTGGCGTACGACAGCGTTCATCGATCTGAACGACACAGGAAAAGGAGTTCTTGCCCAGGGCAGCCCCATAGCAAGCGTTATCCAGCTATTGCCCATACGACCATCACAACCTTGATAACCCGAGTTTGAAAGTGACGCTGAGCGAGGCATTCGTTCATTTAATTAAATTTTGGCCTTTATTGGCTGAAAGGGTCACTTACGCACTTATAAAACATAAATAAATGTTTTATACGGCCACCCTCATACCTGAAAAAACAACAACTAAAATAATATAAAAAAACATTGCGAGACACATTCCAAGTGTTTTAACTTTTGTTCGCAGTCTGTTGCAGAGCTGCTTCGACAAACTTCGAGCACTCTATTACCGGGCTGAACAGCAGACAGCACACGCCAGGCAACAGGCGTCATGTAGTCCATGAAACAAGCAGAAGCCTTGAATAACGACGTGTAAAGACGTTGGCTTTCGCTCGCCTTTTATTCATGTTGTTACGGTGTTTGCGACAAACAAGGAATGTTGTCAACGGTGCGAAACAGGCATACAGAGTTGCAACTTTCCGGCGCTTTTACAACTACCGGGATACCGCCATGACTTGTCAGAAAACGCTACTTGAACGTAAGAAACAGGAACTCAGCCAACACCCGGTCTTTTCCGAAATCGATTCGCTGCCGGTGTTGCGGCGTTTCATGGAGACGCATGTCTTTGCGGTGTGGGACTTCATGTCTCTGACCAAACGCCTGCAACAGGAACTGACCTGCACGCAATTGCCCTGGCTACCGCCGCGCGATCCTGCAGCGGCCCGGCTGATCAATGACATTGTGCTCGGCGAAGAGTCGGACGACCGGCCGGGGCATGGTCACTACAGCCACTTCGAGCTGTATCTGGATGCGATGCGCGAGATCGGCGCCAGCACCGCACGGGTCGAGCGCTTCATCGAGTTGCAGCGCCAGGGCGTGCATTACGCCACCGCATTGCAGCGGGTCAATGCCGACCCGGCCGCTTCACTGTTCGTCACCCAGACCTTGGCCACGGCGCTGCATGCACCGGCGCACAGCGTGGCGGCTTCGTTTCTGCACGGCCGCGAAAGTGTGATTCCGGCGATGTTCCAGACCCTTCTTGATGAATGGGAGATCAGCACGGTGCAGGCACCAACCTTTCGCTATTACCTGCAGCGGCATATCGAGGTCGACTCCGAAGATCACGGCCCTGCGGCCGAGCATTTGCTGGCGCGCCTGGTGGCCGGCGACGAGCAGCGCGAACGTGAGGTTTACCAGGCGGCGATCGCCGCCGTCGAGAGCCGCATTGCGCTGTGGGACACCTTGCGTGCGCGCCTGCACGCCCCGTTGATGCAGGCCAGCGCATGACGCGCTGCCCAGCCCTTGTGTATGAAAGGACGCCCCTATGAAAGCTGAAGACTACGTGTCGTTTGTCGATGCCTGGGAAGCCCGCGCGACGATTCGCACGCGCCCGCGGCGGATCGTCGAGGACGATGAACGCCTGATCTACCCCTTGAGCCGCCAGCCGCTGGTGCTCAGCGACACCTTCACCCGCGAATGCCCGCAGTTGCGCGATTACGCACTGATCCAGAGCCTCTACAAGTTCATCAACGATGTGGTGATCTTCGAGACCGAGATCGTCGACAAGACGGCGCGCAGCATCGCCAAGGACCGCTTCGCGATCCGCTTCCCGTTCGCCTGCCGCTTCGATGCCATGAGCGTGGTGGTCGATGAGGATTATCACGCCCTGGTAGCGATGGACTTCATGCAGCAGACCATCGCCCTGACCGGCATCGAACCCATCGCGCTGCCCGCCGAGATCGAGCTGAGCCGGGCCATTCCGGCGGCGCTGGCGCTGGCGCCTGAACACTTGCGCAGCGCTGTCGAACTGATTTGCGTGTCGATTGCGGAAAACACCGTGACCAACGATGTGGCGGCCTTTGCCCGCGACGATTCGGTCAAGCAGTCGGTCAAGGGCCTGATGGCCGACCACCTGCTCGACGAAGGCCGCCACTCGGGCTTCTGGACGCGGCTGGTGCGCATCTACTGGCAAACCGCGCCGCAACCGGATCGCGAGGCCATTGCGCAGATCCTGCCGGTGTTCATCAATCAGTACCTGACCAACGAAATTCAGAACGGCTTCGACTTTATCCTCATCGATCATTTGCCGGTGAGCGAAACCGTCAGGCAGGCGCTGAAGGCTGAAACCCTGGCGTTGAGTTTCCCGATCAACAGCCATCACCCGCTGGTGGGCAACATTGTGCGCTTCTTCAGGAACAGCACGATGCTGGAGGCGCCGTGCGTGCGCCAGGCACTGGTCGACTATTTGCCGGCCCGCGAGGTGCTCGCATGAGACGCCTGCAGATCATTCTGATCGGCCATAGCCAGGTGCTTGCCGAACTGCACCGCGAGCTGCTGGAGCATGGTCATTCGTTGCACCACCTGAGCGATGCGCTGGCCTTGCGCGACTGCCCGGTTGAGCGTCCTGAACTGCTGATCGACGACGGTAGCCTGGCGCTGGATGACCAGCGGCTTGCAGCGTTTGCGGCAAGCCATTGCCTGAGCCTGCGGGTCGGCTTGAATACCGGCGTGGCGCCGTACCTGCCGCGCCTGGAATTGCTGGTCTGGCATGACCGGCGCCTGATCGTACGCCAGTGGCAGCCGGAGCAAGCGTCGGGCAACGGTCGGCAATTGCGCGACGCTGCGGTGGCAACGCTGGTGGATCTGCTGGCCTTGCAGGTCAGTCGCTTGTCGCGCGATGCAGACTGCTTCGCCAGCCTGGGCAACGCGCCAGCGGCGCAAAGTGAATGGCCGGAGGGCTTGCAGGCACTGGATCGCCTGCTGTTTCAGCATCGCCTCAATCACACCGCTGATGCAGCATTACTGGAGCAGGCCGCGACACCCTTGAGCGTGCGTCTGGGGCAAAGCTTTGCAGCCTTTGCCGAGCGCCCGGCCCTGACGCTGGGCAAGGACACGCGCAGCTATGGGCAACTGCAGACGCAGGCCGTTGCTATCCAGCAACGGCTGATGGCACGGCTGGCCACGCTGCGCCAGGACACGGCGGCGCCTGTAGTCGGGATCTGCCTGCCCAAGTCGGCAGCGCTGTTTGCCGGTGTGTTGGCGATTCTGGGCAGCGGCGCGATTTATCTGCCGCTGGACCCCAACCTGCCGCTGCAACGCCAGCAGTACATTCTGGAAAACTCGGGCGCCGTATTACTGCTGCACGATGGCGGCCATCCCTTGGCGGGCGCAGGCTTCGCGGCGCTGGATATCGCTGCCATCGCGGTGACGGCCAGCGAGCAGTCGCTGCTACGGGTGCTGCCTGACAGCGACAGCCCGTGCATGGCGTTGTACACCTCGGGCACCACCGGCCAGCCCAAGGGCGTGTTGCTCAGCCAGCACAACCTCAGCCATTTCACTGCCTGGTATGCCGACTATGTGGCGTTGTCCGCACAGAGCCGGGTGTTGCAGTTCTCGACCTTGAGCTTTGACTCATCGGTGATCGACATCTTCCCCACCTGGCTCAGCGGTGCCGAGTTGGTGGTCGCCGATGAAGATCAGCGCCGCGACCCGCTGCAATTACTCGACCTGCTGCGCCAGGGCATCAGCCATGCCTTTCTGCCGCCGGCGCTGCTGAGCCTGTTGCCGCTGGACGCGCCGCTGGGGCTGGCACATCTGGTGACCGGCGGCGATGTCTGCGAGCCGTATGTGATCGAGCGGCTGGCCGGCCAGTGCCGGTTTCATAACCTCTACGGGCCGACCGAAACCACGGTGCTGGTCACCGCCCGGCAGTTCGAGGCGGGCAGCAGCAACCGTAATCTCGGCCGGCCGATCGCCAACAGCCAAGTGTGGATTCTCGACGAGCACCTGCAGCCGGTGGCTGAACATGTACAGGGCGAGCTGTACATCGCAGGGCCCGGCGTGGGTCTGGGCTATGTGAACAATCCGCAACTGAGTGCCGAGCGCTATGTCGAGTTGCAGTTGCCCGGTGGCCAGCGGCTGCGCGCCTATCGCACCGGTGATCTGGGCAAGTGGACCGAGGAAGGTATCGAGCTGGGCGGGCGGCGTGACAATCAGGTGAAGATTCGTGGCTTTCGGGTCGAGCCCGAAGAGATCGAGCACTGCCTGCGCGGCACGCAATTGTTTCGCCAGGTGGCGGTGGTGGTCGACGCACAGCGACGGATTCTGGCCTTTGTCGCCCAGCCCCACGATGCGCAACTGACCACGACGCTGCAAACCCTCAAGATCCATGTGCAGCGCCTGCTGCCGGACTATATGCAGCCGGCGCTGTACAGCGTGCTGGCGCACCTGCCGTTTGCCAGTAATGGCAAGGTCGATCGTCAGGCGCTGTTGCAGATCCCGCTGAATGTGGCCGGGCCCGCCAACCGCAGGCAGCCCGACAACGAGCAGGAGCAACACCTGCTGGCGCTGTGGGCCGAGTTGCTGGAGCTGCCGCCTGGGGATATCTCCACTGACGAGAGCTTCTTCAATCTGGGCGGGCATTCGATTCTGCTGTCGCGCCTGTTGCTCGGGGTGCGCGAGCGGTTCGGGCGCAGTATTCCCATCAACCGCTTTATCGAGGCACCGAGTATCCAGACCCTGGCGCGGTTGCTGAGCAGCGATGAGGGTTCAGGCTGGACGGTCAGCCCGCAAGCGTTGCGCGATGCCAGCGCCGCGTTGCACTTGCCGGTGCTGCCGATCAGCGCCATGGGCGATGTGCATAAAGTGATCGTCACCGGCGCCAATGGGTTTCTCGGCGTACACATCGTGCAGGCGCTGCTGGAATGGGGCGCAACCGAGGTGGCTTGTCTGGTGCGCGAGGGCGATGGGGTGACGGCGCGCGAGCGGTTTATCCAGTCATGGCAGGAAAACCGCCTGGGCCATCTGGACCTGAGCCGGGTCAGCATTCATGCGGGCGATGTCACCCAGCCACAGCTGGGCCTGAGCGAGGCGGTGTACGCGCGGCTGGACCGCGAGTTCGGCGCACTGGTGCATAACGCCGCCAACGTCAACCACGTGCAGGACTATGAGGCGCTGGCCCGCGATAACGTAGCGCCGATTTTCGAATGCCTGAAGCTGTGCGAAGGGCGCAGCAAGAAGGTGTTCAATTTCGTCTCGACGCTGTCGGCGTCCAGTGCCATCGATGCCGATGGCAGCGTGCTGGAGCAACCGGCGGCGGCCACCCCGCCGATCTACATCAAGAACGGCTACAACCTGTCGAAATGGGTCGCCGAGCGCGTGCTGGAGCAGGCGCGCACGCTGGGTGTGCAGGTGAATGTCTACCGTCCCGGCAACATCGCCTTCAACAGCGTCACCGGGGTCTGCCAGCCGCAGAAGAACCGCTTGATGCTGATGCTCAAGGGCTCGCTGCAACTGGGCCAGGTGCCGGATTTCGCGATCAACTTCGACTTGATGCCGGTGGATTTCCTGGCGCGCTTCATCGGCTTTCATGCCAGCCGCTATCAGGCCGGCCGCGCGGTGTTCAACCTGCATAACCCCGAGCCATTGAGCTGGGACCGCTATGTGCAGGCCTTCCGCGACGCGGGCCGCGAGTTCGAGCTGGTCAGCGTCGCGCAGTGGCAGACGCAGCTTGACCGGGTCGACAGCCAGAACGCGCTGTTCGGTGTGCTGGGTTTTTATCTGGATGGCTTCCAGGAAGACATCGGCGACATCTCGATGATCGAGTACCGCAATGCCTTGGCGGGCATTCACCAGATGGGCGCGCACTACCCCTGCAAAACCCCGGCGCTGCTGAGCAAGGGCTGCGCCTACCTGAAAGAAATCGACTTTATCTAACCCCTGAAACACCGGAGAACGACATGACTGTATTCAATACGCTGCAACCCGATACCCGCATCCACAACGCCAGCGCCTGCCGCGTGGTGTCCAGCGTGCCGATTGCGGCCGCCGCCGAACGTGTGTGGGCCGTGGCGGGCGACTTTGGCGGCTTTCAGGCCTTCGTGCCGGGCCTGGAAAGCACCGAGGTGACTGGCCAGGGTCCGGGCTCGGTGCGTCACAAACGCTTCAAGGACGGTAATGTGGCCATCGAGCAACTCAACTCGCGCGATGACCAGGCGCGCTACATCACCTGGAGCCTGATCCACACCAGTTTGCCGGTCAGCAATCTGTGGGCGTCGATGACGGTGGAGGCGGTCGACGCGCAGGCCAGCGTGGTGACCTGGACGATCGTGGCTGATCCGTTGGCCGGTGCGGAGCAGGATCTGGCGGGCTTTGAGGCGTTTTTACAGGGCTTTGCCGATACATCGATGAACAATGTGCGCAACCTGTTTGCATGATGGCGTAATCGGCAAACCCCACCCGGTGCTTGCGCCGGGTGGGGCTGGCTTATTCAGCGGGTTGCTCGACGAGCCTGGCTGAGGTCATGACCCCGAAGTCGATCAGATAGCGCTTGTCGCCGCTCACGCAATAGTTCTTGAAGCCTTCTCGTGAGCAGGTGATATCCGACGTTGCCAGCCCCGGGAACACCGTCGGACGCGCACGGTTATCCAGATACAGAACATCGCGCCCGACCTTGCCAATCATGGGTGCGGCGTACTCGGTGGATCGGCACGACTGGATATCGCCCGTACATGGCAAGTCCAGCCACTGCACGTTGCTCAGGTCGATGAGGGGCAATGAATAGCCATCTATAAAGAGATGCTGGCTGTCCCTGGAAACTCCATAACGCTTTAGTTTCGCATCGTCTTCAAAAGGAAATATCACCTCGAAGGTTTCGGGATCTGCACCCTCAATCTTGTCCGAGATGTAGTACACCGAGGTCTGGTCCACGGCGTAGAGATCGACTCGGTCTTGCTGCGCGGGCGTCAATGCAGGCTGGCCTGACCGGGCCGGACGAAAGTGTGCAATGTCTTCAGTGACGCGCCAGTAATTACGCTGTTCGACGTTTTCATGGATTTGCAGTATGGCGGGCAGATAACAGGTGGGGGTGATTATCTGGCCCAGGGAACCGACACCCTGTCCCTGACAGGGGCTGTAACGCTTGCTTGATGATGAAACCCAATACACGTGGTCGTCGATCACTTGATAGCCGGTCTTGAGCTCCATCTTTTTGTCTTTGGGTACAGGACAGTCGTTCATCTTGTAAGCAGAACGCTTATTGTGGATCGAGTCCCTGATGCTGGTCTCGTACCAGGTTTCGGTGCAGGTATGACTCTCGAATGCCCAGGATGCTGTGGGCAGCAGGAGCAGGATGAGTATTGACCCTATTGCTGTAAGACTCACTGCATGATCCCCGTGGTTGGTACATTCCATTCCATTCAGCGCGAGGATCATAGAGGGCGGCGATCAGTCGTTACAAGCGCGGTGCTGAACAACCGTGAGGTATTCAATGTCCACTTGGGGCTATGCAGTGCGATTTAGCCTGGCGAGGCGTCCAACAGGTGTTCAGCGTTGAAAACATTCCGGCTATTACAGGCTACCCGTATTTTGATCCTGGCTTTACTGGCCGGCAGTGCAAGCGCCACTGACGAGATACCCGTGGTGAAAACCCCTTTCTATTTTGGTCGTTATACGTTGCAAGTGCCTACCGACGGGGCGGGTATCTGGTCAGCGTACAAGGTGGTCGATAAGAAGATCGAGCGCGTCAGCGATAATGGAAAACAGGATCTGGCGACCCGTCTTCCCGCTGTCATCAGTGAAATCAACAGACTGCATAAGGTTGGCTATGAGGCCTACGACCAGACCGTGCCGCTGGAGGGCGGCGGGGCCATCGTGGTGTCCAAGTCAACGAGCTACAGCTTTGATATCTACTACCTCACGGCAAACAACACCTTGTACCGGCAGGTTGTAGAGCCGATTTCGCTGAAAGGGCTGGACTCGGCGACTACTCTCGCCAGGGAGTTGAACACCTTGATCCATGATCGCAATCCTGCCCAGAGCCCGCCCAGCGGGACCTTTGCGATTGAAGCGGGGTACATGAACCTGCCGGTCGATACATTCGAAGAGCAGGTGTTGATCGGCCTGCCGGTCTCATCGATGCCGGGTATTCATTTGACCTTCGACACGCAACGGATAGGTCAACCGGAGGAGGGGCTGATCGCACGTTATGAACAGCGCTCGTTCGGGATAATGACCCCCACGTTGAAGAACTTGCTGTCCGGCACACGTGTATTGAGAAAGTCGAAGCGGACGGTTGCAGGGCTGCCGTTTGAAGAGCTGTTGCTCAAGACCAAGGTTGAGGGCAGACCCGTTTACGCCTTTCGTCTTGAGTACCCGGGTACGCCTGAATCAAGCATGGAGCCTTACACCGTTCTTGAACTGAGTACCCTCGACAAGGGGGCTGTATTTGAGAGCGATAAAGAGGCGTTGCGCTTCTGGGATGAGCTGGTTGAGAGCGTGAAGCGGATATGAATACAAGATTGCTCAAAGGCATTGGAGTGACCGCAGTGTGCATGCTTGGGGGTTTTTCCATGACGATGCCTGTGGCCCTTGCCCAGCCTGCCGAAACCGCTGCTGCGCACGACAAGGCGTGGAGGACACACTACTTTGGTCGATTTCAGCTGGACCTGCCGATCGACTCTGAGGTCCTGGCTGATTACAAACTCTACAACGAGAATGTTGAGCTCATCAGTCAGAAGGGCAAAGCCGAGATCAACACGCTTGTCGGGACGTACATAGATGAGCTCAATAAAGGCATCGCAAGGGGGACTAACAGCAACTACGAACGAACAATTGAGCTGAGCAATGGCAGCCTGCTTGTGGTGTCCAGGCTCAAGGAGTTTTATACGCTGAGGGCCTACTTGCTGACCTCACATGACACGCTTTATCAGCTTGGCACCCGTGCGATTTCTGCCAAAGGGCTGGAGGGTGCGATCAAAAAATTTGCAGGGGTCAGCGAATCGGTTTTTTTCAGGTCACCGCAGGATGCGCCGCCTCCAGGTACATTTGCCCTGGAATCGGGGTACTCGACCATTGGCTCGACGCAATCTATTGAAGGGATATTCATGGGTGCACAGATTGCTACCCATCCAGGCACTTTCGTAAGCCTGCTGACGCAACGGATCGTAGAGCACGAAGAGAGCTTGATAGAGCGCTTTGACAATCCAACCGGAAACTTCTTCACCAATGGCCTGTTCAAGCTCACGAACGGGACCAGAACACTGCGAAAGCGCGAGCGAATGATTGGCGATATACCGGTGGAGGAAGTGGCCATCAAGGCGAAGGTCGACGGGAAGCTCTTCTATACCTTCCAGGTGGAGTACAAAGGCACTCTAAAGTCCAACACCCGCCCGGCCATCGAGCTTGAGCTGGGGACCCATGAAGTGGGCAGCGATTTTAAGTCGGATGAAGAAGCCTTGATGTTCTGGGACCGGGTGGTCGAGAGCCTCAAGCCGTTGCCCTGAGTTTTTCCTGCACAAAAACAAAACCCCTGACCGCAAAGCGATCAGGGGTTTCGGAATTGAATCTTGACGATGACCTACTCTCACATGGAGAAGCTCCACACTACCATCGGCGATGCACCGTTTCACTGCTGAGTTCGGGATGGGATCAGGTGGTTCCAGCGCTCTATGGTCGTCAAGAAATTCTGTGTGCCGATCCGTTGATAACAACGTTCCAGCGAATTCGGGTGACTTCTACTAAAAGCAAAACCCCCGATCGCAGTGCGATCAGGGGTCTTGGGTTTGAATCTTGACGATGACCTACTCTCACATGGAGAAGCTCCACACTACCATCGGCGATGCATCGTTTCACTGCTGAGTTCGGGATGGGATCAGGTGGTTCCAATGC
>NZ_JBTOQC010000004.1:0-210975 GCF_055284095.1 Pseudomonas sp. HP_08 | reverse complement strand
GCCCGCGACCGAGTGCGTAGCGCTCGCAAAATCTGCGAAACGCTGAAAATTTACGACTGCTAACGCAGCCGGTCGCGGGCAAGCGCGCTCCTACGAGGGGCCGTGTTCCAGGCAGGACAACCGCCCATCTCAACAATCAAAACAAGAGAGAGCCGCCATGACACCGCAAGACCTTGAGCATTTACAGCAGCATCCCGATTTCATCGAACTGGTGCGGCGCAAGCAGCGCCTGACCTGGTCGCTGACCCTGATCATGCTGGCCATCTACTACGGCTTTGTGCTGGTCATGGCCTTTGCCCCGCAGGTACTGGGCAAATCGCTCAGCGGCGGCATTACGACCTGGGGCATTCCGCTGGCCATCACCGTGATCGTGCTGTCGTTCGTGCTCACCGCGTTTTACGTGCGCCAGAGCAACAGCGTGATCGACCCGCTGGCCGCCAAGCTGTTGCAGGAGACTCGTCCATGAAGGCCGTTCACCTGTTTGCACTGACCGGCGGCCTGTTGCTCAGCGGTGCAGCGCTGGCTGCGGAACCAGCGGCGCGGCCTTTAAACTGGCATGCCATCGGCATGTTCTTTGTCTTTGTGCTGTTCACCCTGGGCGTGACCCGCTGGGCAGCGTTGCGTACCCGTTCGACCAGCGACTTCTACACCGCCGGCGGCGGCATCACCGGTTTTCAGAATGGCCTGGCGATTGCCGGCGACATGATCAGCGCGGCGTCCTTCCTGGGGATTTCGGCGATGATTTTCATGGCCGGCTACGACGGCCTGCTGTACTCGCTGGGCGTGGTGGCGGCCTGGCCGATCATTCTGTTTCTGATTGCCGAGCGGCTGCGCAACCTGGGCAAATACACCTTTGCCGACGTGGTGTCGTACCGACTGGAACAGACCCCGATCCGCATCACCGCCGCCTTGGGCACGCTGATCGTGGCGTTGATGTACCTGATGGCGCAGATGGTCGGCGCCGGCAAGCTGATCGAGCTGCTGTTCGGCATCTCGTACCTGCAAGCGGTGTTGCTGGTCGGCGTACTGATGGTGTTCTACGTGACCTTCGGCGGCATGCTCGCCACCACCTGGGTGCAGATCATCAAGGCGGTGATGCTGCTCTCGGGCACCACCTTCATGGCGTTCATGGTCTTGCGCCACTTCAATTTCAGTCCCGAGGCGATGTTTGCCGGCGCCGCTGCCGTGCATGCCAAGGGCGTGGCGATCATGGCGCCGGGCGGCATGCTCAGCAACCCGATCGACACCCTGTCGCTGGCCGTCGGCATGATGTTCGGCACCGCCGGCCTGCCGCATATCCTGATGCGCTTCTTCACCGTCAAGGACGCCAGCGAAGCGCGCAAGAGCGTGCTCTACGCCACCGGCTTCATCGGCTACTTCTTCGTGCTGCTGATTATCGTCGGCTTTGGCGCCATCGTCATGGTCGGCACGGATCCTGCGTTCCGTAACAGCGCCGGCGCGATCATTGGCGGCGGCAACATGGTCGCGGTGCACCTGGCGCAAGCGGTGGGCGGCAGCCTGTTCCTGGGCTTTATCTCGGCGGTGGCGTTCGCCACCATCCTGGCGGTGGTCGCAGGCCTGGCACTGTCTGGCGCATCAGCCGTGGCTCACGACCTGTATGCCTGCGTGATCCGTAAGGGCAAGGCCACCGAGCGCGAAGAGATGCGCATGTCACGCCTGGCTACGCTGGTGATCGGCGTGCTGGCGGTGATCCTCGGCATCTTGTTCGAATCGCAGAACATCGCCTTCCTGTCCGGGCTGGTGCTGGCGATTGCCGCGTCGGTGAATTTCCCGGTGCTGTTCCTCTCGATGTTCTGGAAAGGCCTGACCACCCGCGGCGCGGTGGCCGGCAGCCTGGCCGGCTTGATCTCGGCGGTGGTGCTGCTGGTACTCAGCCCCGTGGTGTGGGTCAAGGTCATGGGCAATGAAAGTGCGCTGTTCCCGTATTCGAACCCCGCGCTGTTCTCGATGACCTTTGCCTTTGTCGGCGCCTGGCTGTTCTCGGTCACCGACCAGTCGGCCCGCGCCCAGGCTGAACGTGGCCGCTACATGGCGCAGTTCATTCGCTCGATGACCGGCTTTGGCGCAGCCGGCGCCAGCCAGCATTGATCAGATAGCCCCCAGGGCACCTCTAGAAACGTAGGCGAGGCAGTCAGCGCAAGGCAAAAACAGGCGAAAAAGCGGAGTTTACGGGTTGTAAATGAGCATTTTGAGCCTGTTTTTAACGCAGAGATGGCAACGCAGGTAGTTTTTAGAGGTGCCCTCCAGACGGAATAAGAATAATGCACACGATCCGCATCACAGCTTCACTCCTCGCCGCTGTCAGCGCCAGCATGGCCGGCAGCGTCAGTGCCGCCTTTGTCGAAGACAGCAAGGCGACCCTGGAAATGCGCAACTTTTATCTGAACCGCGATTTCCGCCAGAGCAATGCGCCCCAGGCCAAGGCCGAGGAATGGGCGCAGGGCTTTACCGCCCGCTTCGAGTCCGGCTTTACCGAAGGCCCGGTCGGCGTGGGTGTCGATGCAATCGGCGAGCTGGGGATCAAGCTCGACTCCAGCCGTGATCGGCGCAACACCGGCTTGCTGGCGTTCGACCCGGCCAGCGGTGAGCCGGTCGACGAGTACAGCGAACTGGGCGTGGCGGCCAAGCTGCGGGTGTCGAAAACCGTACTGAAAGTCGGCACTCTGCAACCGATGCTGCCGGTGGTCACCTACAACGACACGCGACTGTTGTCGTCGACCTTTCAGGGCGGCCTGCTGACCTCGAAGGAGATCGACGGCCTGACCGTCAATGCCGGGCGCCTGACCCGCGCCAATTTGCGCGACTCGTCGAGCCGCGACGACATCGGCTATGGCGCGGCCAGCAGCGATGCCTTCGACTTTGCCGGCGGCAGCTACGCGATCAACCCGACGCTGACCGCCAGTTACTACTACGGCAAGCTGGACAACATTTATCGCCAGCACTTCTTCGGCCTGGTACACACCCAGCCGCTGGGCGACAGGCTCAGCCTGCGCAGCGACCTGCGTTACTTCGACAGCGGCAACGACGGCCAGCAGCGCGCCGGCAAGATCGACAACCGCAACCTCAACGGCATGTTCACCTTGAGCCACGGCGCGCACAAAGTCGGCCTGGGCTTTCAGCGAATGTCCGGCGACAGCGCTTTTCCGTTTCTCAACGGCGGCGACCCGTATTCGGTGAACCTGGTGACGTTCAACACCTTCACCCGCGCCGAGGAAGATGCCTGGCAGCTGCGTTACGACTACGACTTTGCCAGCCTCGGCGTGCCGGGCCTGACCTTCATGACCCGCTATGTCGACGGTCGCAACGCACGCACCGCCAGCGGCGACCATGGCGAGGAATGGGAACGCAACACCGACCTTGCCTACGTACTGCAAAGCGGCCCGCTCAAAGGCCTGAGCCTGCGCTGGCGCAACCTGACGTTTCGCTCGGGCAACGGCCTGAGCACCGACCTTGATGAAAACCGCCTGATCGTCGGCTACACCCTGGCGCTTTGGTAAGGCACACGACCTGGCAGGAGCATGTTTTGCCTTGGGGCGCACTCGGACGACCGAGTGCGCTAGCACTCACAAAATTTATGAAACGCTGAAATTTTACGACTGCTAACGCAGCCGGTCGCGGGCAAGCGCGCTCCTACGGGGGGCGCCGTCCTTGAATGATTGGAATTACACACGGAGACATCCTGATGAGCAACGCCCCTACCCTGCAAAGCTTCATCGGCGGCCGCTGGATCGGCCAGCATGGCGCCTCGGTCCTGCGCAGTGCCATCAATGGCCAGGGCATCGCCCGCACCCATGAAGAATCTCTGGATTTCGGCGAAGCGCTGGATCACGCCCGCGGCCAAGGCCTGAGCCAGTTGCTGGCACTGGATTTCCAGCAGCGCGCCGCACGCCTGCGTGACCTGGGCAAATACTTGCTTGAACACAAAGAGCAGCTGTACGCGCTGTCGCTGCACAGCGGCGCCACGCGCGGCGACAGTTGGGTCGACATCGAAGGCGGCGCCGGCACCCTGTTCGCCTACGCCAGCCTGGGCCGGCGCGAGTTGCCGTCGGGCAACCTGGTGCATGAAGGTCCGGCGATGCCGCTGGGCAAGCTCGGCAGTTTTGTCGGCAGCCATATCCTGGTGCCACGCGGCGGCGTCGCCGTGCACATCAACGCCTTCAACTTCCCGATCTGGGGCATGCTGGAAAAATTCGCACCGAGCTTTCTCGCCGGTATGCCGTGCATCGTCAAGCCGGCCACCGCCACCAGTTACCTGACCGAAGCCACCGTGCGCCTGATGCACGCTTCCGGCCTGTTGCCGGCCGGCAGCCTGCAACTGATCGTTGGCGGCACCGGCGATTTGCTCGACCGCCTGAATGGCCAGGACGTGGTGACCTTTACCGGTTCTGCCGACACTGCCGCCAAGTTGCGGGTCAACGCCAACCTGATTCGCCAGTCGGTGCCGTTCAATGCCGAAGCCGACTCGCTGAACTGCGCGATCCTGGCCCCGGAAGTCACTCCGGACGACCCGGAGTTCGAGCTGTTCATCAAGGAAGTCGCGCGGGAAATGACGGTCAAGGCCGGGCAGAAATGCACGGCGATCCGCCGCGCCATCGTCCCGGCCAGGCACATTGATGCGGTGGCTGAAAAGCTGCGCGAGCGCCTGGCCAAAGTAGTCACCGGCGATCCGTCGGTAGAAGGCGTGCGCATGGGCCCGCTGGCCTCTCACGCCCAGCAAAGCGATGTCGCCGAACGGGTCGAAGCGTTACTGGCCAGCAGCGATCTGCTGCTCGGTGCCGGCGATGGTTTTGCCCCGCGCGGTGACGGTGTGACCGAAGGCGCGTTCTTTGCCCCGACCCTGCTGCGCAGCCGCAACCCGCACGCTGAAGGTGGCGCCCACGACATCGAAGCGTTCGGCCCGGTGAGCACGCTGATGGCCTATGACGACCTCGACGAAGCCATTGCCCTGGCCGCACGTGGCAAGGGCAGCCTGGTCGCCAGCCTGATCACCAAAGACCCGAAAGTCGCTGCCAAAGTGGTGCCGGCCACCGCCGCGCTGCATGGCCGGCTGCACATTCTGGACCGCGAGTCGGCCGCCGAATCCACCGGCCACGGCTCGCCGCTGCCGCAACTCAAACACGGCGGCCCGGGCCGCGCCGGCGGTGGCGAAGAGCTCGGCGGCCTGCGCGCAGTCAAGCACTACCTGCAACGCACGGCGGTGCAAGGCTCGCCGAGCATGCTGATGGCGGTCACCGGCGAATACGTGCGCGGTGCGGCGCTGTATGAAACCGAAGTGCACCCGTTCCGCCGTTACTTTGAAGACCTGCGCATCGGTGAGTCGCTGCTGACCCACCGCCGCACTGTCACCGAGGCAGATCTGGTCAACTTCGGCTGTTTGTCGGGCGACCACTTCTATATGCACTTCGACGAGATCGCCGCCAAGGAATCGCAATTCGGCAAGCGCATTGCCCACGGCTATTTCGTCCTGTCGGCGGCTGCGGGCCTGTTCGTGTCACCGGCACCGGGCCCGGTGCTGGCCAACTACGGGCTGGACACCTTGCGCTTTATCAACCCGGTCGGCATCGGCGACACGATTCAGGCGCGCCTGACCTGCAAACGCAAGATCGACCAGGGCAAGCTCAGCGCCAAGGACGAACCGCAAGGCGTGGTGGCCTGGGATGTGGAAGTCACCAACCAGAACGGCGAACTGGTGGCCAGCTACGACATCCTGACGCTGGTGCTCAAACATCCAGTCTGAACACCGCATGCTTCACGTAGGAGCGGTTTTAACCGCGAATGGCATCACCGCGATTTTGTGGCGTCTGCTTCCCGACTAAAGTCGGTCCTACGATCCTGCGGGCATCCAGATTTTACGTAAGCACATCCTGCGCCCCGACCACTTCCACGCGGTCGCGGTGCTGTTTGGCGCGGTACAGCGCGTGGTCGACGGTGTTGAGCAAGGCATCGAAGCTCTGGTTCGGCAGGCTGGCATCGGTCTGCGTCAGGCCGGCACTGAAGGCGATGCGCAGCGGCAGTGCCGGGTCCAGTTCACGGCTGGCCAATGCCTCGCGCAGGCGGGCCATGAACACCTGGGCCTGCTGGATATCGGTGCGCGGGAACAGCAACAGAAACTCCTCGCCGCCCCAGCGCACGAACACATCCGAATGGCGCTTGAGGGAAAACACCGTATCGGCAAAGACCTGCAAGGCACTGTCGCCCACCGCATGGCCGTACTTGTCGTTGATGTTCTTGAAGTTGTCGAGGTCGATCATCGCCACCGCCATCGGGTTGCGGCCCAGCATGGCCTGCGCCCATTCCTGATTGAGAATCGCCTGTGCCCCACGGCGGTTCAGCGCGCCGGTCAGCACATCGGTGATGCTCAATTTCAGCGCCTGCATGCGCAGTTGCTCTTGCAGCATCAGGGCAAAACCCAGGGTCAGCAGGAACGAGACGACAAAGTCCACCACCAGCGCCATGCGCGAAGGCATGTCCGGCTCATCGAACGGCAAAGGCGGAATGGGCTCGACCAGCAAACCGATGGCCGACCAGGCGTGAAAGCCAAACGCAAAGGTCACGGTCATGATGATTCCCCAGACGCCCCGGTACTGTGAGCGCAGCTTCAGGCACACCCGCAGTTGAAAAACCGCTACCAGCATGGCCATGCCCGAGAACCACGGCAGCACCCATGAGGTGTTGAGCAGGATCAGCGCGCCGGCCAGGTAAACCAACGGTGGCACCGCCACCAAGCGTGCCTGCACGGCAGGCGTGCCGGGGTCGCCAAGAAAATACCGCAACGCCAGGGTATGAAAGCCGATGCTGGTGATCAGCAAGCCGGTGCTGGCCAGAAATGCCGCCTGTGGCGAGAGGATTTCCAGCCACGACAGCTGCGGCATCAGCAAGCCGGGCTGGAGCAATTCCGAGACGCGGTAGCTGGTGTTGAGCAGCTCGCCGAGCAGCCACCAGTGCAAGGCCGTGCTGCTGCGGCCGGGTCCGACGTAGGACAGGCAAAGCAGCAAGGCGGTCATGATCCCGAACGGTATAACGATCAGCAGCAGGGAAAAGGGATCGCTGAGTAGCATAGAAGTGGCTTTACCAGGGACGGATCGCAGATAAGCCCGAATTATGGCAGAGCGCCATGATTCTGGCTCTTACCGGCCGCCAGATAGATTGGCGTCGTGTAATCGCCCTATGCAAAACCTGCGCCCGCCCACAGAGCCCGGTTTTCTATAGCTCGACCCGATTGCGCCCACCTCGCTTGGCCTTGTACAGCGCGGTATCGGCCTGGCTGTAGGCCGCGTCAAAACGGGTACCGGCCGGGCTGGCGCTGACGCCGAAGCTGGCAGTGACGCGGCGGTTTACCGGCGCGGGAAACACATGCCCGGCAATGGCGGCGCGCATCGCGTCGGCCAGTTCCAGGCCTTGCTGCAAATCGCCGGCCGGCAGCAGCACGGTGAACTCCTCGCCACCGACCCGGCCGATGATCCCGCTCTTGCCGACGATACGGTGCAGGCATTCGACGATGCCGCGAATCACCGCGTCGCCTGCCGGGTGACCAAAATCATCGTTGACCTGCTTGAAATGGTCGACGTCCAGCACGATCAGTACGGCACCGGTGCTTTCCAGCACACGCTTGGCCCGCTCGATCACCGCGCCACGGTTGAGCACGCCGGTCAACGCATCATGGGTGGCGCGAAACTCCAGTTGTTCGGCCAGGGTCTGCAATTGAAGATTGAGCGCGTTCATCTCGCGCTCTGCCCGGTCGCTGCGGGTGATCAGCCTTCGGGTTTCGCGGATCAAGCGCTCGAAGTGGCCGGTCAGTTCGGTCAACGACTGGCGATACAGCGCTGCATCAGCATCGGCCTGCGCCAGGACCGAGCGGGCATGCAGCAAAGCGTCGGTCTCGCCACTGAACAGGTCCACGGTTTGGCCCGCCTGAACATTGGCGGCAGAACCTGCAGTTGCCATAACCAAACTCCTCGGGAAGCAAAACGGGTTATGAAACCGAAACCGGATGATCATTGAAGGTCAAGGCGGTGAAGTCCGCCTGCAACTCTTCGCCGAACTCGAAAATGGTTTCATCCTCTTCATCGTGATACCAGTTGACCACGATCGGGTTACCCGCCTGGGCCGCGTTGTCGAGGGTGTCGAAAATGCTGAACAGCATTTTGGTGCTGGAGCTGTTGAAGTAGGCCAGGGCAATGTTGGCGGTAATCGTCACGCCTGAACATTGCGCCAGAAAATCCCGCAGTTGCTGAACCACCGGCGCATAGAACGCCGCCGCGTTTTCCGGGTACGACTCGCCCTTGAGGCTCAGCAGGTGCTGGTCGAAACGGAAATCGACTTCCGGCGAGGTGGCAGTGGCTTCGATGAAAAAGTTATCCATGGCAGTCAATCATTCCTTCAAATAGTGGCTTTGAGGCAGAACAAGGTGGTGTCAGGATCTTGTGGCCTTGGCTGGAAGCTGTACTCCAGAGGCGCGCTGGCATCGCGGGCCATGGTCAGGAAACCCAGCCCCGCGCCTTTGCTGCCCTCCGGCGTTTCAGCACGCAGCGACACCTTGTACGCCTGCTTTATTTCTTCGACCGACATCCCGCGCAAAGGCTCGAGGCTGGCGCGCAAGCGCTCGACTTCGCCGCTGGCCACCGGGTTGGCGCAGAGCATCATGAAGCGTTCGTTTTCAGTGCTGATGCACACCGCGCCCTGGCGCAGGCCCGGTGCATCGCTCGATGGCTCGCCCAGTGCATCGGCCGAGTAATGCACGATGTTCTGCGCCAGTTCGATAAACGAAGAGAACAGCTTGCGCCGCGTCGGGCCGCTGACGCCGGAGACTTCCAGTTGCAGCTTGACGACTTCGGCCATGGCCGAGACGACGCTGTGGGAGAAGTAACCCATGTGGTAGAAAATCACGTTGCGCTGTTGGGCAAAGTCGAAAAAGCTCATGTCCTGCTCCGCTGTGGCGCCTGGCAAATTAGTCATCAACACTCCTGAGACGCGCGCAAAAGAAAGTCAGATCGTCGCGCCGGTTCTGTTCGCCCTGCCACTGGGCCAGGGTGTGCAAAAGCTGCTGGCCGATCTCGGTGGCTGGTTTTTCGCTGTGCGCCAGCAACGACTCGAACACCCGGCGCTTGCCAAAGGCGATACTTTTCGCGCCACCAATCTGGTCGGTCAGCCCATCGGTTGCGATAAACATCAGGCTGCCGGGGTACACCGGCACCGTGTGCAAATCCCATTGGTAATCCAGTGCGCTGTCGACATAACCCACGCCCATGCGCTGGCCAGCAATCACCTCGAACTGCCCGGCATCGGGGTGCAGGACCTGCAACGACAAGCGCGCGCCGGCAAAGCGCACGGTCCAGGTGTGGGTATCGAACCAGAAGAACGCGGCATCCAGGCCGTCATCCGATTGCGGCGTACCGTCGCCGTCCTGGCTCTTGTCCTGGCCGAGCATGGTCTTGACGCTCTTGTTCACCGCCGAAAGCAAGGTGGCCGGGTTGCGCGGGCCGAATTGATCGAGCGCCTGGCCCAAGGCCGAGGAAGCAATCAGGGTCATGAACGCGCCCGGTACGCCGTGGCCGGTGCAGTCGGCAATCGCGCCGAACCAGCCATCGGGGTACTGGCAGAAATGATAAAAATCGCCGCCGACCACATCGCGCGGCTCCCAGACCAGCGCCGCATCTGGGAGGATCGTCGCCAGTGCATCGCGTGAGGCACGCAGCATGGCGCGCTGAATGACGCTGGCGTATTCGATGCTTTGCATCATCTGGTGGTTCTTTTCCGCCTGCATGGCGGCGACCACGGCGATCAACTGCAGGCCATTGCCGAGCCCGGCGAAACGCCCTTCGCGGGTGACGATAAAGCCATCAGCCAGCGCCTTTTCACCGAACTCCACGGTCTTGAAGGTCAGTTCTTCGATGCTCATGCCGGCATCGACGATCAACGGTTCCTTGTCCATGAAAGCGATGCAGCTCTTCTTGTCGTACAGCTCGCGGTGGTAGAGCTTGCTCATCTGCGACATGAAGATATTGCGGTTGATCAGGCCGATCGGCCGCTGTTGCTCGACCACCGCCAGGCACACCAGCTCACGCTGCACCGTGAAGATTTCCATGACTAGCGAGTTGGGCGCATCGGCGTCGATGGCCGGCACGTCATTGCACAAATCGCCGGCACACTTGTGGTCCCTGGGCAGTCGGGGACGCATGAATTGAAAATGCTCTGCTTTCATTGCCGGGCCATTGCGCGTGCGTAAATCGATGACCCTATACCGGCGATGTTAAGTTGATATTACAAAGTGTCAGGCGCCGTCTGCATCGCCGCCTGGCACCAGGGTGTCGAGCAACCACGCGCCCGCCGGTCCCAGGCTGCGTTGCCGCGACCAGATCACGTCGACCGCCGAGCTGCGCGGCCAGCCGGGGACGTCGAGTTCCTTGAGCCGCCCGCCGGCATAGCCGGACACCAGCCAGCGGGGCAGCGCCGACCAGCCGAAACCGAAGGCGGCCATGTCCATCAGCAGCAAATAGTTGGGCGCCGACCACTGGCTGCAATTGCCGGCCGGCAGGTCGTCGGTGGGAATGGTGTGTTCGACCAGGGTGTTGAGGCGCAAGGCGCGGTATTCGGCCAGTTGCTGGTAGTTGACCGTTGCATGCGCCGCCAGCGGGTGTTTATGCGCCACGAACAGGCCAAAGTCGGCGCACTCGGCGATGGTCGCGTGGCCGATTTCAGGCGGGTAGCTGGCCTGCGCCGAGAGCAGCCCCAGACAGGCACGCCCGGTCTGGATCAGGTTGACCGCATCGCCATGCTCGGCAAACACGCATTCCAGTTCCAGGTCGGGGAAGCGCTGGTCCAGCTCGCCCATGCGCACCTCGAATTCGGCGAACTGGTTGGCATCGGACAACACCAGGGTCAGACGCGGCTCGATGCCCTGCGCCAGGCGCGCCGCCGTGCGTTGCAGGCGGTCGGTGGCGCACAGAATGTCTTCGACGCGCACCAGCATGGCCTTGCCGGCCTCGGTCAGTACCGGCTGGCGCGCCGAGCGGTCGAACAGCTCAAGGCCCAGATCGATCTCCAGCCGGGCAATGGCTTCGCTAATGGTCGACTGGCTCTTGCCCAGGCGCCGCGCGGCGGCACTGAACGAGCCCAGCGCATTGATCTGCACAAAGGCTTCAAGGGCTTCGGGGGAATAACTCATGGCATGCGCCTCCATCGGTTTTGCCGATGGTAACCATTTTCTGTTTGGCGTGATAACCGATGACAATCGAGCCTCTTTCATTCGACGGTGCTGCTGCCATGACCCCGACTCATCACGCCTTGCCGGCCAAGACCCTCAAAGAGCGCGTAGTGCACGCGCTGCTGTTCGAAACGATCGGCGTATTGATCTGCGCACCGATGCTGGCCTGGTTGCTGGGTCATTCGCTGGGCAGCATGGGCGCGCTGACGCTGATGATCTCCACGGCCGCCATGCTGTGGAACATGCTGTTCAACACCCTCTTCGACCGGCTGCGCAACCGCCTGGGCTTCGACATGACCCTGGGCGCGCGGGTGGTGCATGCGCTGGGTTTTGAAGGCGGCCTGATTCTGGCGGTCGTGCCACTGGCGGCCTGGTGGTTGTCGATCAGCCTGTGGCAGGCGTTCTGGCTGGACATCGGCGTGCTGCTGTTCTTCCTGCCGTACACCATGGCCTTCAACTGGGCTTATGACCTGCTGCGCGAGCGTGTGCTGCGCGACAAATCGCTGGCTGAATGCCGCAACTGATCCGCTCAATGTCAGAAGAGCTGTATGGGCCGCTGTATCGGGCTTTGCGGCACACTGCCCCGATCAACAATCAACAAGGAGCAGACTCCGATGAGCACAGAAATCATCAAGCTGGCGGCGTTCAGCGATGGCGATCAGGGCGGTAACCCGGCAGGCGTCTGGATCGGCGAGGCGTTGCCCGATGAGGCAACCATGCAGCGCATTGCTGCTGAAGTCGGCTTTTCCGAAACCGCCTTTGCCGCACCGCAGCAAGAGGGCTGGCGGGTGCGCTATTTCTCGCCGCTGGCCGAAGTGCCGTTCTGTGGCCATGCCACCATCGCGCTGGGCGCGGCCCTGGCGGCGCGTAACGGTGACGGCGTATTCGACCTGCAACTGAACCAGGCACGCATTACCGTCGAAGGTCATGCCCAGGGCGAACTGGTGTCGGCGGCGCTGCAATCGCCGCCCACCCACAGCGCACCGGCCAGCGAGGCCTTGCTGGAAGAAGCACTGGCGCTGTTCGGTTATCGCCGCGATGAACTGGACCTGCGCATCCCGCCGGCCGTAATCAACGGCGGCGCCGGGCATCTGGTGCTGGCGCTGAACAGCCGCGCCGCGCTCAAGGCCATGCACTATGACCAGCAGAGCGGGCGCGAGCTGATGGTCCGTGAACAGTGGGCAACCATCGTGCTGGTGTACGCCGAAAGCGAGCAGTCGTTTCATACCCGCAACCCGTTCGCCTTCGGCGGCGTCTACGAAGACCCGGCCACCGGTGCCGCCACCGCCGCGCTGGCCGGTTATCTGCGCGACATCGGCTGGCCGCATGGCGGCGTGATCGACATCCTGCAAGGCGAAGACATGGGCAGCCCGTCACGCCTGCGGGCCGAGATCACCGACCAGCCCGGCAGCTCGATCCGTGTGTCGGGCATGGCGCGGTATTTGTAACCCTCAAGCCTTCAGCCGGCTGCCGCTGGCGGCAACGCCCAGCAGCATCACCGACACGATCAAAAATGCGGTACCCAGGCTGCTCAGGTGGGCAATAAAGCCGATCGCCGCCGGCCCCATCAGAATCCCGGCGTAGCCCAGCGTGGTCACCGCCGGGATCGCCACGCTTTCAGGCATGGCGGTCTGCCGGCCGGCGGCGCTGTAGCACACCGGCACAATGTTCGAGCAACCGGCGCCGACCAGCGCATAGCCCAGCAACGCCGCTTCCCAGGCCGGCACCAGCGTCGACAACGCCAGCCCTGCCGCCGCCAGCAGCCCGCCGAGAATGATCACCCGGTTGGGCCCGACCCGGCGCACGATGGCGTCGCCAAACAGGCGGCCCAGGGTCATGGTCACGGCGAACACGGCGTAACCCAAGCCTGCATAAGCGGTGTCCATGCCGCGCACCGAATTCAGGAACACGGCGCTCCAGTCGAGCATCGCGCCTTCGGCAAGAAACACGGTAAAGCACAACAAGCCGATAAACAGCACCACCCCGTGCGGGATGGCAAACGCCGGACCCTCGGATGAGCTGCCATACGGCAGCAGGTGCGGCATGGCCTTGAGCATCGTCAGCAAGGTCAGCACCACCACCACGACAATGGCGATGAGCGGCGTGGCGCCCAGGCCCAACAGCGCACTGACACCCGCCGCGCCAGCAATGCCGCCGAGGCTGAACAGGCCATGAAAGCCCGACATCATGGTCGTGCCGCTCTGGCGCTCGACGATGACCGCCTGGATATTGGCCGTGCAATCGACCCCGCCCATGCCGACACCGAACACAAACAGCACCGCCACCAGCAGCGGCAAGCTCGACACCGACGCCAGCAAGGGCAGGCACAGGCAGATTAGCAACGTCGAGCCGACCAGCAACCGACGGCAACCCCAGCGCGCGGCCAAAGCGCCCGCCACCGGCATGGCGCTGATCGAGCCGACGCCCAGGCACAGCAGCAACAGGCCGAGCATGCCGTCGTCGAGCCCGACCCGCGCCTTGGCGTAAGGCACCAGCGGCGCCCAGGCAGCCATGCAGAAACCGGCGATGAAAAACGCCAGGCGGGTCGCGGTCTGTTGCTGGCGAGCGGTGCTGCCGGCAGGTGCGGCAGCGGTTTCGAAAGAGGTCATTCAGGCTCCTTGGTGATGCCCGTCCATGACACGTGGGCAAGCGGGTGAGACTAGCAAAGCTGGCGTCTGTTCAACATTGCTGCAGCCCTGAAAAGAGGCAGCGAAACGACGCATGTGAAGGTTTCTCCGACAACCTGCACCGAAATAGGCTACGCGACTGTTCTGAATCGCGAACACTGCCTAGAATACGCGCACCTTTGCCCCGATTCGGTGCAAGCCTCCCTTTGATCTATTCCCAAGAGTCTGTCGTGCAGAAAGGAATTGCGCTGTCGGTACTGGCTTCCTGCTTGTTCGGGGTCATGTACTTCTATACCTCTTTGATGACCCCGCTGACCGGCGAGGAAATCTTCGGCTGGCGCATGCTGCTGACCGTGCCGTGCGTGACGCTGTTCATGCTCATCAGCGGCGACTGGCCGCTGGTGCGCGCCCTTGCCGTGCGCCTGTGGCGCCAGCCGGCGCTGGTGCTCGGCATCGTCGGCTCTTCGGTGCTGCTGGGCGCGCAGTTGCTGCTGTTCATGTGGGCGCCGCTGCACGGGCGCAGCCTGGAAGTCTCGCTGGGCTATTTCCTGTTGCCGCTGACCATGATCCTCACCGGGCGCCTGGTGTATGGCGAACACCTGTCGTACCTGCAAAAGGTCGCGGCGGCGTTTGCCACGTTCGGCGTCGGCCATGAAGTCTGGCGGCTGGGCAGTTTCTCATGGGAAACCCTGGTGGTCGCCATCGGCTACCCGCTGTACTTCGTGCTGCGCCGGCGTCTTAAAACCGACAACCTCGGTGGCCTGTGGTTCGACATGCTGTTCATGCTGCCCATCGGCCTGTGGTTCATTGCCAGCGGCAACCCGGCGGCAGCGCAACACACGCCCATGCTGTACCTGTTGATTCCGCTGCTGGGCGTGATCAGCGCCTCGGCGCTGGTCAGCTACATCATCGCCAGCCGCATACTGCCGTTCAGCCTGTTCGGCCTGCTCAGTTATGTCGAGCCGGTGTTGCTGGTCGGCGTCGCGCTGCTGCTGGGCGAAAGCATCGGCGGCGACGAGTGGCTGACCTACATTCCGATCTGGCTGGCGGTGCTGGTGCTGATCATCGAAGGCGCCAAGCACATGCTCGCGCAACGCCGCCGCGACCGGGTTTGATGGTTAAGCCCATGCGACGGGCCGCACACCGCACTTTGTCGCTGATACAACGCTGTCGCGCATCAAACACTGTCCTGTGGGAGGGGGCTCTGCCCGCGATCGGCTGCGCTAGCAGTCGTAAACTTTCAGCGTTTCATAGATTTCTGTGAGCGCTTCGCACTCAATCGCGGGCAGAGCCCCCTCCCACAGTCTGATATTTGCTACGCGATAGCGCGGCGCCGTGGCGGAGGGTGATCTCCTACGAATCGGTAAAGCGCTGCAATTGCATTTCCTGCAGGCGGCTGAAGGTGCGGCGGAAGGCAAATTCCAGGTAGCCCTGGGTGTAGAGCTGGTCCATCGGCGTCTGCGCTTCGATGTACAGCGGGATGCGCCGGTCGTAGCACTCGTCGACCAGGGCAATGAAGCGCCGTACGCTGTCGTCCTTGGGTGATAGCTGTGGCAGTTCGCGGTCGCCGGCCTTGACCTGTTCGACGCCGTCTTCGGTGCCACGGGCAATTTTGGCCTCGCGCTGCACCGCACTCAACGCCGGCACTTCACTCAACAAGACCACGGCAAAACGGTCGCACAGGGCAATGAAGTCCATGGCCGCCAGCGGCTGTTCGCACAGGTCGCGGTAGCGGCACCACAGCACGTTATCGGTGTGTTGCACGACGTTGATGCTGCGATAGCCGAGCATCACCTGGGTGTCGTGCGCAGGCAGCCCGCCGGTCAGGGCCTGGAAGATCTCGCCCAGTGCGCTGTCCTTGCTGCCTGGCTCCTTGACCCAGTAGCGCTGCAATAACTGCCCCGGATGCAGGCGATGGTCTTCGCCGCCGTCGACCTCGACCACCTGCATATAACGCTCGATGGCGGCAATCGCCGGCAGGAAGCGCTCGCGGTTATGCCCGTGGCTGTACAACTGCGGCGGCGGAATATTGGAGGTGCAGACCAGCACCACGCCCTCTTCGAACATGGTCTGCAACAGGCCGCCAAGAATCACCGCATCGCCGATGTCGGTGACGAACAGTTCGTCGAAACACAGCACCCGCACCTCGACCGCCAGTTCCCGGGCGATGGTCGCCAGCGGCTGGGCGGTGCCGGTCAGTTCGAACATGCGCTTGTGTACCCAGCGCATGAAGTGGTGAAAATGCTGACGCCGCGCCGGCACGTTCAGGCTGTCGAAAAAGCGGTCCATCAACCAGGTCTTGCCGCGCCCTACCGGGCCCCACAGGTAAATGCCGCGCGGCGCACCCTGCCCGGCCAGCGCCTGCCAGCACGCCTGCAATTGCTCGGCGGCGTCGCGTTGCGAGGCATCGGGCTGAAAGCCGTTTTGCAGGGCCTGTTCGTAGGCTTGCAGGGGTGGCAACTGGGTCATGGGCACACGTTCCTTGTTGTTTTAATGGTGTACGCCGGCGCGGCGCAGCATGCTCCGACAGCGCTCGGACAAGTGCACCACGCGCAGGTGCTTGCCGGCTTTTTCGTAGCGCTCGCGCAGGGTCTTGAGCGCGGCGATGGCCGAGTAGTCGACAAAGCTCAGGTGCGCGCAGTCCAGAGTGACCTGATCGGGGTCTTGCTGCGGGGCGAACTGTTCGAGAAAGCGCGTGGTCGAGGCGAAGAACAGCGTGCCGCGTACCTGGTAGACCTTGCCTTGCTCCGGCGTGTCGTGAATTTCGGTGTACAGCTCGCGCGCGTGTTTCCAGGCAAAATCCAGCGCGGCGATGATCACCCCGAACAAGACCGCCATGGCCAGGTCGGTCAGCACGGTGACCACGGTCACGGCGACGATGGCCAGCATGTCGCTGGTCGGCACCTTGCGCAGAATCCGCAACGAGGCCCAGGCGAAGGTCTGCTGCGCGACCACGAACATTACCCCGACCAGCGCCGCCAGCGGAATGCGCTCGATCAGCGGAGCGAGAAACAGCACGAACATCAGGATCATGCCGCCGGCGACGATGCCCGACAGCCGGCCGCGGCCGCCGGAGCTGAGGTTGATCACGGTCTGGCCGATCATCGCGCAGCCGCCCATGCCGCCGAACGCGCCGCTGACCATATTGGCCGCCCCCAGCGCCACGCACTCGCGGTCCGGGTAGCCGCGGCTTTCGGTGATTTCGTCGGTGAGGTTGAGGGTCAGCAGGGTTTCCAGCAGGCCGACCATGGCCATGACCAGCGCATAAGGCGCGACGATGTACAGGGTTTCGAGGGTCCACGGCACTTGCGGCCAGGTGAAGTCCGGCAAGCCACCGGCGATGTGCGCCATGTCGCCCAGGGTGCGGGTCGGCAGATCGAGCAGGTACACCGCAAGGCCGACGCCGAGAATCGCCACCAGCGCCGGCGGCACGGCGCGGCTGAGGCGCGGCAGCAGGTAGACGATGGCCATGGTCGCAGCCACCAGGCCGAGCATGATGTACAGCGCCTTGCCGCTCAGCCAGACATCGTCGTGCTGGAAGTGCTCCAGCTGCGCCATGGCGATGACAATCGCCAGGCCGTTGACGAAGCCGAGCATCACCGGGTACGGCACCAGGCGCACCAGCTTGCCCAGCCGCAGCAGGCCGAAGACCATCATCAGCAAGCCGCTGAGCAGCACCGTGGCCAGCAGGTATTGCACGCCGTGCTCGACCACCAGCGCGACGATCACCACCGCCATGGAGCCGGCCGCACCGGAGATCATCCCCGGCCGGCCGCCGAACAGCGCGGTCAGGGTGCAGATGATAAAGGCGCCATACAGGCCCATCAGCGGGTTCAGGTGCGCGACCAGCGCAAAGGCAATGCACTCGGGCACCAGCGCAAAAGAGGTCGTGAGGCCGGCCAGGACATCGGCGCGTATACGTGTGGTTTTCATGACTCACCAGGCTGGACGCAGGCCATTAGGCAGATGCGCAAAAGGCTGGCATGTTACGCAAAGCTGCCGCGCCGGACCAGATGGCAGCACCCCACCCACACCAAGGATCCGTAATGAACAGGACATTTTCTCTGGCCGTGGCGACCTGCCTGGGCCTGAGCGCTTCACCGGCATGGAGCCAGAATCAGGACAGCCTGATTCAGGAGGCCGCGCAACAGGTCATGCAGCAACACGGCATCGCCGGCATGGCCATCGCCGTCACCGACCATGGCACTCAGCGCTTCTACAATTTTGGCGTGGCGGCCAAAGAC
This sequence comes from Pseudomonas sp. HP_08, assembly GCF_055284095.1. NCBI lineage: Bacteria > Pseudomonadati > Pseudomonadota > Gammaproteobacteria > Pseudomonadales > Pseudomonadaceae > Pseudomonas > Pseudomonas sp. HP_08. Next base: position 192,880 of record NZ_JBTOQC010000004.1, on the reverse strand, counting down.
ACCGGGCAGCCGGTGAGCAACCAGACCCTGTTCGAGCTGGGCTCGATCAGCAAGACCTTCACCGCGACCCTGGCCACCTGGGCGCAGGCACAGGGCAAGCTCAAGCTCAGCGAACGTATCGACACTTACCTGCCGTCGTTGCACGACAGCCGCCTGGGCAAGATCGCGCTGCTGCACCTGGGCACGCACACCGCCGGCGGCTTCCCGTTGCAGGTGCCCGAACAGGTGCAGAACAATCAGCAACTGATGGCGTACTTCAAGGCCTGGCAGCCCGAGTACCTGCCCGGTACCCATCGCAGCTACGCCAACCCGAGCATCGGCCTGCTCGGGGTGATTGCCGCCAAGCGCCTGGGCCAGCCGTTCGATCAGGCCATGGAGCAAGGACTGTTGCCAGCGCTGGGCCTGTCGGCCACGTTTCTCACGGTGCCGCCCGCCCGACAGTCGCTGTATGCCCAGGGCTATGACCGGCAGGATGCGCCGGTGCGCGTCAATCCAGGGGTGCTGGCCCATGAGGCGTATGGGATCAAATCATCGAGCAGCGACCTGATCCGTTTTGTCGAAGCCAACCTGAAACCCGATGCACTCGCGCCTGCGCTGCAACAGGCGCTCAAGGCGACGCAGACCGGCTATTTCACTTTCGGGCCGGTCACTCAGGCGCTGGCCTGGGAATACTACGCGCCGCCGGTGAACCCGGAGGCCGTGCTGGCCGGCAACGCCAATAGCATGGCGCTGCGCACCCAGCCGGCAGTGGCGCTGAACCCACCGCTGTCGGCGCCCGCTGGCAGCTGGATCAACAAGACCGGGTCGACCAACGGCTTTGGCGGCTATGTGGCGTTCATACCCGAGCGGCAAGTGGGCATCGTGATTCTGGCCAACCGTAATTACCCCAATGACGAGCGGGTAAGGCTGGCGCAGCAAGTGCTCAAGGCTCTGGATAAACCTTGACTGCGAGCTGAACCTTCCCTGAACAGTCGAAAAAAAATTGGCATTAAGGCAAAAACAACTACCCCTCATTCGGGAATGACTATCATTATGTTACGCATTGTTTCAGGTGCGTTACCCTGAAACGCTTCACCCGCCCGTAGTCATTCCCGGTGAACAATGCTCGTTCCTTTCCTGATCATGTTGCGCGAAGGCATCGAAGCCGCGCTTATCGTTGGCATTATTGCCAGTTACCTCAAACAGACCGGCCGTGGCCAGTGGATGCCTGCGGTGTGGGTCGGTGTGTTTCTCGCCTGCGCCCTGGCGCTGTTGGTCGGCGGTGGCCTGGAGCTGATGAGCGCCGAATTCCCGCAGAAACAGCAAGAGCTGTTTGAAGGCCTGGTCGGCCTGCTGGCCGTGGGCATTCTCAGCTCGATGGTGTTCTGGATGCGCAAGGTCGGCCGCTCGATCAAGAGCGAACTGCACCAGTCGCTGGACAGTGCCCTGGGCGGTTCGCGCAACCAGACCTGGGCCTTGATCGGCATGGTGTTCTTCGCCGTGGCCCGCGAAGGCCTGGAAACCGTGTTCTTTCTGCTCGCCGTGTTCCAGCAAAGCACCGATGCCAGCGCGCCGCTCGGCGCCCTGTTCGGCCTGATTCTGTCGGCCGGCTTCGGCATCGCCCTGTACCGCGGCAGCCTGCGTCTGAACCTTGGCCTGTTTTTCCGCTGGACCGGCTTGTTCATCCTCGTGGTGGCGGCCGGCATCCTCGCCAACTCGGTGCGCTCGCTGCACGAGGCAGGCGTCTGGAATCACCTGCAGGACGTGGTGTTCGACTTCAGTGCGACGCTGCCGATGGACGGCCCGACCGGCGCGGTGCTGGCCGGCATGTTCGGTTATCAGGATGCACCGACGGTCAGCATCCTGGGCGCCTGGCTGGCCTATCTGGTCGTCGCCCTGGTGCTGTTCTTTCTGCCTCACCGCGAACAGGCGCAACCTTCGCGCCCGTCCGCCACGAATCACTAGTTCCAAGGGGAACCCATGTCTAACTCACCTTCCGGGCTTTCCGGCAAAGCCTGGTCCCCGCGTGCCCTGCGTCTGGCGGTGGCCGGCTCTGTGGTGCTGATGTGCGCCGCTGGCGGCCTGTTCTATTACGCCTCCCAGGTGGCTGCGCACAAGCGTGCAGCCAACGCCGGAAACGAGACCGTGATCAATATCCACCCGCGCAGTTGCGAGCCCAACGCGCTGACGGTGCCGGCCGGCAAGCACAGCTTTCGCATCGTCAACCAGTCCGAACGTGCGGTGGAATGGGAAATTCTCGACGGCGTGCTGGTGGTCGAAGAGCGCGAGAACATCACGCCCGGCATGAGCCAGGTGATCAACGCCAACCTGATGCCTGGCGACTACGCGATTACCTGTGGCCTGCTGAGCAACCCGCGCGGCACCTTGCATGTGACCCCGACGGCCGAGTCCGATGCGGCCGCCAAGGCGCGTCCTTCGATGACCGCCTTCATTGGCCCGCTGTCCGAATACCGGGTGTACCTGAGCCAGCAAGGCAGCGCGCTGATCAAAGCCGTGGCCGCCCTGCAACAGGCCATCGACGCCGGCGACCTGGCTGCCGCACAAGCCGCCTATCTGCCGGCCCGCAGCGCCTACCAGCGTATCGCGCCAGCCGCACAGCGCCTGGCCGAGCTGGACAACCGCATCAACGCCCGTGCCGATTACTTTGAAAAACGTGAACAGGATCCGGGCTTCGGCGGCTTCCACCGCCTCGAACACGGCCTGTTCGCGCAGAACAGCGTCGAGGGCCTGGCGCCGGTGGCGCAGAAGCTCAACGACGATGTCACCCTGCTCAAAAAGGAACTGCTGGCGCAAAGCATCGCCCCCGAGCAACTGACCGGCATCGTGATCCGCAACCTGCTGAGCCTGGCGCAAAACCGCAGCAAGGGCGAAGAAGAACGCTACAGCCACACCGACCTCAACGGCTTTGCCGGCAACCTGGAAGGCGCACGTAAAGTCATCGACCTGTTGCGTCCGTTGCTGACCAAGAACCACGCCGATCTGCAACAGCGCCTGGACACGACCACTGCCGGACTGGACAGCATTCTCAATGGCCTGAAAACCGAAAGCGGCTACCGCCCTTACGATCAGGTCGATGCCGCCGGTCGCCAGCAAATCGCCGATCAGGCCAAGGCGTTGGCCGATGCCCTGCAAGAAGTCGACCCGGCCCTCGGCCTGTCGAGCCTGTAAGTTCATGTCGAGCCTGTTTACGTTGAGCCTGTAAGTTATGGAGTACCGATGAGCAACACTGACGCCAAAAACGCCCCGGATTCGCTGCAACGTCGCCGTGTGCTGATGGGCCTCGGCGCCGCCGGTGCCGCGCTGGCCGGCAGCAGCCTGGCAGGCCAGGCCATGGCCGCCGCGCCGGCAAAAGTCACCGAAGCGCCGAACAGCGAAAAGACCCAGGACAACAACCCGTTCCATGGCGTGCACCAGAGCGGCATCGTCAATCCGCGCCCGGCCGCCGGCATGCTGGTGGCCTTCGATGTGCTGGCCAGCGACCGCGAAGACCTGGAGCGGCTGTTCCGCACCCTGAACGAGCGCATTGCGTTTCTGATGACCGGCGGCCCGGTGGCCGACATCGACCCGAAACTGCCGCCGCTGGACTCCGGCATCCTCGGCCCTGTCGTGACCCCGGATAACCTGACCATCACCGTTTCGGTCGGCGAGTCGCTGTTCGATGAGCGCTTCGGCCTGACGGCGGTCAAGCCCAAGCGCCTGAGCCGCATGGTCGGGTTCCCCAATGACGCGCTGGACGCCAGCAGCTGCCACGGCGATTTGAGCATCCAGTTTTGCTCCAACACCCCGGACAGCAACATTCACGCGCTGCGCGACATCGTCAAAAACCTGCCCGACCTGTTGCTGGTGCGCTGGAAACAGGAAGGCACGGTGCCGGCCCAGGCGCCGAAAAAACCCGGTCAACCGGCCGAAAGCGCACGTAACTTTCTGGGCTTTCGCGACGGTTCGGCCAACCCCGATTCCAACGACCAGAAGGCGATGAACGAGCTGGTCTGGGTCCAGCCCACCAGCGACGAGCCGGCCTGGGCGGCACACGGCAGCTATCAGGCGGTGCGCATCATCCGTAACTTTGTCGAGCGCTGGGACCGCACGCCGCTGCAGGAACAGGAAGCGATCTTCGGTCGCACCAAGGCCAGCGGCGCGCCGATGGACGGCAAGGTCGAGACCGATGTGCCCAATTACGCCGCCGACCCGCACGGCAAGGTCACCGCGATGGACTCGCACATCCGCATGGCCAACCCGCGCACGCCAGAAAGTCAGAAAAACCTGATTCTGCGCCGGCCGTTCAACTACTCCAACGGCGTCAACAAGAACGGTCAGCTCGACATGGGCCTGCTGTTCATCTGTTACCAGGCCGACCTGGAAAAAGGCTTCATCACCGTACAGACCCGCCTGAACGGCGAGCCGCTGGAGGAATACCTCAAGCCGGTCGGCGGTGGTTATTTCTTCACCCTGCCAGGTGTGACCAACGATCAGGACTTCATCGGTCGCTCACTGCTGGCCGCGTCCTCCTCACAATCCGCCTGAACCTCAACTGGAAGAGTGCAATGAAAATGAACAAGACCCCACTTGCCTTGCTGTTCACCCTCGGCGCACTGACTGCTCCGCTGGCAGCCTTCGCAGCCACAGCGCCAGCGCCGCTGGACCTGGTCGGCCCGGTGTCGGACTACAAGATTTATGTGACCGAAAACATCGATGAGCTGGTCAGCCACACCCAGCAGTTCACCGATGCGGTGAAAAAAGGCGACATCGCCACCGCCAAGAAGCTGTATGCCCCGACGCGCGTGTTCTATGAGCGTGTAGAGCCGATCGCCGAGCTGTTCAGCGACCTCGACGCCTCGATCGACTCGCGGGTCGATGACCACGAGCAAGGCGTCGATGCCGAAGACTTCACCGGCTTCCACCGCCTGGAGCATGCGCTGTTCGAGAAGAACACCACCAAGGACCAGGCCGCTATTGCCGACAAGCTGACCGCCGACGTCAAAGACCTGCAAGCACGTATTGCCGGCCTGACCTTCCCGCCGGAAAAAGTGGTCGGTGGCGCCGCCGTGCTGCTTGAAGAAGTCGCCGCGACCAAGATCTCCGGTGAAGAAGACCGCTACAGCCACACCGACCTGTATGACTTCCAGGGCAACGTCGACGGCGCGAAGAAAATCGTCGATCTGTTCCGTGGCCAGGTCGAGAAGCAGGACAAGGCGTTCATCGCCAAGGTCGACAAGAACTTCGCCACCGTCGACAAGATCCTGGCCAAGTACAAAACCGCCGACGGTGGTTTCATGACCTACGACAAGGTCAAGGAAAACGACCGCAAGGCCCTGATCGGCCCGGTCAACACCCTGGCCGAAGACCTCTCGACCCTGCGCGGCAAGCTTGGCTTGAACTGATCGCGATTAACGTCGGGTGCCCAGCACCCGACGCAGCTTCAACACGGCGCTGTCCGGTGTGGTCAACACCGGCAGGCCGCTGACACGGCGTACCTGATCCGCCGCACCGCTCATGGAAAACTGCGCCAGGCAGATCATCTCCACCCCGCTTACCGCGCCGGCCTTTTCGACGATGCGCCGGTTGTGCTCCGCTTCATTCCCTTCAGCAAAAATCTGCATCGCGCCGTCGATGGCGTGCAGTTGCAGCTCAATGTTTTTGCCACTCGCGGCTTGCAGAAACTCAGCGCGCATTGACCCCAGCGTCGGCTCGAACGTGGCCAGCAAGGCAATCCGCGAACCCTGCGCCAATGCTTCTTCGATCATCGCCTCATTGGGCTTGAGCACCGGAATGTTCACCGCCCACTTGCAGGTGTCGATGGCGTCGCCAAACGCCGAGCAGGTAAACAGGATCGCCTCGGCACCGGCGCTGACGGCGTAATGGGTCAGGGCGAGAAAGCGCCGGGTCAGTTCAGGCGTCAGGTGGCCGGCGGCCTTGAGGTCGCGCGGCAGCGAGTCTTCGAGCAGGTTGACCCGCTCCGCCTCCGGCCACAGCCGGTCAAAGGCTGCGTTGATCGGCGCAATGGACAGCGGTGTGGCGTGAATCAGAAAGATGCGCGGTGCACTCATGTCAGGGCTTATTCCAGGGCTTTATGGTGGGTCAGCAGGCGAGCATCCTGACGCATTGGCCTCATCACAAAAAATATCCATTCGTGATAGCTTTCATCACTTTTTGTTGCGGACGTGCTTCATGAACCTCAAGGCTCTGACCTATTGCGTGGCAGTGGCGCGGCTGGGCAGTTTCACCAAGGCCGCGCAAAGCCTGCACGTCGCCCAGCCGGCCTTGAGCATGGCGGTGGCGCGGCTTGAAGAAGAGCTGGGCGTGCAATTGTTCAACCGTGCCGCCCGGCAGGTCACGGTCACCGCCGAGGGCCAGCTGTTTCTCGGCAAGGCCCAGGCCAGCCTGCTGGCACTGGACGATGCACGCCAGGCGCTCAAGGACCTGACACAGCTGAGCAGCGGCGAGATCCGCGTCGGCATCCCGCCGATGTATGGCATCCGCCATATTCCCGAGCTGCTGGCGCAGTTTCGCGCGCGTTATCCGGGCATCGCCATGCACGTGGTCGAAGGCAGCGCCGAGGACATCGGCCAGCGCTTGCGCCTGCGCAGCATTGATGTGGCCCTGCTGGAACAGCGGCGCATCGAGCCTGCATGGGACAGCGTAGCGCTCGGGCACGACGAGATGCTGCTGTGCATGAGCCCGAGCCACCCGCTGGCAGGCGCCGCAGCGCTGGCCGCCGAGCAGTTGCAGGATGTCGACATGCTGGTGTTCGACCAGACCTTTTTGCAGCGCCACCTGCTGGACGCCTTTTGTGCTGCGCGGCGGGTCAGTTACCGGATTGCGCTGGAGAGCAATTTTGTCCCGCTGGTGACTCGCCTGACCCGCGATGCGATGGGCATCTGCACCTTGCTGCGTTCGGTGCAGCAACAGGAACCGGGCATCGTTGGCGTACCGTTCGACCCGCCGCTGACCCTCAGCTTCGGCCTGTGCTGGCGCCCGCACGAATACCTGTCACTGGCCAACCAGCGCTTTGTCGAAGCGGCCCAGGCGTTCTTTGCCGAGGTCTGAATCAAGCCTTCTTGTCGTGAAGAATGCTCAACTGATAGAACGTCGCAGCGCCGCCTTCGCTGGCATAACCGGTGTTGTCCTGCACATAGACCCCGGCCTTGAAGTACAGCAGCTTGCTGCTCCAGGCCTGATCCAGGCGCACGCTCCAGGCATGTTCATAGGCGTTCACCGTCAGATCACCGGCCGCTGTCAGCTGCACGGTGTAGTTGAACCGCTGGTTGAGCGGCACGCCTTCGGCCACGGTGATGACCTCGATCTCGGCGTTGGGGCTGCGCCGCAGTTTGGCGACAATCGCGCCGCTTTTCAGACGTTCCTTGTACTGATACTCGACCTTGAGCAGCGGCTCGGTGCTCTGGTAGCTGTGAATCTGACCGATGACCATCTTGCCGTTCGACGGCACCTGATTCACCGTCAGCGCGGCGCGCAGCAGATGGTCGGCGTGCGGATACGTCCAGTTATAGGCGCGGCCATCGGCGGTGGTTTCGCGCAGTTCGGTGCGCGGGTATTTGGCATTGCTGGTCGTGGCACCGGTCACCGGCGCCCAGAAAAACAGGGTATCGCCGGAGCGGAAGTAATTATCCTGATAGCCGCGCACCAGCCTGGGCGTGTCGATTGTGGTCGCAGGCGTACCGACAGGAATGGACAGGTTCCAGGTGGCGAGGTCGATCATGAAAGGCTCGCAATGTTCAGGATAGCTCTGCAACGGGCGTTTCAGCCTGTGCGCTTGATCCTGTACATCGGCTTGACGAGCCTTTTCATGAATGTCGCGGACGTGTTTTTTTACCAGGGTTCGAATCAGCTCTTCTTCTCGTGCGCAATGCTCAGTTCATAGAAGCTGGCCTTGCCACCGTCCTTGTTGCTGCCGGTGTTGTCCTGAGTGTAAACCCCGGCCTTGAAATACAGCGGCTTGCCCTGCCACTGCTCATCGAGTTTGACTTCCCATTTCTGGTCACAGGTATTGATGCTCAAGGTGCCAGCCGGGGTCAGGTGGATGCTGTAGTTGAAACGCTTGTCGAGCTCTACGCCCTGGGCAATGGTAATGACTTCAATCTCTGCATCGGGGGCGCGCCTGAGCTTGACCACGATACTGCCGCTCTTCGGGGCACTCTTGTATTGGTATTCGAGCTTCAGGAGCGGCTCATTGCTGCCCTTGCAATGAATCTGGCCGATGACAATCTTGCCACTGGCCGGCACCTGGTGAACCGCCAGTGCAGCACGCAAGAAGTGATGGGCCGAATTGCATTCCCAGTTCAACAACGCGCCATCGGCGCTGGTTTCACGCAGTTCGGTGCGCGGGTACTTGGCGTTTTCGGTGGTGGAACCGGTCACCGGCGCCCAGAAGCTTATGGCCTCTTCAGAACAATTGAAGTGCTTGTCCTTGTAGCCACCCACCAGTTGCGGGGTGTCGATGGTCACCGCCTGGCTACCCAGAGGGGTAGAGAGGTTCCAGGTAGATAGATTGATCATGAGGGACTCACCTGGTGTGCCTGGCACACCGACAAAGCAATGCTGGAATAGGCCCAGGCACGCGTCTCCTGTTTCTCCTTTGCTGGTTGGCTCAGTGCCTTCCTTGAGGGCCGGCTGAAGAATAACTATAGGTCAAAATTTTGACCCTTTACGCCAACCGGCCTTCCTGCCGGAATTCTCTCGACGAGAGGTCCATTACCCTGACCTTTGGGCAATTTTCATTTGACCGAAACACTTTGTTACTGGATAGTAATAGTTAGCAAGCTACTAATATTCTCGCTAACAATATTCATCCTAACGATTTAACGGTCATTTCATGCTCACCCAAAACCAGCACCGGGCAATCAGCAGCGGAATCGTCGCCGCCTCGCGGCACTGGCGGCGCCTGTGCCATACCACACTGGCCAGCTACGGCATCAGCGAAGCCTGCGCCGGTCCCCTGCTGGCCATCGCGCGGCTGGGCGATGGCGTCCATCAAGTGAAAGTGGCGCATGCCGCCGGCATGGAAAGCCCGACGCTGGTGCGCCTGCTCGATCAGTTGTGCAAGGCCGGCATCGTCTGCCGCACCGAAGACCCCAACGACCGCCGGGCCAAGGCCTTGAGCCTGACCGACAAGGGCCGTGATCTGGCCGCCGCTATCGAGGTCGAGCTGGTGCGCCTGCGCAGCGAGGTGTTGAAAGACATCAGCGCTCAGGACCTGCAAGCGGCCCTCAAGGTGTTACAGGCCTTCAGCGATGCGGCGCTGTCCGATACAGCCCTGCCCGATGCAGCCAGCCTGTGAACGGGTTCTTTGCAGGCTTCCCGCCAGGCCGCGACTGGTTGCACGGCGTGCGGACCTTTGCCGCGTCCATGCTGGCGCTGTACATCGCCCTGGTCATGGAATTGCCCCGCCCTTACTGGGCGATGGCCACGGTGTACATCGTCGCCAGCCCGTTTGTCGGCCCGACCAGTTCCAAGGCGCTGTACCGGGCGCTCGGTACGCTGGCCGGCGCCTGTGCAGCGGTGCTGCTGGTGCCGGTGTTCGTGCAGACGCCCTTTCTGCTGGCGGTGGTGGTCGCGCTGTGGACCGGCACCTTGCTGTTTCTGTCGCTGCACCTGCGCACCGCCAACAGCTACGCCCTGATGCTGGCCGGCTACACCATGCCGATGATTGCCTTGCCGGCGGTAGACAACCCGCAGGCGGTGTTCGAGATCGCCGTGTCGCGCACCGAAGAAATCTTTCTCGGCATTACCTGCGCGGCCGTGGTCGGCGCCATGTTCTGGCCCCGGCGCCTGGCGCCGGTGTTCAAAGGCACCACGGCCAAATGGTTCGAAGACGCCACCCTGTACAGCGAGCGCTTTCTGAGCCGTGAGGTCGAGGGCGCCGAAATCGCCAGCCTGCGCACCGCAATGGCCGCAGGTTTCAACAGCCTGGAGGCGATGATCGGCCAGTTGAGCCACGAAGGCGCACACCGCCAGACCGTGCGCAATGCCCGCGAATTGCGCGGGCGGATGATTCATCTGCTGCCGGTGATCGACGCGCTCAACGATGCGCTCTGGGCGTTGGCGCGACGCAGCCCCGAACACATGGCCGGCGTCGCGCCGCTGCTGATCCAGGCCCGCCAGTGGCTGCAATACACCGCACACGGTCCGCAACAGGCGCTGTGGCAATCGCTGCATGACGAACTGCAGCGCCTGCAACCGGACGCCGCCCAACTGGACAAACTGGAAAACCTGGTGCTGTCCAACGCCCTGTATCGCCTGGGCGAATGGGTCGATTTGTGGCTCGATTGTCGTACCTTGCAACAAGCGATCGATGCCGATGACGGCCGCCCGTGGCAGGCGGTGTACCGGCACTGGCGGCTGGGGCGGATCACGCCGTTTCTGGACCGTGGCCTGATGCTCTACTCGGTGGCTACCACGGTGCTGGCGATTATCGTGGCCTGCCTGCTGTGGATTTTCATGGGTTGGCAGGACGGCGCCAGCGCGGTGATTCTGGCCGCGGTGTCATGCAGCTTTTTTGCCGCGATGGACGACCCGGCGCCACAGATCTACCGGTTCTTCTTCTGGACCCTGACCTCGGTGATTCTCGCCAGCCTGTACCTGTTCGTGATCCTGCCGACCGTGCATGACTTCGCCATGCTGGTGCTGGCGTTCGCCGTGCCGTTCATCTGCGTGGCCACCCTCAGTGCGCAGCCGAAGTTCTTCCTGCCCACCGTGCTGACGATGGTCAACACCGCGACCTTCGTCAGCGTACAGGGCGTTTACGACGCCAACTTCCTGAGCTTCATCAACGCCAACCTCGCCGGCCCCGCCGGTTTGCTGTTCGCGTTTATCTGGACGCTGATCTTCCGCCCGTTCGGCGTGGAGCTGATCACCCGGCGCATGACCCGCTTCAACTGGCGCGACATCGTCGAACTCAGCGAACCGGCGACCCTGGCCGAACACCGCCGCCTGGGTGTGCAAATGATCGACCGCCTGATGCAGCAAGTGCCGCGTCTGGCACAGACCGCGCAAGACAGCGGCGCGCCGCTGCGCGAGTTGCGCGTGGCGCTGAACCTGCTCGACCTGCTGGCCTGGACCGCGCGCACTCCCCTACCGTGCCAGGCGCCGTTGCGCCAGGTGGTGGCAGAGATTGGCGGCTATTACCGCGCCTGCCTCAAGGCCGGCGAGCGGCTGCCGGCGCCCAAGGGTTTGCTGATGACCCTGGACCGCACACGCCGCACCCTCAACAGCGAGGCCATGGGCAATGAGCCGGCGCGCCTGCACCTGCTGCACGCCTTGAGCGGCCTGCGTTTGGCGTTGCTGCCGGGGCTGGAGATCATCGATGTCGGCGGCGAACTGATCGAACAACCGATCCACGGCCCGGATGGAGCCCCTGCATGATTGGCGAACTGGATATCAACGGCATCTTTCTGCCGACCTTTCTGGTCGTGATGGGTGTCACCTACCTGCTGTTTCTAGGCGTGCATGCGCTGTTGCTGCACGCCCGCTTTTATCGCCTGGTCTGGCACCGGGCCTTGTTCAATACCTGTCTGTACGCCCTGCTGCTGGGCGGCGTGGACACCCTTAGCCGATACCTGATGACATGAAAAAGCCGATCCTGACCCTGGGCCGCGTGGTCCTGACCCTGCTTGCCGTGACCCTGGCCACCGTCGTGGTGTGGCGCATGGTGATGTATTACATGTTCGCGCCCTGGACGCGCGACGGCCACATTCGCGCCGACATCGTGCAGATCGCCCCGGACGTTTCCGGGCTGATCCAGCAGGTCGAGGTGAGCGACAACCAGCCGGTGCGCAAAGGCCAGGTGCTGTTCACCATCGACCAGGACCGCTTCCGCCTGGCGCTGCGCCAGGCCCAGGCGACCGTGGCCGAGCGCCAGGAAACCTTTGAGCAGGCACGTCGCGAGAGCAAGCGTAACCGCGGCCTGGGCAATCTGGTGGCCCGTGAGCAACTCGAAGAAAGCCAGTCGCGCGAAGCCCGCGCCCTGTCGGCCCTCAACGAAGCCCGCGTGGCGGTGGATGCGGCGCAGTTGAACCTGGACCGCTCGGTGATCAGAAGCCCGGTGGACGGCCACCTTAACGACCGTGCGCCACGCTCTCAGGAATTCGTGACCGCCGGCCGGCCGGTGCTGTCGGTGGTCGACGCCGCCTCGTACCACATCGACGGTTATTTCGAAGAAACCAAGCTGGACGGCATTCATGTCGGCTCGCGCGTGGACATCCGCGTGGTCGGCGATAACGCCCGGCTGACCGGCCATGTGGTGAGCATCGTCGCCGCCATCGAAGACCGCGACCGCAGCAGCGGCGCCAACCTGTTGCCCAACGTCAACCCGGCGTTCAGCTGGGTGCGCCTGGCGCAGCGGATTCCGGTGCGCATTGCCTTCGATGAGGTGCCCAAGGACTTCCGCATGATCGCCGGGCGTACGGCCACGGTGTCGATCATCGACGACCGGCAGGCGGGAGGGGCTCAATGATGAAACCCGCCTTGCGCCTGCTCACCTTGAGCCTGACCGCGCTGCTCTCGGCCTGCCAGATGGTCGGCCCGGACTATCAGCTACCGGCCGATGCCGCAATCAACCGGCCGGACCTGCAGGGCGACCTGGCCAGCTCGAAAAACGTGGTCTCCGCGCCGGTGCCGGCGCACTGGTGGCGGTTGTATCAGGACCCGCATCTGGATGAACTGGTGCGCCAGGCGCTGGCCAGTAACACCGATTTGCGCATTGCGGCCGCCAACCTGCAACGTTCACGCTACCAGACCGCCGAGGCCGAGGCCGCTGGCGGCTTTACCAGCGGCGCCAAGGCCGGAGCGCAACGCTTGCAGGAATCCGGTGAGGCGTTTTTGCTCACCGAAAAAGTCCCGGTCGCCAACGTCGGCGATGTCGGCCTGAGCACCTCGTACCAGTTCGACCTGTTCGGCACCCTGCAACGCGGCATCGAGGCGGCGCAGGCCAATGTCGATGCGACCCAGGCCGCTGCCGACACCGCACGCATCACCGTGGTCGCCGATGTGGTGCGCGCCTACACCCAGGTCTGCGCCGCCAACGAAGAACTGGCCATCGCCCATGAGTCGCTGGACCTGCAACAACAAAGCGTGACCCTCAACCAGCGCCTGCGCGATGCCGGGCGTGGCGACGAGACCCAAGTCACCCGCTCGCAAACCCAGTTCAAATCGTTGCGCGCCGAACTGCCGCGCTATGAAGCCTTGCGCCAGACTGCATTGTTCCGCCTGTCGATGCTGCTGGCCAAGCCGCTGGCGCAACTGCCGGCCGGCACCGACAGCTGCCATGAACTGCCGCATGTCGCGCAGATCATCCCGGTCGGCGACGGCGCTGCATTGCTCAAGCGCCGCCCCGACATCCGCCAGGCCGAACGTCACCTGGCCATGGCCACCGCGCAGATTGGCGTGGCCACCGGCGAGTTGTACCCGGACATCAGCATCGGCGCCTCGGTGGCGACCATCGGCATCATTGACAACCTCGGCAAGCCGGCCACCAATCGCTGGGGCTTCGGCCCGCTGATCAGCTGGACCGTGCCCAGCAACGGCAGCCGCGCGCGCATTCATCAGGCCGAAGCCTCGGCCCAGGTCGCACTGGCGCGTTTCGATGCGGTGGTGCTCAACGCGATTCGCGAAACCCAGACCGGCATGGCCCAATACACCGCCCTGCTGGAACGCCGCGATGCGCTTGAAGATGCCGAGCAATCGGCCAAGGAAGCGGCCGATCAGACCCACCGTTTCTATCAGGCAGGGCGCGCGTCGTTTCTGGCCGACTTGCAGGCCACCCGGACGTATACCGACATGCGCGCCCAACTGGCCGCGGCCAATACCCAGGTCGCCATGGGACAGATCGACCTCTTCCTGGCGCTGGGTGGCGGCTGGTAGGAGCGCGCTCCGGAGTTTGTGTCGCACTCAGTATCAAGGCCTGCCCAAAATCCGTAGGAGCGAGCGCCAGCTCGCGAAGGCGAAGGTGCAGCCATCGAAAATGTGCTGACTTCACTGGCCCTTTCGCGAGCTACGCTCACTCCTACGCAATTTGTGTCGTACTCAGTATCAAGGCCAGAATGCGCGAAGCCTTGAAGGCTGATGCGCATTTGGCTTGAGAACACAGTTGCTACGGGATGTTCGTTTACCGGGCTGTAGCGCCCGTTACGAAATCACGAAGCGGCCCACCAGTGTATTCAGGTTTACCGCCAGACGAGACAGTTCATGGCTGGCCGCGCTGGTCTGGTCCGCGCCCGAGCTGGAGTGCGAGGCCAGGTCGCGGATATTCACCAGGTTGCGGTCCACCTCGCGCGCCACTTGCGCCTGCTGTTCGGAGGCGCTGGCGATCACTTGATTGCGCTCGTTAATCTGGTTGATCGACAGCGTGATCTGCTCCAGTGCCTCGCCCGCTGCACTGGCCACTTGCAGTGTCGCCTGGGTGCGCTGGTGGCTTTGCTGCATCGACTGCACCGCCTGATCGGTGCCGGCCTGGATACCGGCGACCATCTGCGCGATTTCCGTGGTCGATTGCTGGGTGCGATGCGCCAGCGCGCGCACTTCATCGGCCACCACCGCAAACCCTCGCCCGGCTTCGCCTGCGCGGGCGGCTTCGATCGCGGCGTTGAGGGCCAGCAGGTTGGTCTGCTCGGCGACCGAGCGGATCACATCCAGCACCTGGCCGATATCGCGGCCTTGCGTCGCCAGCCCTTCGATCAGTACGGCGGTGTGCTGAACGTCATGGTTCATGGTCTCGATCGCTTGCACCGTCTGCATGACCCGGTTCTGCCCTTCCCTCGCCACCTGGTTGGAATGCCGGGAGGCCTCGGAGGTCGACACGGCATTACGCGCCACATGCTCGACCGCGCTGGTCATTTCGTTGACCGCCGTCGCGGCTTGTTCAATTTCTCTGGTTTGTCGCTGCAGCCCTTGCGAGGACTCCTGAGTGACGGCACTGAGTTGTTCTGCCGCCGAAGCCAGCTGCGTAGCCGAACCGGAAATCTGTTCGATGGTGCTGCGCAAATTGCTCTGCATCACCGACAAGGCGCTCAGCAGTCGCGCCGGCTCATCACGCCCCTCGACCGTGATGGTTTTCGCCAGATTGCCAGCGGCAATCGCCTCGGCCGCGCTTACGGCCTGATTCAGCGGCGAGACGATGCTGCGGGTCAACAACCACGCCAGCAGCACGGTCATCAAGGCGGCCACCACCGACACCAGCAGAATGCCGACACTGGCCATGTCGTACTCCTCGCCCGCCAGGCGGCCGGCATCATCGGCATTGGCTTTATTGATGTCGACCAACTGGTTGAGCTGAACGCCCATCAGGTCGGTACCGGCCTTGATCTGGGTGTTGATCAGGTTACGCAGTTCTTCAGTCTTGTTCTGTCGCGACAACTCGAGCATCTGATTCTGATTGATCAGATACGCCTCAAGCGTCGCCGCAAACTCGTTGTACTTGGCCAGCTCTTCGCCCTCGGCCGGCAGGCTGGCGTAACTCTTCTGGTCCTTGCGCACCTTGTCGGTCAATACCGCAATGCGCGCCTCTGCCTCGCGCAGAGCCTCGGGCTCACGATTGATCAGCACCCGAAACGAAAGAATGCGCATGCGCAGCACGCCCTCGATGAGATTGCCCAGATAACCGACACTCGGCAGCTGGTTGCTGCCCATGTCGACGGAGGCCTGACGAATGACGGTCATGCGGCTCTGAGCGAAAACCCCAAGCACCACCACCAGCAGCGCAATCACCGCGAAGCCGAGAAAGGCACGAGGTGCGACATTCATGTTTCGAAGGGACATAAGCTGCTCTCTTTAGGCAAGGGGAGATCAGGAAGAGAAACGTGCACCACTTCTTTGTTTATCGGCTGGCTTGTACGCAGTCTTGATACCGTCCATAGATCGCAGCCTTGAAAAATTTCAGATCAGGCTGGACAGACTTCTCGTACAAGATCTATCAACCCGGTCCTATATAAGGGTAAAGCGAGGAGGTGGGAGAATCTGCGGATGCACAGACCTTCCACATAGCGCCAAGGGAATCACTCATCCTCCGACCAGTGACAATGCACTTGCATTACTTAAGCATTGCAAATGCATTAACATCAGTGAACGTCTATCCCGCCTATGGAACTGAAATGAGCAGCCCACTCGATGTCGAATCCACCCTGACCGACCGTTACCAGACCACAGTCCCAGAGACAGTCCGCCGCGCGCTTCGCTTGAACAAACGCGACAAGATTCACTACTCGATTCGCCCCTCTGGCGAAGTGGTCCTGACACGTGCCGAGGCCCAGGAAGACGATCCCGTGCTGGGCCAGTTTCTGAACTTCCTTGCGCACGACATCGCCTCCCATCCAGAACGCCTGCAGGCAGTGGATGCAGGTCTCGTGGCGCACATACAATCTTTGGTAGGCGATGCCGAGGTTGATCTGGATGCCCCACTCTCGGCAGATGATGAATGAGCCAGGATGCTCCCATGCTTCTGATCCACGGCTGGGCAGTGTTTGCGCATCCCTTGTTTCTGGATCAGGTGCAGGCGCTGCTATTACAAGTCAAAGCGCATAAACAGAAGGACCCCGAAGGTTACCGAAACAAGAATGCTTTCAAGCGGCTGACAGCCATCAAAAAGCTGGCTTTTGATCTCATTGCACAAGACCCGGGCAAACCTGAGTATCGACAGGGCAACACATTGGGCGACGCCCATAGGCACTGGTTTCGAGCCAAATTCTTTCAACAATATCGCTTGTTCTTTCGCTATCACGCCTCCAGCAAAATTATTGTCCTGGCCTGGGTAAATGACGAGAAAACAAAACGAGCTTATGAAAGTAACGACGATGCCTACAAAGTGTTCCAGAAAATGCTGAGCAATGGACACCCTCCTGACGATTGGGATCTATTGCTCAAAGAGGCCAAATCACATGCCAAAAGACTGGATGCAACACAAGGACTGATCGACTGAACAGGCTCTCTCAGGCCTGATCCCGCCAACTTCGCTTACAACCAATCAATGCCACCCTTGCACCCCCACCCGCTTTGCCCCAGCATCTGCCGACCTTAACGTCGAGCACCTCCATGAACACCGCCACAAGCCGCCGCGAGCAGTTGCACACTGTCATTTTCCAGACTGATACCCCGGCCGGGCGGCGTTTCGACAAGATATTGCTGGTGATCATCCTGCTCAGCCTGCTGGTCACGATCGTCGACAGCATGCCGGGCATTCATCGCGAATACGCCACGTTTCTGACGTGGATCGAATGGGGCTTTACCCTGGTGTTCGCCGTGGAATACATCCTGCGGCTGTACTGTTCGCCGCGGCCGCTGAAATATGCGTTCAGCTTTTATGGGCTGGTGGACCTGCTGGCCATCGTGCCTGGCGTGCTGGCGATCTACTACAGCGATGCGCAGTACCTGCTGATCGTGCGGATCATCCGCATGTTGCGCATTTTCCGGGTGCTCAAGCTGGGCGCCTACCTGCGCCAGGCGCATTACCTGGTAGCGGCGCTGCAGGGCAGCAAGCAGAAGATCATCGTATTTCTGGTCAGCGTGTCGACGCTGGTCACCGTGTTCGGCACCTTGATGTACGTGATCGAAGGTCCGGGCAATGGTTTTACCAGCATTCCCAAGGGCATTTACTGGGCAATCGTGACCCTGACCACGGTGGGCTTCGGCGATATCGTGCCCAAGACGCCGCTGGGGCAGATGGTCTCTTCGGTGGTGATGATCATCGGTTATTCGATCATTGCCGTGCCCACCGGCATCTTTACCGCCGAGCTTGCCAACGCCATGCGCGGCGAGCAGCTCAAGCATGACTGCCCGGTGTGCGCCAAGAAGCATCACGAGCACGGCGCGGCGTTCTGTTCGCGGTGCGGCAATGCGTTGTTTGCAAAACGCGACGACCGGGAATAAGTAAATATTTTTTTAGTCTTTAATGGCGTCGTGACACCCCGCTATCATCGCGGCAGCTAGAAAAAGCCTCGATAACAACACGATCATCAAAAGGAATCTGCAGTGAAGAAATTATTCGCCGCCTCGCTCCTGGCCGCAGGCCTGGCCCTGGGCAGTGCCGCACAGGCTGCGCCGACCCTGCTCAACGTCTCTTACGACGTGATGCGCGACTTCTACAAGGACTACAACGCCGCCTTCCAGAAACACTGGCAGGCCGAGCACAAGGAAGATGTCACGGTACAGATGTCGTTCGGCGGCTCCAGCAAGCAAGCGCGGGCGGTGATCGATGGCCTGCAGGCCGATGTGATTACCATGAACATGGCCACCGACATCAATGCCCTGGCCGACAACGGCGCGCTGGTGCCGGAAAACTGGGTCACCCGCCTGCCGAACAACAGCGCGCCGTTCACCTCGGCCACCGTGTTCATCGTGCGCAAGGGCAACCCCAAGGCCCTGAAAGACTGGAACGACCTGGTCAAGGATGGCGTGGAAGTCATCGTGCCGAACCCCAAGACTTCGGGTAACGGTCGCTACACCTACCTGTCGGCCTGGGGCTACACCCTGAAGAACGGTGGCGACGAAGCCGCCGCGAAGAAATTCGTCGGCGAGCTGTTCAAGCACGTACCGGTGCTCGACACCGGCGGCCGTGGCGCCACCACCACGTTCATGACCAATGGCATTGGCGATGTGCTGGTGACGTTCGAGAACGAAGCGGAAATGATTGCCCGCGAGTTCGGCCGCGACAAGTTCGAAGTGGTCTACCCGAGCGTCTCCGCCGAAGCCGAGCCGCCGGTGAGCGTGGTCGACAAGGTCGTCGACAAGAAACAGTCCCGCGCCCTGGCTGAAGGCTACCTGAAGTACCTGTGGTCGGCTGAAGGCCAGGAAATCGCGGCCAACAACTACCTGCGCCCACGCGACGCCACGGTATTGGCCAAGTACAAGGATCGCTTCCCGAAAGTCGAATTTCTGTCGGTCGAGAAGACCTTCGGCGACTGGCGCACCGTGCAGAAGACCCACTTCATCGATGGTGGCGTGTTCGATCAGATCTATCCGGGTAAATAATCCGGACGCATGATCGCGCAAGTAAAAACGGCGACCTCAGGGTCGCCGTTTTTGTGTGCGTCAGTTGCTGAACTCGCGCCCCAGTCCTGCCGGCACACCGCTGCTGTCGGTGGCTTGCCACGGGCCGTCGGGCTGGGTCGACCAGTTCCAGCCGTTGTCCCACTGGTAATAGGTGCGCTGGCGATAAAACGTATTGCTCTGGCCGTCCAGCACATACACGCCCAGGCGCTGGTCCCAATGGCTTTTGACGCCCGGCGGCGGGGCGAAGCTGGCCGAGGTTTTCGCCGGCGCCTTGGTGGCGGGCTTGATCGGCTGTTTGTTGCTCGGCGTCGCGCGTGGCGTGCCGGAGCCCGGCAGGCTCTGGATCGGCTCATCGCTGCGCGGCGCCGGCGGCGTGTGCGGCTGCATCGTCGTACAGGCGGCGCTCAGGCCTATCGCGGCGGCCAGCAGGCCGGTGCGGGCATGGTGCCAAGTGATTGCGGACATGGCGGGTTCCTACTGATCGGGTCGGTCGATGGTCAAGGTCTGTTTGCCTGCAGCCGCGCGCGTCAACGGCGCGCTGCTGCCGACCCACTCACCCCGGGTCGGTTGCCCGGCCCGTGAGATGCGTGCCATCAGTTGGACTTGCGCAAAGTTCGACAGTTTCAGTTGCGGCATCATTGCGTCGCTGTCGCCCAGTTCGACCTCGGCGGGCAACTGCGCCACGGTCACCCGCTTGACCGCCAGCGGTGCCGGCGGGCCGTCGACGGCGCGGGCAAAAATGAACACGCTGTCGCCCGGCTGCACCTGATGCTGGAGTGCCTCGCTCAGTTGCACGCGCACCTTGAGCTTCGCCTCGGTTACCGCCGGCGGCGTGGCGCCGGTCAGGCTGGCGCGGGCGCGTTCGATACCGCCTTGCAGCGCATCGCGCGACGGATCCTGTGCCGGCAACAGGCCTTGCAGGCGCGTCCAGTAGTCGACCGCCTGCTGAAAGCGTCCGCCTTCGAACGCCGCAATGCCCAGCAAGCCAAGGCTGGTGATTTCATTGGGATCAGCCTTGAGCGCTTCGTCGGTCAGCGCCTGCACCTGCGGGCTGAAGGCCTTGTTGCCGGCGAAATACAACGCCTGGGCCCACTGGCCGAGCAATTGCGGCTGGCGGCCAGTCAGTGCGGCGGCGCGCTCGAACTGTCTGGCGGCGTCGCCAGGACGTTGTTGGGCCATGTAGCTACGGCCCAGAAAATAGAAACCCTCGGCCGAGTCGGGCTGCACTTCGACGGTGCGCTCCAGGCGACGGGTCATGTCGGCCAGCGAGGTCGGCGGCGTGGCGAATTCGCGCGCCAGCTCGACCCGCTCGCTGGCGCCGTAATGCAGGTACAAACCCAGCCCCAGCAGCGGCACCAGCACGGCGGCCAGCAGCGGCACGGCCTTGCCCAGCGAGCGACGCGGTGTTGGCGCGGGCTGCTCGGCGCCTTGCGTGTCGGCCAGCAGCTCGCGCGCCGCTTCGGCCTTGCCGTCGTCCAGTTGCGTGGCGCTGAGCACACCGGACTGGTGCTGGGCCTGCAACTCGCCCAGGCGCTCTTCATACAGCGCGACGTTGAGCGCGGTGCGGTCCTGGCCTGTGGCGGGCGTGCGGCTGCGCAGTATCGGGATCAGCAGAAAACTTGCAGCCACCAGCAACAGCAGCACCGTGGCCATCCAGAAATCGATCATTGACGGGTGTTATCCAGAAGTTGGGCGAGGCGCGCGCGCTCCTCGTCGGAAAGACGTGCGGCCTGGCCAGGCTGTGGCTGGCGGCGTCGGCGCACGATCACGACGATCAGCACCGCGCCACCGACCAGCAACAACAAAGGACCGAACCACAGCAGCCAGGTGCGCGAGGTCAGCGCCGGCTTGTAGCGCACGAACTCGCCGTAGCGGTCGACCATGTGCTCGACGATCTGCCGGTTGCTGCGGCCTTCTTCGAGCAAGCGGTAGATTTCCTTGCGCAGGTCGGCGGCAATCGGCGCGTTGGAATCGGCAATGTCCTGGTTCTGGCACTTGGGGCAGCGCAGTTCGCGGGTCAGCTCGGCATAGCGGGCCCGCTCGGCTTCGTCACGAAAAGTGTGCGCCTCGATGGCCGCCTGGGCGATGCCGATCAAGCCCAGGCTCAGCAGCGCTGCCATCATCCAGCGCTTCATGGCTGCGCCTCGTCGACCAGTGCCTGATACCGGCTGGCCAGCTGTTCGCGCCAGACCTGATCGTCGATCACCCCGACAAATTTATGGCGGATGATGCCCTTGCTGTCGATCAGGAAGGTTTCCGGCGCGCCGTAAACCCCGAGGTTCAGGCCCAGGTTGCCGTCGTCGTCGCGGATATTCAGCTGGTACGGGTTATGGAAATCCTTGAGCCACTTCTGCGCCTCAGGATTCATGTCCTTGTAGTTGATGCCGTGAATCACCACGCCCTGCTGCGCCAGCCGGTTCAGCACCGGGTGCTCGGCGCGGCAGGCCACGCACCAGGTGGCCCAGACATTGACCAGCGCCGGGCGGCCGAGCAAGTCATTGCGGGTCACCACCTTGTCGCTGGCGACGTCGCGCAGTGAAAACTCCGGGAACGGCTTGCCGATCAGGGCCGAGGGCAACGAGGCAGGATCAAGAAACAGCCCGCGAAACAACAGCGCACTCAGGCCCAGAAAGATCACCAGCGGAATCAGCAGAACCCAACGCTTCATGACAGTGCTCCAGCAGGCTTCAAGGCCTGGCGTACTTTGCTGCTGACCTTGACCCGGTAACGGCGGTCCGTGGCCGCCAGCACACCGCCCAGTCCGGTCAGCAGGCCACCGAACCAGATCCAGCGCACGAACGGCTTGATATGAATGCGCACCGCCCAGGCACCGTTATCCAGTGGCTCGCCGAGTGCCACATACAGGTCGCGGGTAAAGCCTGCGTCGATGCCGGCTTCGGTCATCATCGATTGCTGCACGCTGTACAGGCGCTTTTCCGGGTGCAGCACGCTGACCTGGCGCTCGTTTTCAAAGACCCGCACGGTGCCGCGATCCGAGGTGAAGTTCGGTCCCTGAAAGTGTCGGGCGCCTTCGAACACGAAGCGGTAGCCACCCAGTTCGGTGGCTTGCCCCGGCGCCAGGCGCAGGTCGCGTTCGATGCTGTGCTGGCTCGACAGCACCACGCCCAGCGCGCAGACCACCAGCCCGACGTGCGCCACCTGCATGCCCCAATAGCTGCGGGTCAGGCTGCGCAGGCCTTTCAGCAAGCCCTTGTGCCGGGTCTTGTCGTGAATATCGCGCAATGCGCCAAACCCTACCCAGGCCGCCAGCAGCACGGTGGCCAGCACCGCCCATTGGCCTTCGCCGAGCAGCAGGCCGAACAGCAGCGCCAGCGCCACGCTGGCGATCAGCACCGGGGTGAGCATGCGCAGCAACCATTTGCCCGGCGTGTCTTTCCAGCGCACCAGCACACCGACGGTCATCACCACCATCAGCAGCGCCATCAACGGCACGAACAGGCTGTTGAAGTACGGCGGGCCGACCGACATCTTCGCCCCGCTCACGGCGTCGATCACCAGCGGATAAAGAGTGCCGAGCAGGATCATCGCGGCGGCGACCACCAGCAACAGGTTATTGGCCAGCAACAGCGTTTCGCGTGACCACAGGGCAAAGCCGACCTGACTCTTGACCACCGGCGCGCGCACGGCGAACAGCGCCAGCGAACCGCCGACCACGATCAGCAGGAAGATCAGGATGAACACGCCACGCTCCGGATCGGTGGCAAAGGCATGCACCGAGGTCAGCACGCCGGAGCGCACCAGGAATGTGCCGAGCAGGCTCAGCGAGAACGCGGCAATCGCCAGCAAGACGGTCCAGCTTTTGAATACCCCGCGTTTTTCGGTAACCGCCAGCGAGTGAATCAGCGCGGTGCCGACCAGCCAGGGCATGAAGGAGGCGTTTTCGACCGGGTCCCAGAACCACCAGCCGCCCCAGCCCAGTTCGTAGTAGGCCCACCACGAACCCAACGTGATGCCGACGCCGAGAAACGCCCAGGCGACGATGGTCCATGGCCGCGACCAGCGTGCCCAGGCCGCATCCAGTCGCCCGCCGAGCAAGGCGGCGATGGCAAAGGCAAACGCCACCGAAAAGCCTACATAGCCCATGTACAGCATCGGCGGGTGGACGATCAGGCCGATGTCTTGCAACAACGGATTAAGGTCGCGACCGTTGGCCGGCATTTGCGGCAGGATGCGCAAGAACGGGTTGGAGGTCAGGATCAGGAACGACAGAAAGCCCAGGCTGATCATGCCCATCACGCCCAGCACGCGGGCCAGCATCACGATCGGCAACTGCCGTGACAGCACCGACACCGCAAACGTCCAGCCGCCCAGAATCAGCGCCCACAGCAGCAACGAGCCCTCATGCGCGCCCCACACTGCGCTGAACTTGTAGTACCACGGCAAGGCGCTGTTGGAGTTTTGCGCGACATAGGCCACGGAAAAATCGTCGCTCATGAACGCCTGGGTCAGGCAGGCGAAGGCGATCAGCAGAAAGCTGAACTGGCCCCAGGCGGCCGGGCGCGCCAGGCTCATCCACAGGGCATCGTTACGCCAGGCGCCGATCATGGGAACGCTGGCCTGCACCAGGGCAAAGCACAGCGCCAGAATCATGGCCAGATGGCCGAGTTCGGGGATCATCGGTCAGCCCTGTTTTGCTGGCAGTGATGGCGCAGGTTCAGCCGGCAGACGGCCGCTGTCCTTGAGCGCCTTGGTAACTTCGGGCGGCATGTACTTCTCGTCATGTTTGGCCAGCACTTCATCGGCCTCGACCACGCCCTCGCTATTGAGCCGGCCAAGGGCAACGATGCCCTGCCCTTCACGGAACAGGTCCGGGAGGATGCCTTGGTAGCGGATGGTCACCGAGCGGTTGAAGTCGGTGACCACGAAGCGCACGTCCAGCGAGTCGCCCGAGCGCTGCAACGAGCCCTTCTCGACCATGCCGCCGGCGCGAATGCGCGTGCCGTGCGGCGCTTCACCATTGGCGATCTGGGTCGGGGTGTAGAACAGGTTGATGTTTTCTTGCAGGGCACTGAGCGCCAGGCCGACGGCGGCGCCGATGCCGACCAGCAGGGCGAGGATCAGCAACAGGCGTTTCTTGCGTTGTGGATTCACGATTGACGCTCCCGACGCAGGCGGCGTGCCTGTTCCTGCAAATAACGACGCCGGGCCAGCAACGGCAGCGCCACGTTGATGCCCAGCACCACGGCGAACAGGCCGTAAGCCGACCAGACGAACAGCCCGTGACGGCCCATGGCCAGAAAATCGCTCAGGGACTCAAAGCTCATGGTCGTGGCTCCTTGTCCATCGGCACACTCAGCGTCTTGTTCACTTCGTCCTGCACCCAGCGGCTGCGCGCCTCGCGCCTGAGCACCTCAAGGCGCATGCGCAGCAGCAGCACGCAGGCAAAGAAGGCGTAGAAACCCAGCGTGGTGAACAGCAGCGGCAGCCACATTTCGGCGGGCATCGCCGGTTTTTCGGTGAGGGTGAAGGTCGAGCCCTGATGCAGGGTGTTCCACCACTCGACCGAGTATTTGATGATCGGGATATTCACCACCCCGACAATCGCCAGCACCGCACAGGCCTTGGCGGCGCTGTCGCGGTTGCTGATGGCATTGCCCAGTGCGATCAGGCCCAGGTACAGAAACAGCAGAATCAGCATCGAGGTCAGCCGCGCATCCCAGACCCACCACGAGCCCCAGGTCGGCTTGCCCCAGATGGCGCCGGTCAGCAAGGCCAGCGCGGTCATCCATGCGCCAATCGGGGCGGCGCATTGCAGGGCCACGTCGGCCAGCTTCATGCGCCACACCAGCCCGACCACACCGCACACCGCCAGCATCACGTAGCACGACTGCGCAAGCATCGCGCTGGGCACATGGATGTAGATGATCCGAAAGCTGTTGCCCTGCTGGTAATCGGGCGGCGCAAAGGCCAGGCCCCAGACCACGCCGATGCCCAGCGACAATGCCGCAAGCGCAGCCAGCCACGGCAGCCAGCGGCCACTGAGGTCGTAGAAGGTTTTCGGTGAACCCAGGCGGTGAAACCAGGCCCAGCTGTTGTTGCTTTTCATTTAACTGCCTTTATCACGGTATACGGGGGTGGCGGTTGACCGTCGCACAACGGTCCCGGCACCTCGATTATTCGGCCACGCTGATTTTCAGCCCCTCGGCAATCGCAAACGGGGTCAGCGTCAGTGCCAGCGCGGCCAGGCTGCCCAGCCACAGCAAATAGCCGATGGCGGGCATGCCTTGCAGGGCGGCCTGTAATGCGCCGCTGCCCAGAATCAGCACCGGGATATACAGCGGCAGGATCAGCAGCGCCAATAACAGGCCGCCACGCTTGAGACCGACGGTCAATGCCGCGCCCACCGCGCCCAGCAGGCTCAGGGTCGGCGTGCCCAGCAGCAGCGAGAGCATCAACACCGGCACGCAATGCCCCGGCAAGCCGAGCATCAACGCCAGCAAGGGCGCCAGCAGCACCAGTGCCAGGCCGGAAAACAGCCAGTGTGCCAGCACTTTGGCCAGAACCAGAAGGGCCAGCGGGTGTGGCGAAAGGACCCACTGCTCCAGCGATCCGTCTTCGAAATCGCTGCGAAACAGTCCGTCCAGCGACAGCAGCACGGCCAGCAGCGCCGCGACCCAGACCAGCCCCGGCGACAGGGTTTGCAGCAGTTGTGCCTCGGGGCCGACGGCCAGCGGGAACAATGCAATCACGATAGCGAAAAACACCAGCGGGTTGAGCAGCTCCGCCGGACGGCGAACCAGCAGGCGCAGTTCGCGTGCCAGCAACAGGCTGAAGACCTGGTTCATGCGCCTCCCAGATCAAGGTTGCGGTAACCGGCAGGTTTGCTGGCAAGGGTGTGATGGGTGGTCAGCACCAGCAGGCCGCCCTGCTCGCAGTGCTCGCACAGGCGTTGTTCCAGTTGCGCCACGCCCTGCACGTCCAGCGCGGTGAACGGCTCGTCGAGAATCCAGATGGCCGGGGCCGGCAGATACAGCCGCGCCAGCGCCACCCGCCGCTGCTGCCCCGCCGACAGCGTGTGACACGGCACATCTTCAAAGCCGCGCAGGCCGACCTGCTCCAGCGCCTGCCACAGCGCAGCGCTGTCGGCGCGCTGGTTGAGGGCGCACAGCCAGGCAAGGTTTTCCAGTGGGGTCAGTACGTCCTTGATGCCGACGGCATGGCCGATCCACAGCAGATGGCGCGCCAGTTGCGCGCGCTGGCCGGTCAAGGCCTGGCCATTGAGGCGAACCTCTCCATCGGCGGGCAGCATCAGACCACACAGCAGGCGCAGCAGGCTGGTCTTGCCGCTGCCGTTGGGGCCGCTGACCTGCAACAGGTCACCCGCTGCCAGGTGCAGGTGCAGATGCTCGAACAGCAACCGCCCGTCACGTTCGCAGCTCAGGTCGCAGGCTTGCAGGGTTACAGTCATTGCGTGAGCCCGTGGGTCGAGAGAAAAATGCGCGTTCAAGTCAGCCCTGAAACGGCCGTTACACTGGTGCAACTTGATTGCGAATCCGGCAAAAAGGGCCGGCATTATACATGGGCGCCCTGCTCCCAAGAGGTCTAATTCAATTGGTTGCAGCTCAATGACAGGTGACATCTCCCAGGTTCCTCCCGCCAATCCTGCGCTGGCACAACTACGTGGTGGCGCGGCTGCAGGCCAGGTGATGACCCTGTTCAATGCGGCCGCCAACCTGATTGGCGACGGCGAAACCGCCGACGCCCAGGTCATCAGCCTCAAGCAGGTCGACCAGCAATTCCAGATGCTGTTGCGCCTGAACCTGGCCAATGGCACCCAGACCAGCGTTGCGGTGAGCAGCAGCGTGCCACTGACGCCCGGCACGCTGTTCCAGGTGATGCAGGCCTCGCCCAACCAGTTGCTGATGTCGTTGCAGCAGGTCAGTGCCGCGATGAATAACGTCACCACCGAACTGGACACCCGGCAAGTGCCGCCCGGCACCTTGTTGCAGGGCAAGGTGATGACCAGCCAGGTGGTCGGCCAGGCGCTGGGCGAGATGGCCCGCGCCAGCCAGCCGGCACCGGCCGCGTCCATCGGTAATGCTGCCGCGCAACCCACGGCGTACCGCTCTTTGGTGTTGCTGCTCAATACGCCACTGGCCGGCACCACGATCAGCGTCGACAGCGCGCAAGCCTTGACCGTCGGCAGCCTGCTCAGCGCGCGGGTGCAGGGCAATCAGGCCCTGAGCTTTGTGCCGTTGCCGGGGCGTCTCGATCAACTGGCGGTGGCGCAACAGCTCGGCGTGCAACAGAGCCGCCAGGGCTCGCTGGACACACTGCTCAACGCCCTGCAAAACCTGCCCGCGACCTCGACCACCAGCAATCCTGCGCTGCAAGCGAGCATCAACCAGTTGCTGGCCGAGTTGCCTGACTTTCAGCAACTGGGCAATGCGCGCGGCCTGGCCCAGGCGTTCAATGCCAGCGGCCTGTTCATGGAGGCGCGCCTGCTGGCGGGCCAGAATCTGCAGCAGGCGCCGGACATGAAGGCCAACCTGATGCGCCTGATCGCCCAGTTATTGCCTGGCCTGCCGGCCAACACCTCGTATGGCGCAGTGGCCGCGTCCAATACCCTGGCGCGGGTGATGCCCAATGCGATCCGCAATGCACTCGGCACCCTGGGCCTGGTGGCGGCGCGCAGTGTGCCGGACAGCTTTCCCCTGCCCTCGCGCAATGTGCTGACCGGCGAAAAAGACGATCTGGAAATACTGCTCAAGCTGGCGGCGGCTGCCGTGTCGCGCCTGCAAAGCCATCAACTGGGCGCGCTGGAACAGACCCGCACGCTGGCCGACGGCACTCAGGTCACCACCTGGCAACTGGAAGTGCCGACCCGTCATGCCCACGATATCGTGCCGTTGCAGGTCAAGGTGCAGCGCGAGGAGTCGGCGCCGGATGAGTCGGCAGGCGGCCAGAAGGGTGAGGATAAAGAGCCGCAGCGCGAACAGTTGTGGAGCATCAACCTGGCGTTCGATCTGGAGCCGCTGGGCCCGCTGCAAGTGCATGCCAAGCTGTTGCGCGGCACGCTGTCCAGCGAACTGTGGGCGGAACGCGAAGCCAGCGCCGGACTGATCGCGCGTGAGCTGGGCCATTTGCGCGAGCGCCTGGTGGCCTGCGGCCTGAGCGTCGGCGAGCTGGCCTGCACACACGGCGCGGCCCCGCAAGGTGCGCGCACCTCCCTTGAACAACGCTGGATCGACGAGAACGCCTGATGAACCACACCGACCTTGGCGCCCCGCGCCAGGCCATCGCGCTGACCTACGACGGCCAGCAAGCCCCGACCCTGAGCGCCAAGGGCGACGACCGGCTGGCCGAGGAAATCCTCGCCATCGCTCGCGAACACGAAGTACCGATCTACGAAAATGCCGAACTGGTCAGCCTGTTGGCGCGCCTGGAACTGGGCGACAGCATTCCGCAAGCGCTGTACCTGAGCATCGCCGAAATCATCGCCTTTGCCTGGCACCTCAAAGGTAAATACCCCGTGGGCCGGGGGCCTGACGACCCACCGATCGAGAAAGACATCACCCCGAAATAAGCGGCAAGCTGCAAGTTGTGAGCTGCAAGTAAAAGCAGGGGCAGGAGCGCCGTGGTCCGCGCTTTTCTTGCAGCTACCGCTTGAAGCTGCCGCTCTACGGCCGGTTGTTATGCCGGTGCAGTTTGCTGACCAGTTGCGCTTCGGCCTGGGTCAGGCCGCAGGACTGGGTCAACTCCTCGACGCTGGCACCCATGCCGACCAGGCGCGCGGCCTGGGCGAAGGTCAGGGTCGAGGGGTCGCGCTGCTCAAGCGAGGTGATCTTGTCAGGCAGCAAGGCCACGGTCGCACGCAGGTCGTGCAGCTCTTCGCCCATGCGCACAGTGCCGCTCTGGAAATTGTCGACGCGCCGGGCCAGATCGCGCATGCGCTGTTCGCGCGCGCTGCTGACCTTGTCGCGTTCGGCATCCAGACGGCGCTGACGCTTGATGTGGCTCACGAGCATCAACAGGGTAAAGACCCACAGAATGCCCAGAACGATGACGGCGGCCTCAAGCATCGGTCAGATGTTCTCCAGTTCGGACCACTCTTCCTCAGTCATCATCTTGTCCAGCTCGACCAGGATCAGCAACTCGCCGTTCTTGTTGCACACGCCCTGGATGAACTTGGCCGATTCGTCGTTGCCCACGTTTGGCGCGGTTTCGACTTCAGACTGACGCAGGTAAACCACTTCGGCGACGCTGTCGACCAGGATGCCGACCACTTGCTTGTCGGCCTCGATGATCACGATCCGGGTGTTGTCGCTGACTTCAACCGGCGGCAGGCCGAAGCGCTGGCGGGTGTCGATCACGGTGACCACGTTGCCGCGCAGGTTGATGATGCCCAGCACATAGCTTGGCGCACCCGGAACCGGAGCGATCTCGGTGTAACGCAGCACTTCCTGGACCTGCATCACGTTGATGCCGTACGACTCGTTGTCCAGACGGAAGGTAACCCACTGCAGGATAGGATCTTCGGAACCCTGTGCAGACGACTTGTTCATGCTTGCAACCCCTCAGGTGTGTGCTGTGCAGGCGGCGCACGGTGCGCCGTCCGATGATTTATCTTTTTTTGTCGAGCCGCTTGACCGCGCCACTGGCAATCAGCTCGGCCAACTCTGCCACGTCCACCAGCGCACACATGTGCTCGATCACCGTCCCGGCCAGCCAAGGCCTGTGACCGCGCTGGGCGCGCCATTTGATCTCGTTGGGGTCCAGGCGCAGCGAGCGGCTGACTTGATGCACGGCCAGCCCCCATTCATAGCCTTGAACCGAGATCACGTATTGCAGTCCCTGGCGGAAATCGTCGCGGTAACGCTCGGGCATGATCCAGCGGGCCGTGTCGAGCACCTTGAGGTTGCCCGCCTGGCACGGCAGGATGCCCAGAAACCAGTCCGGCTGGCCGAACAGCGGTGTCAGTTCCTGGCCGTCCAGCGGGTAGATCGCGCCCAGGCACACCAACGGCACGGCAAGCGTCAGGCCGGCCACATCGAACAACAGGCATTCGAAGGGTTCGGCGGCCCATTCGGGACGCTGGCTACCCGCCGGTGGCGGCGGCACGATCAGGCCCAGCGGCTTGTTCAGCTCGGCGACCGGCTCGACCAGGGCAAGCGCAGGCTCGGCAACCACCGGTGCAACTACAGGCACCTCGACCGGAACCGGAACCTCTACCGGAACCGGGGCCGGAATCTGCACGGGCGCAGCCACTGCCACCGGTACGGCAACCGCAGCGGGTGCGGCAACGGCCAGCGCCAGCGGTTTGCGTGCCGGCATCAAGGCATCACGGGCCTGTTCTTCCAGAACGGCCGCCTGAAACTCGTCAATTGTGCTGGCAGGCTCAAGCACCTCCAGGGCAAGCGGCGCCTCTTCGGTAGCGTCCTGAAGCAAGGCATCCAGATACGATTGCAGTGCCAGTTGTGGTCGGGTTGCGATATCTACGGGGCGAATCATCTCAGGCCACCTGCGTTGTCAGTTGCTCGGAGAGCAGGTGTTTCAGCAGCGCCCGGTAAGCCAGCACGCCACGGCTCTTGCTGTCGTTCTGCGACGGCGTGACGCCGGCACGGCTGGCATCGCGCAGGCGCGTGTCGACCGGCACATAAGCTTTCCAGACATGGTCTGGAAACGAGTCGCGCAACAGCTTGAGCGTGCCCATCGAGGCCTGGGTACGCCGGTCGAACAAGGTCGGCACAATGGTGTACGGCAACGGCGTCTTGCGTGAACGGTTGATCATCGCCAGGGTATTGACCATGCGCTCCAGGCCCTTGACCGCCAGAAATTCGGTCTGCACCGGAATCACCAGCTGCTGACTGGCCGCCAGCGCGTTGACCATCAGCACGCCAAGCAACGGCGGGCTGTCGATCAAGGCATAGTCAAAATCCTGCCACAGCTGCGCCAGGCTCTTCGCGATCACCAGCCCCAGGCCGTTCTGCCCCGGCGACTGGCGCTCCAGCGTCGCCAGTGCGGTGCTTGAAGGCATCAGAAAAATACGTTTGTCACTGGTCGGCAGCAGTAACTGGCCGGGCAAGTCCTGCGGCACCGCGCCCTTGTGCAGGAACAGGTCGAACGCGCTGTGTTCCAGCTCGTCAGGGTTGTGCCCGAAATAGCTGGTCATCGAACCATGCGGGTCCAGATCGACCACGACCACGCGCTTGCCCGAGTCGGCCAGCAACCCGGCCAGGGCAATGGTCGTGGTGGTCTTGCCGACCCCACCTTTCTGATTGGCGACTGCCCAGACTCTCATTCGGTTATTTCCTTGCGCACGGCAACTTCCATACCGGCGATCGTCTAGCGAGCAGGTGACGGAGAATTGACAGCATTGTTGCCTGACGGCGGTCTTGCCGGTGCCGGTGCAGTTTGTGTGCCAGCACGACGCAATGCCGCGTCTGGCTGGGCATTGGCCGAACCACTGCTGGTCAGGCTGCGACGCACATCCAGATTGCGTGAAATCACCAGCACCACGCGGCGGTTTTCAGCACGGCCCTGAGGCGTTGAATTGGGGGCGATGGGCTGAAACTCGGCGTAGCCAACCGACGCCATGCGCGCCGGATTGACGCCGTACATGGCCAGCAGGCGCACGATGCTCGAAGCGCGCGACGACGACAATTCCCAGTTGGTGGGGAACTGCGCGGTATTGATCGGCTGATCGTCGGTAAAGCCTTCGACATGGATCGGGTTATCGAAGCGTTTGACGATGGTGGCGACCCTGTCGATGATGCCGAATGCACGGTTGCTGGGCATGGCGTCACCGCTGCCGAACAACAGGCTGGAGTTGAGTTCGATCTCGATCCACAGCTCGTTGCCGCGCACCGTCATCTGGTCCGAACTGATCAGATCGCCGAAACCTGCGCGCACTTCATCGGCGATGGTTTTCAGCGGGTCGACACTGTTCTGGCCAATGCCGGCATCGGTTTCTTCGCTGTCCTTGAGCAACGGCTGGGCAGGCTTGACCGTCTGCGGCCGCTGCTCGCCGATCGGAATCGGCTGCATGGTCCGTTCGGCGTCGTTGAACACCCCGACCAATGCCTGGGACAGAATCTTGTACTTGCCCTCATTGAGCGACGAGATCGAATACATCACGACGAAAAAGGCGAACAACAAGGTAATGAAGTCGGCGTAGGACACCAGCCAGCGTTCATGATTTTCATGTTCTTCGCGAGGGCGACGACGGGCCATGACGGCTACTCCATGAAGCCTTGCAGCTTGAGTTCGATGGAGCGCGGGTTCTCGCCTTCGGCAATCGACAGCAGGCCTTCCAGGAGCATTTCCCGGTAGCGCGATTGACGCAGGGCAATGGCCTTGAGCTTGTTGGCGACCGGCAGCAGAAACAGGTTGGCGCTGGCCACGCCATAGATAGTGGCGACAAATGCCACGGCAATACCGCTGCCCAACTGGCTGGGATCGGCCAGATTGCCCATGACATGGATCAGGCCCATGACCGCACCGATGATGCCGATGGTCGGTGCATAGCCGCCCATGCCTTCAAAGACCTTGGCGGCCTGGATATCACGGGTTTCCTGGGTGATGAAATCCACTTCCAGGATGCTGCGAATGGTCTCGGGCTCGGCACCGTCGACCAGCAATTGCAGGCCCTTGCGCGCATACGCATCCGGCTCGATATCGGCAATCGACTCAAGCCCCAGCAGGCCTTCCTTGCGTGCGGTCAGGCTCCAGCCGATGATCCGGTCGATGCCGCCGGACAGGTCGATGCGCGGCGGAAACAGGATCCACGGAAAAATCTGCATGGCGCGCTTGAACGCGCTCATCGGCGACTGGATCAGCGAGGCGGCCAGCGTGCCGCCCAGCACGATCAGCGCCGCCGGGCCGTTGAGCAAGGCACCGGCATGACCGCCTTCGAGAAAGTTGCCGCCGATAATGGCTATCAGCGCCAGGATCAGGCCGATAAGACTCAGGATATCCATTACAGGCACGCCTCGACCAGGTGCCGGCCGATGTCATCGAGGCTATAGACGGCATCGGCCAGGTCAGCCTTGACGATGGCCATGGGCATGCCATAGATCACGCAACTGGCTTCGTCCTGCGCCCAGACATTGCTGCCGCTCTGCTTGAGCATGCGCGCGCCTTCACGGCCGTCGGCGCCCATGCCGGTCAACACCACCGCCAGCACTTTGTCGCCGTAGCTCTTGGCCGCCGAACCGAAGGTGATGTCCACGCACGGCTTGTAGTTGAGGCGCTCGTCGCCGGGCAGGATTTTTACCGCGCCACGGCCATCGATCATCATCTGTTTGCCGCCAGGGGCCAGCAGGGCCAGGCCCGGACGCAGCAGGTCACCGTCTTCGGCTTCCTTGACGCTGATCTTGCACAGTTTGTCGAGGCGCTCGGCAAAGGCCTTGGTGAAAGCGGCCGGCATGTGCTGGATCAGAACGATAGGCGCCGGAAAGTTGGCGGGCAATTGCGTCAGCACCCGCTGCAACGCCACGGGACCGCCGGTCGAGGTGCCGATGGCCACCAGCTTGTAGGATTTACGACGCGGCGCTGGCGAACGATGCTCCGGGGCATGGTGCGCGTGGGCAGCAGGCGCCGGCGCCGGAGAGCGCACAGGCGCTGGCCGTGCAGCCGCCGGCGGTGGCGGCGGTGCCGGGCGACGCGGGGTGTCGAACGATGTCGTGCTGCTGGTGCTCGCAGGGGCTGCTGGCGTGTGTGCGGCGTGTGTATTTGAGGACGCGCTGAAACGACGATTGCTGCGCGCGATGCTCTGGATCTTCTCGCACAGCAGTTGGCGAACCTTGTCGGGATTGCGCGAGATGTCTTCGAAATTCTTCGGCAGGAAGTCGACCGCACCGGCATCCAGGGCATCGAGGGTCACTCGCGCGCCTTCGTGGGTCAGTGAGGAGAACATCAGTACAGGGGTAGGAATGCGCTGCATGATGTGGCGCACCGACGTAATGCCATCCATCATCGGCATTTCGTAATCCATGGTGATCACATCGGGCTTGAGTGCCAGGGCCTGTTCAATGGCCTCCTTGCCATTGGTGGCGGTACCGACCACCTGAATCTGGGGGTCCGAAGACAGGATTTCCGTAACTCGGCGGCGGAAAAAACCGGAATCATCCACCACCAGGACCTTGACTGCCATAAACACTCCAATAGGCGCCCGGGGCCGCAAAAGCGGCCCCGGCACCAGAATCAAATCCGCCGCGAGGCGTAACGCTTGAGCATGCTCGGAACGTCGAGAATCAACGCAATGCGACCGTCACCGGTGATGGTGGCGCCCGACATGCCTGGGGTGCCTTGCAGCATCTTGCCCAGCGGCTTGATGACCACCTCTTCCTGACCGACCAACTGGTCGACCACAAAGCCGATGCGCTGAGTGCCCACCGTCAGGATCACCACATGGCCTTCACGTTGCTCTTCATAAGCGGCCGAGCGGATCAGCCAGCGCTTGAGGTAGAACAGCGGCAAGGCCTTGTCGCGCACGATCACGACTTCCTGGCCATCGACGACGTTGGTGGTCGACAGGTCCAGGTGGAAGATTTCGTTGACGTTGACCAGCGGGAAAGCAAAGGCCTGGTCGGCGAGCATGACCATCAGCGTCGGCATGATCGCCAGGGTCAGCGGCACCTTGATGACGATCTTGGAGCCCTGGCCCTTGGTCGAGTAGATGTTGATCGAGCCGTTGAGCTGGGAAATCTTGGTCTTGACCACATCCATGCCCACACCGCGCCCGGACACATCGGAAATCTCGGTCTTGGTCGAGAACCCCGGGGCGAAGATCAGGTTGTAGCAGTCGGTGTCGCTCAGGCGGTCGGCAGCGTCCTTGTCCATCACGCCGCGCTTGACGGCGATGGCACGCAATACCGCAGGGTCCATGCCCTTGCCGTCGTCGGAGATCGACAACAGGATGTGGTCGCCCTCCTGCTCGGCGGACAGAACCACACGGCCGCCGCGTGGCTTGCCGGAAGCTTCGCGCTCTTCGGGGGTTTCCACACCGTGGTCCACCGCGTTGCGCACCAAGTGGACCAACGGGTCGGCCAGGGCCTCGACGAGGTTCTTGTCGAGGTCGGTTTCTTCGCCGACCAGTTCCAGGTTGATCTCTTTCTTGAGCTGGCGGGCCAGGTCGCGAACCAGTCGCGGGAAGCGACCGAAGACCTTCTTGATCGGCTGCATGCGCGTCTTCATGACCGCGGTTTGCAGGTCGGCCGTTACCACGTCAAGGTTGGACACCGCCTTGGACATGGCCTCGTTGCCGCTGTTGAGCCCCAGGCGCACCAGACGGTTACGCACCAGCACCAGTTCGCCGACCATGTTCATGATCTCGTCCAGGCGCGCGGTATCGACCCGTACGGTGGTCTCGGATTCGACCGCGGCCGGTTTTTCCGGGGCGGCAGCGGCAGCAGCACGGGCTGGCGCAGGCGCAGCAGCAGGCTTGGCAACCGGTGCGGCCGCCGCTGGAGCCGGCTTGGCGACCGGTGCCGCCGCTTTGGCAGCAGGCGCAGGCGGTGCAGACACAGCCCCCGCCACTGCCGCAGGCTCGAACTTGCCCTTGCCATGCAACTGGTCGAGCAGGTTTTCAAATTCGTGTTCGGTGATTTCGTCCGAGGCAGCCGGTGCTTCGACCTTCGCCGCGGCGACAGGCGCTGCAGGCGCAGCGCTCGCAGCGGCAGGCGTGGCCTTGTCCGCATCGAACGAGCCCTTGCCGTGCAACTGATCGAGCAGGGCTTCGAATTCGTCGTCGGTGATTTCATCGGACGCCACCGCAGGTGCTGCCGCCGCGACCGGCGCAACAGCCGCTGGCGCCGCACCGCTTGCCGATGCTCCCGCGATACTGGCGTCGAACGAACCCTTGCCATGCAACTGATCGAGCAGGGCTTCGAACTCGTGGTCAGTGATTTCATCGCTGGCCGAAACCTGCGCTTGCGGCGCAGACGGCGACGGCGGTGCCGAGGCAGCGACCGCATCGGACTTGGCACCGTGCAGCGAGTCGAGCAGGCGCTCGAACTCGTCGTCAGTGATTTCATCGTCGGGCGCCGGCGCTTCAGCTTCTGCCACCGGTGCGACAGCTGCCGCTTGCACAGGCGCCGCTTGCACGGGTGCCTCGTCGGCAGCCTGCGGGTCGGCAAGACGTGCCAGTGCCGCCAGCAGTTCAGGGGTGGCAGGCGTGACGTCGCTACGCTCACGCACCTGGCCGAACATGCTGTTGACGGTGTCCAGCGCTTCGAGAACCACGTCCATCAATTCAGAGTCTACGCGCCGCTCACCCTTGCGCAGGATGTCGAACACGTTCTCGGCAATGTGGCAGCACTCCACCAGCTCATGCAGCTGGAGGAAGCCGGCGCCCCCTTTAACAGTGTGAAAACCGCGAAAAATTGCGTTGAGCAAGTCTGCGTCATCCGGTCGGCTTTCAAGCTCG
This sequence comes from Pseudomonas sp. HP_08, assembly GCF_055284095.1. NCBI lineage: Bacteria > Pseudomonadati > Pseudomonadota > Gammaproteobacteria > Pseudomonadales > Pseudomonadaceae > Pseudomonas > Pseudomonas sp. HP_08. Next base: position 156,498 of record NZ_JBTOQC010000004.1, on the reverse strand, counting down.
ACCAGTTGTTCGGACAATTGCTCGAGAATCTCGCCGGCCTCTACCAGAAAATCCTGAAGGATCTCTTCATCGGCGCCGAAGCTCATGGGGGTGCTCCCTAAAATTAACCGTCAAGATCTAGAAGCCGAGGCTCGATAACAAGTCGTCCACATCATCCTGACCGGAAACGACATCTTCCCGTTTATCGGCATGAATTTGCGGACCTTCACCTTGGGCGAGATTTTTTTTCGGATTATTTTCCGCCAACAGTGCTTCACGATCATGTTCGATGCCGGCAAAGCGATCGACATGGCTGGCCATCAGCACCAGCTTGAGCAGATTGCTCTCAACCTCGGTGACCAATTGCGTGACGCGCTTGATCACCTGACCGGTCAGATCCTGATAGTCCTGAGCGAGCAAGATATCGTTGAGGTTGGTCGCCACGCTGTGGCTTTCCTTCTCTGTCCGAGAAAGAAAGCTTTCAACGCGCTTGGCCAGCCCGCGAAACTCTTCGGCACCGATCTCGCGACGCATCAGGCGTCCCCAGTCGGTACTCAACGCCTTGGCATCGTCGCTGAGGCTGTTCATCAACGGCGTGCTTTGTTCCACCAGGTCCATGGTGCGGTTGGCCGCACCTTCGGTCAGGCGCACAACATACGACAGGCGTTCGGTGGCGTCCGTGATCTGGGACACCTCTTCGGCTTGCGGCATTTGTGGGTCAATCTGGAAATTGACGATCGCACTGTGCAATTCACGCGTCAGCTTGCCCACTTCCTGATACAGGCCGCGGTCACGCGTCTGATTGAGCTCATGGATCAATTGCACCGCATCGCCAAATTTGCCTTTTTCAAGGCTGGCGACGAGTTCATGCGCATGTCTTTTCAGGGTCGACTCAAAGTCACCCAGCGAATCATTGTTGTCCATAGCGCCCTCGCGGCATGCATCAGCTATTGACGCGCTCGAAGATCTTTTCGATCTTTTCTTGCAGTACCTGGGCGGTAAAAGGCTTGACCACATAGCCGTTAACACCGGCCTGGGCAGCCTCGATGATCTGCTCACGCTTGGCTTCGGCGGTCACCATCAATACCGGGATGTTCTTCAGACGCTCGTCCTGACGCACCTGGCGCAGCAGGTCGATGCCTGACATGCCGGGCATGTTCCAGTCGGTAACCAGAAAATCGAAACCACCGCTTTGCAGCATCGGCAGCGCGGTAAGGCCATCATCGGCTTCCGAGGTGTTGGTGAACCCCAGATCACGCAACAGGTTTTTTATGATCCGCCGCATCGTTGAGAAATCATCAACGATGAGGATTTTCATGTTCTTGTCCAATTCGACCTCCAAGCAGTCCTGAACGAGCCCGGCTCCCGGACCCGCTGTTCACTCAATACCGGCACAGCACATTTTCGACCGTTTGCAGCCTTCACATCCCGGGCACATAGACACGGCCAAAGCGCCTGAAACAGCCACCCCGAAAGGTCTGCTGACAGGCTCCTGCCTTGTCTGGTTACTCGACACATGACGCCCTGCACAGCCGGTCTGCAGCCGCCCGGATAGTCCGGGCGCTGTCAGCGCGCGCGCCACTCCCCCAAACGCCCCCGCAAACGCGCGGCGCACTGGCTGTGTAACTGGCTAACCCGTGACTCGCTGACCCCCAGGACCTCACCGATCTCCTTGAGGTTCAGCTCTTCGTCATAATACAGCGCCAAGACCAGACGCTCACGCTCTGGCAAATTGGCAATGGCATCGGCCAGCGCGGCCTGAAAGCGCTCGTCTTCCAGGTCCCGCGACGGCTCCAGCGAAGCGCTGGCGCCATCCTCGTGCAGCCCGTCATGATCGCCGTCCTGCAAGAGGTCGTCAAAACTGAACAGGCGGCTGCCCAAGGTGTCGTTCAAGATAGCGTAATAATCATCCAGACTTAACTGGAGTTCGGCAGCAATCTCGTGATCTTTAGCGTCGCGACCGGTTTTTGACTCAATGCTGCGAATTGCGTCGCTGACCATCCGGGTATTGCGGTGTACCGAACGTGGCGCCCAGTCACCTTTACGCACCTCGTCGAGCATCGCCCCACGAATGCGGATACCGGCGTAAGTCTCGAAACTGGCGCCCTTGCTCGAGTCGTATTTGGTCGACACTTCCAGCAGGCCGATCATGCCGGCCTGGATCAGATCTTCCACCTGCACACTGGCCGGCAAGCGTGCCAACAGGTGGTAGGCGATGCGCTTGACCAATGGAGCGTAACGCTCGATCAGTTCGTACTGCGAATTCCTGGAAGCCTTGCTGTACATCTGATAACCGCTGGCTGTCATTGAACAGGTCCCGCTGCGCTGGTCTGGTGAACAAGCCGTTCGACGAAGAACTCAAGGTGCCCGCGCGGGTTGGCCGGCAGCGGCCAGGTATCGACCTTCTGGGCGATAGCCTTGAACGCCAGGGCGCACTTGGAACGCGGAAACGCTTCGTAGACGGCACGTTGCTTCTGCACGGCCTTGCGTACGCACTCATCATAAGGAACGGCGCCAACGTACTGTAGAGCCACGTCAAGGAAACGGTCGGTGACCTTGGTCAGCTTGGCGAACAGGTTGCGTCCTTCCTGCGGGCTCTGGGCCATGTTGGCCAGGACCCGGAAACGGTTCATGCCGTAGTCGCGATTGAGCAGCTTGATCAGCGCGTAGGCGTCGGTGATCGACGTCGGTTCGTCGCACACCACCAGCAGCACTTCTTGCGCTGCGCGTACGAAGCTAACCACGGATTCGCCGATGCCGGCGGCGGTGTCGATCACCAGCACGTCGAGGTTGTCGCCGATCTCGCTGAAGGCCTGGATCAGGCCGGCATGCTGGGCAGGCGCCAGATGCACCATGCTCTGGGTGCCTGAGGCAGCCGGCACGATGCGCACACCGCCAGGGCCTTGCAACAACACGTCGCGCAGCTCGCAGCGGCCTTCGATGACATCGGCCAGGGTGTGCTTGGGGGTCAGGCCCAGCAGGACATCGACATTGGCAAGGCCCAGGTCGGCATCGAGCAACATGACACGTCGCCCAAGCTCGGCCAGCGCCAGTGAAAGGTTCACTGACACGTTGGTCTTGCCGACGCCACCTTTGCCGCCGGTCACGGCGATAACCTGTACGGGATGCATGCTGCCCATGTTATTTCATTACCTTGTCATGCGTAGACCGAAACCACATTACGGGCTGCACGTTCGCGAGCGAACAATGCCTGGCAGACCAGAGATGCAGGGACTTTCCAATCGTTTCCATCATTTACCCCACTTGCTTGCCGGGGGTGTGATACAGGTCGGCGAACATATCCGCCATGGCCTCTTCGCTCGGCTCATCCTGCATCTGCACACTGACCGCACGGCTCACCAGCTGGTGACGACGCGGCAGATGCAGATCATCAGGAATACGTGGCCCATCGGTCAGATAAGCCACTGGCAATTCATGACCGATCGCAAGGCTCAGCACTTCGCCAAGGCTTGCGGTTTCATCCAGTTTGGTCAGGATGCAGCCGGCCAGGCCACAGCGTTTGTAGCTGTGATAGGCCGCGGTCAGCACCTGTTTCTGGCTGGTAGTACCCAGCACCAGATAGTTGCGCGAGCGAATACCCCGCCCGGCCAGGCTTTCCAGTTGCAGACGCAGTGCCGGGTCGCTGGCTTGCAGGCCTGCGGTGTCGATCAGCACGACGCGCTTGCGAATCAACGGCTCCAGCGCCTGGGCCAGCGACTGGCCCGGGTCGACGTGGGTCACCGGCACATTGAGAATCCGCCCCAGGGTCTTGAGCTGCTCCTGGGCGCCAATACGAAAACTGTCCATGCTCACCAGCGCGATGTTCTGCGAGCCGTACTTGAGCACGTAACGCGCGGCCAGTTTGGCCAGCGTGGTGGTCTTGCCCATGCCGGCAGGGCCGACCATGGCGATGACACCGCCCTCTTCCAGCGGCTCGATTTCCGGCACATTGATCATCCGCGCCAGGTACGCCAACAGCATGCGCCAGGCCTGCTTGGGGTCTTCGATGTCCGGGATCATGCCCAGCAGGTCGCGTGACAGCGGGCCCGACAGGCCGATGCGCTGCAGACGGCGCCACAGGTTGGCCTGCTGCGGGCGGGCGCCCTGCAACTGGTTCCAGGCCAGCGAGCCGAGCTGCACTTCAAGCAGCTCGCGCAGGCCATTGAGCTCCGAGCACATCGACTCGAACACGCGCTGGCCGATGGCGGCTTCGCTGCTGGCCGATGAAGGCGGTGGCGCAGCAGGCCGTGGCGGCTCTTCGAGGGTCGGTTCGATGTGCGTGTCGGCAGCGCTGAGCGGCAAGCCGGAAAACAGCTGAAGGTTGTTGTTCGCATCGTTGTCGGTGCGATTTTCAAGTTCGGCTTGTGCAGAGACGATGCGCGACTGGGTCTTGCGCAGCTCGTCTTCAAGTTCCATGTTCGGCACGCGCGGCGCCAGGGCGGACAACTTGTAATCCAGGGCAGCAGTCAGCTCGACGCCACCGGCAATGCGCCGGTTACCGATGATGGCCGCCTCGGCGCCCAGCTCATCGCGAACCAGTTTCATGGCTTGACGCATATCGGCGGCGAAAAATCGCTTAACTTGCATGACTCACTACCTCAGCCGTTGGGCCCGACAGTCGCTACGATGGTGACTTGCTTGTTGTCCGGAATTTCCTGGTACGCCAGAACATGCATGTTCGGTACAGCCAACCGTCCAAACCTCGACAACATGGCCCGGATGGGGCCTGCTACCAGCAGAATCACAGCCGACCCTTGCATTTCCTGACGCTGGGCGGCTTCGATCAACGAACGCTGGAGCTTCTCGGCCATGCTCGGTTCAAGAAGAACGCCTTCTTCCTGACCCTGACCGGCCTTCTGCAGACTATTGAGCAAGATCTGTTCCAACCTTGGCTCAAGCGTGATAACAGGCAGCTCAGACTCAATTCCTACAATGCTTTGCACGATTGCGCGGCTCAGCGCGACACGTACCGCCGCCACCAAAGCGGCGGTATCTTGACTCCTTGAAGCATTGTTGGCGATGGCCTCGGCAATGGTGCGAATGTCGCGCACCGGCACATGCTCGGTCAGCAAGGCCTGCAACACGTTAAGCAGGCCCGACAGCGACAGCACACCCGGCACCAGTTCTTCGGCCAGTTTCGGCGAGCTCTTGGCCAGCAATTGCATCAATTGCTGGACTTCTTCGTGGCCGATCAGCTCATGCGAATGCTTGTACAGAATCTGGTTGAGGTGCGTGGCGACCACGGTACTGGCATCGACCACGGTGTAGCCCAGCGACTGCGCCTGGCTGCGCTGGCTGATTTCGATCCACACCGCTTCCAGGCCAAAGGCCGGGTCACGGGCGCTGATACCGTTGAGGGTGCCGTAAACCTGACCCGGGTTGATCGCCAGCTCACGGTCCGGGTAAATCTCGGCCTCGGCCAGGATCACGCCCATCAGCGTCAAACGATAGGCGCTGGGCGCCAGGTCAAGGTTGTCGCGGATGTGCACGGTGGGCATCAGAAAGCCCAGCTCCTGCGAGAGCTTCTTGCGTACGCCCTTGATCCGCGCCAGCAGTTGCCCGCCCTGGTTGCGGTCCACCAGCGGAATCAGGCGATAGCCGACTTCCAGACCGATGATGTCGACCGGCGTCACGTCGTCCCAGCCCAGCTCTTTGGAATCCTGCACACGGCCTGGCGGCGGCAGCATCTCTTGCTGGCGCTGCACCTCGGCCAGGGCCACGATCTTGTTCTGCTGGTCACGACGCCACAGCCAATAGGCGGCGCCGGAAGCGGCAAGGCCCAGACCGATAAAGGCGAAGTGCGGCATGCCCGGCACCAGGCCCATGACGATCATGATCGCGCCCGAAACGCCCAAAGCCTTGTAGGACGTAAACATCTGGCGGTTGATCATTTTGCCCATTTCTTCCGAACCGGAAGCACGGGTCACCATGATCGCGGCAGCGGTGGACAACAGCAGTGATGGCAATTGCGCCACCAAACCGTCACCGATCGCCAGCAGCGTATAAATACGCCCGGCATCGGCGAAGGTCATGCCGTGCTGGAGCATGCCGACCAGCATGCCGCCGATCAGGTTGATAAACAGAATCAACAGGCCGGCGATGGCGTCGCCGCGCACGAATTTGCTGGCACCGTCCATCGAACCGTAGAACTCCGCCTCGGCGGCGACTTCGGCACGGCGGACCTTGGCCTGGTTCTGATCGATCAGACCGGCATTGAGGTCGGCGTCGATGGCCATCTGTTTACCGGGCATCGCATCGAGGGTAAACCGCGCGCTGACCTCGGAGATCCGCCCGGCGCCCTTGGTGATCACCACGAAGTTGATGATCATCAGGATCGCGAAAACCACGATACCGACCACGTAGTTACCACCGATGACGACTTCACCGAAGGCCTGGATCACCTTGCCCGCCGCGTCGTGACCGTCCTGGCCGTGAAGCATGACCACACGGGTCGAGGCCACGTTCAACGCCAGGCGCAGCAGCGTGGCCACCAGCAGGATGGTCGGAAACACCGAGAAATCCAGCGGCCGCAGCGCATACACGCAGACCAGCAGGACCACGATCGACAAGGCGATGTTGAAGGTAAAGAACACATCCAGCAAAAATGGCGGGATGGGCAGCATCATCATCGCCAGCAACGCCAGCAACAGGATCGGCACTGCCAGTTGACTGTGATTGCGGCCCAGATTGCGTGCGCCGCTGACTAACTGAGATCGATCCACTGATGCCCCACCGCATAGACCAAAACTTTGACGCCATCAGCGTCCTGAATCGACCTACTGCAAAAAGCTGTCCAACTCAGCACAACACCCTGTAGGAGCGCGCTTGCCCGCGACCGGCTGCGTTAGCAGTCGTAAATTTTCAGCGTTTCATAGAATTTCCGAGTGCGTTAACAGCCGTAAATTTTCAGCGTTTCATAGAATTTGCGAGCGCTACGCACTCGGTCGCGGGCAAGCGCGCTCCTACGGGTTATTCGTCGCGACGCAAATCGGGGGGGATGCTGATGTCGCCCAGCGGGGTCGGGCGTTTGCCGCGGCCGGCCTGGAACTGGCGGATCTGGTAGACATAGGCCAGCACCTGGGCGACAGCCATATACAGGCCGGCAGGAATCTCTTCCTCAAGCTCGGTGCTGTAGTAGATCGAGCGCGCCAGCGCCGGGGATTCGAGGATCATGATCTGGTTGTGGGCACCGATCTCGCGGATTTTCAGGGCGATCAGGTCCAGGCCTTTGGCGAGCAGTTTCGGTGCCCCGCCGTTTTCGGGGTCGTACTTGAGCGCCACGGCAAAGTGGGTCGGGTTGGTAATGATGACATCGGCCTCGGGAATCGCGGCCATCATGCGCCGGTTGGCCATGTCGTGCTGCAACTGCCGGATGCGTTGCTTGACCTGTGGGTTACCCTCGCTGTTCTTGTGCTCGTCGCGCACTTCCTGCTTGGTCATCAGCAGCTTCTTGTGCGCCTGATACAGCTGAACCGGCACATCGACCGCAGCGATCAGTATCAGCCCGCAGACAATCCACAGCGTGCTCCAGCCCACCAGTTGCAGGCTGTGGATGATCGCCATTTCCAGCGGCTCGTGGGAGATGGCAATCAGGTCGTTGCGGTCTTTCTTGATGACCACCAACGCCACGGCCAGCACCACCAGAAACTTGGCAAATGCCTTGAGCAACTCGACGATCGAGTTGACCGAGAACATGCGCTTGACCCCGGACAACGGGTTCATGCGGCTGAACTTGGGCATCAGCGACTTGGTGGCGAACAACCAGCCACCCAGCATGATCGGGCCGACAAACGCGGCCACCAGCATGGCGATCATGAACGGCAGCACGACGATCATGGCGGTCTGCCCGGTCTTGAGCAGCATGCGCCCCATCCACATCGGGTCCATGAGCATTTCGCGGGTGATCGAGAAATTCTCGCGCATCGCTTCGGCGAGCATCTGCGCCACGCCGCCGCCGAACATCAGCAGCCCTACCGCGCCCATCATCATCACCACCAGCGTGGTGAGCTCTTTGGAGCGCGCAACCTGGCCCTCGGCCCGACTGTCGCGGACCTTTTTCTCCGTGGGTTCTTCTGTTTTGTCCTGACCGCTCTCGCTTTCTGCCATCTCAGCGGGCCCTCACCAGATCTCGTATTTGCTGCAAGGCCTCGACCGCCATCGGCTGATACTGACTGAGGATATCGGCCATGCTCATCCACAGGATCACCATGCCCAGCACCAGGGTCAACGGAAAACCGATGGAGAAGATGTTCAGTTGCGGCGCGGCGCGGGTCATGATGCCGAACGCGATGTTGATGATCAGCAAGGCAGTCACCGCCGGCAGCACCAGGCGCAAGCCCGAGCCCATCACCCAGCCCAGGCCGTTAGCCAGGGTCCAGAAATTGCCCACCGGCACCCCGCCGCCCACCGGCAGCGTGGTGAAGCTTTCGACCAGCACCTCAAGCACCACCAGATGGCCGTTCATGCCCAGAAACATCAGGGTCACCAGCATGGTGAAAAACTGCCCGACCACCGCCGATGACACGCCGTTGGTGGGGTCGACCATCGAGGCGAAGCCCATGCCCATCTGCGTGGCAATGATCTGCCCGGCCACGACAAATATGTGGAAGAACAACTGCAACGACAGGCCCATGCCGACGCCGATGATGATCTGCTCGCCAATCAGCAACAGGGCACTGAGGTCCAGCGCCTGCACCGCCGGCATCGGCGGCAGCACCGGGGCGACGACAATGGTGATCGCAAAGGCAAAGTACAAGCGCACCCGGCGCGGCACCAGCGTGGTACCAATGATCGGCATGGTCATCAACACGGCGACGATGCGAAACATCGGCAACATGAAGCTGGCCACCCAGGTACTGATCTGGGTATCGGTCAGGGCGAGCATCGGCTCCATGCGCCGCTAGCCGATCAAGGTCGGGATGCTGTTGTACAGATTCAGCACGTAGTCCATGAACACGCTCAGCAGCCAGGGGCCGGCGACGATCAACGTCAAAAGCATGACGATCAGGCGCGGCAGAAAGCTCAAGGTCTGTTCGTTGATCTGTGTAGCCGCCTGAAACATGGCCACGATCAGGCCGCAGATCAGGCTCGGCACCACCAGGATCGCGACCAGCACGGTGGTCAGCCACAGCGCCTCACGGAACAGGTCGACCGCAACTTCAGGGGTCATCGGACAGGCTCCTCGTCAACGTGACTCATACACCACCGAAACTGCCGGCCAACGTCCCGACGATCAGCGCCCAGCCGTCGACCAGCACGAACAGCATGATCTTGAACGGCAGCGAGATGATCAGTGGCGAGAGCATCATCATACCCATGGCCATCAGCACACTGGCCACCACCATGTCGATGATCAGGAACGGAATGAAGATCATGAAGCCGATCTGGAAGGCGGTCTTGAGTTCGGAGATCACGAAGGCCGGCACGATGATAGTCAACGGCGCGGCTTCAGGAGTCTGGATGTCGGTGCGCTTGGACAGGCGCATGAACAGCTCAAGGTCACTGGTGCGGGTCTGCGCCAGCATGAAATCCTTGACCGGCACTTGCGCTTTGACCAGGGCATCCTGGGCGCTCATGGTTTCGGCCAGATAAGGCTGCAAGGCGTCGCGGTTCACCCGCTCGTAGACCGGGGTCATGATGAACATGGTCAGGAACAGGGTCATGCCGATCAACACCTGGTTGGACGGCGTCTGTTGCAGGCCCAGCGCCTGACGCAGAATCGAGAAGACCACGATGATGCGGGTAAAGCTGGTCATCAGGATGACGAACGCCGGAATGAAGCTCAGCGCCGTCATGATCATCAGGATCTGCAGGCTGACCGAGTATTCCTGCTGGCCGTTGGCACCATTGGACAGGGTAATCGCCGGGATCGACAACGGGTCGGCCGCCAGCGCCAGTGGCGCCGCCATCCCCAACAGCAGCACTATCAGCAAACGCAGCATGGCCATTACGTCTTGTCCTTATCCTTGCCCATCAACTCCAGCAGGCGCTGGGCGAATTCCGGCGTAGCCGGCTGGCGGACAGGGACGTCCACCGCCTCGTTGAGCACATGCAACGGCGTGATACGCCCAGGCGTCACGCCCAACAGAATCTGTTCCTTGCCGATCTGCACCAGCACCAGCCGGTCACGCGGCCCGAGGGCACGCGAACCGACCAGCTCGATGACCTGTTGATTGCCCAGGCCACCGCCCTGAACCTTGCGCGTCACCCAGGCAAGCAGAAAGATCAGGCCGATCACCAGCAGCAGGCCCAACACCAGCTGCAGCAACTGCCCGCCCATGCCGCCCGACAGCGCACTGCCGACCTGGGCCACAGGCGCTGCCGCCGTCGCCCCCGACGCGACCGGTTCGCTGGCAACCGCCATCAACGGCATGAGCCACACCGCACAGAGCAAACGCTTCACTTAGCGCAGCTTCTTGATACGTTCGCTCGGGCTGATGACGTCCGTCAGACGAATACCGAACTTCTCGTTGACAACCACCACCTCGCCATGGGCGATCAGGGTGCCGTTGACCAGCACGTCGAGCGGCTCGCCGGCCAGACGGTCCAGCTCGATCACCGAACCCTGGTTGAGCTGCAGCAGGTTGCGAATGCTGATATCGGTGCTGCCGACTTCCATGGAAATCGACACCGGAATGTCCAGGATCACATCCAGGTTGGGACCGTCCAGGGTCACTTGCGCCGAGTTTTTCGGCACGCCGCCAAACTCTTCCATGGCCATACGGTTGGAACTTGGCTTGCGGGCGGCATCGGCGGCCAGCAAGGCATCGATGTCCGCCTGGCCATCGCCGGCTTCGCCCAATGCAGCAGCCCACTCATCGGCCAGCGCCTGATCTTCAGCAGACGTCATTTCGTTGTTATCAGCCATCGGTTGTCCTCTGCGGGCAGTCTTCAATTACGCAATTTGGTCAAGCGCGACCGTGCCGATCAGCGCCGTTCTATGGGTTCGATAATCTGCAAGGCCAGGTTGCCCTTGTGCGAGCCAAGCTTGACCTTGAACGAAGGCACGCCATTGGCGCGCATCACCAGGTTTTCGTCCAGATCCACCGGAATCACATCGCCAGGCTGCATGTGCAGAATGTCGCGCAGCAGCAATTGACGATTGGCAACCGTGGTGGTGACCGGCACCGAGACGTCGAGCACGTCTTCCTTGAGCGCCTTGACCCAGCGCTCGTCCTGATCGTCGAGATCGGACTGGAAACCGGCGTCGAGCATTTCGCGGATCGGCTCGATCATCGAGTACGGCATGGTCACGTGCAGGTCGCCGCCGCCGCCATCGAGTTCGATGTGGAAGGTGGAAATCACCACGGCTTCGCTGGGGCCGACGATGTTGGCCATGGCCGGGTTCACTTCCGAGTTGATGTACTCGAAATTGACTTCCATGATCGCCTGCCAGGCTTCCTTCAAGTCGACGAAAGCCTGGTCCAGCACCATGCGCACGACGCGCAATTCGGTCGGGGTAAATTCACGCCCTTCAATCTTGGCGTGACGTCCGTCGCCGCCAAAAAAGTTGTCCACCAGCTTGAACACCAGCTTGGCGTCAAGAATGAACAACGCGGTGCCGCGCAGCGGCTTGATCTTGGCCAGGTTGAGGCTGGTCGGGACGTACAGCGAATGCACGTACTCGCCGAACTTCATTACCTGCACGCCGCCCACCGCCACATCCGCCGAGCGGCGCAGCAGGTTGAACATGCTGATGCGGGTGTAGCGGGCGAACCGCTCGTTGATCATTTCCAGCGTCGGCATGCGTCCGCGGACGATCCGGTCCTGGCTTGTCAGGTCGTAGGTCTTGACGGTGCCGGGTTCGGCAACGTTGTCGGTCTCGACCATGCCATCGTCCACGCCATGCAGCAGCGCATCGATCTCATCCTGGGACAGCAGGTCTTGCACGGCCATGTCGTGGATCCTACTGCAATACGAAGTTAGTGAAGAGCAACTGCTCGATGACCGTCTTGCCGAGTTCTTTCTGGGCCACTTCCTGAATGCTGGCCGTCGCCTTCTGGCGCAGCATTTCCATGCCCACCGGCGTGGTCAGCGAATCGAAGGGGATGCCGGCAAACAGCAGCACCAGATTATTGCGAATGGTCGGCATGTGGACTTTCAAGGCCTCCATGTCGGCGGCACTGCGTGCCAGCATGGTAATGCTCACCTGCATGTAGCGCTGGCGGCCGTTGACATTGAAGTTGACCACGAACGCAGGCGTCATGGCCTCGAACACGGCGGGCTGTTTGGTATTGGCCTGCGCGGCAGCGGCGGCCGGGTCCGGCTTGGGCTCGGACTTGTGCATCAAGAACCAGGTGGCGCCCACCGACAAACCGATGGCCAGGATCAAGCCCACGACACCGAGGATGATGAGCTTGAGTTTCTTTTTCGAGCCGGGCTCTTTGACTGCTTCGGTCTGCGCCATGCCAATAATCCGTCACTATTCAGGGGGTTCACTGTTACGTGACAGAGGCCGAGCAAAGGTTATGCCAGATTGGAACACATTGGCGGGTGCAGGAGCGCGCCCTGCCCGCGACCGGCTGCGTTAGCAGTCGTAAATTTTGGCGTTTCCGAAATTTTGCGAGCGCTAGCGCACTCGGTCGCGGGCGAGCGCGCTCCTACGGGGGTGCAGATCAGGGGTTCGATACACACGGGGTCAGGCGTAGTAATCGATCTCGCTGCTGCCGATGACCCGCTGAACCGGCTGGCTGGTGGCGACGGCAGGTTCGGTGCTGTTGCTTTCAAGTCCGTCACTGATGCCTGAATCGCTGCGTGAGCTGCCACGCTGGGCACGGCTGGCCTGTTCCTGGGCTTGTTGCTGAGCCTGTTGTTGCGACTGGTCGGAGACATTGACGTCAACCTGGCCCAGGCCCTGCTGCTGGAACGACTCGCGCAGGCGAATCATCTGGCTTTCAAGTGCATCACGCACACCGAGGTGCGCGCTGACGAATGTCACCTGGGTCTGCTGGTCCGGCGCCATATTGACGCGAATGTCCAGGCGGCCCAGTTCGGCCGGTTCCAGTTTGATTTCTGCCGATTTTAGGTTCTGGCTCGAGAGGTACATCACGCGCTCGACGATGCCTTCGCTCCAGCCGCTCTGATGCATGGCCAGTGGCTGGTTGATCACCGGCGTAGTCACGGCTGCAGTGCGGGCGGGTTGCGCGGCCTGGCTCAACGCTGCCAGGCGCTCGGCAAAATTATCCACCCGCGTATCGCCGGCGGCGGCTTTGACATCTTTCAATCCGTCGTCCAGCAGGCCGGCCAGCGATTTCTCGCTCCCTTCAGAGCCGCCCTCGCCCAGGTCCTGATCGCCTTGCAGGCTCGCCAGGTTATTGACGATGTTCTGCGCATCCGCCACTTCACCATCGACCAGCGCGCCGTTCTGAGCGGTGGACGCCTGAGTCGCCGGCGCCGCAGGCGTGCGGCTGCGGCCGGTGGCGCTTTCCAGCGCAAACTGCAAGGCATGCAAACCTTCGAGCGCGTCGGCTTCAGGGTCGAATGCTTCGTCGACGGCCGCATCGGTAGCGGCACTTGCCGGCGGCACGGTCAAAGGCACCAATGGCACCTGCCCCGCCTGCGCATTGGCGACCAGCGCCTGGCCGGCCTGATCGACGGTGCTGCCGGCGCTGTTCTGTGCGGCGCTGTCGTCGCCCTTGTCAGCCGAATGATCCTGATCGTTTGCCTGCACCACCTTGTCGGCAGGCAAGTCATTGCCGCTTTCGGCAACCGAGGACTTGTCATCGGCAACCTCTGGCGCCTGGTCAGGCTTGTCCTTGCCGGCCACCGATTTGCTTTTGTCCGCTACGCTTTTGTCGCGAGCCGCGTTGGGCTGCACATCGCGCTCGGCCTTGGGCGCTTCGCGGGATTCGCGATTGAACACCTTGGAGAAGCCGGAAGCGCCGTCCTTGCCGATCTCAGCAGACTTGGACAAATGGCTGGCGGCACTGGACTTGGCCGTGGTCGCCGCATTGGTCTGGAGTAATACATTGGGGGCAAGGGACATTCGAATCTCCGCATCAGACAGCACAATGACATTGCACCAGCAAGATGCGGGCCATCTCACACATCGACGTAAACGGTGCGCACGGTGCCCGGGCTGCAACAGCGGTCGATCAGGTTTGTCCGATGAAGGTCTGGCGCTCGGCGTCGAATAACCGGCGGATGGTCAGGTACTCGATGTCGATCGAGCGAACCAGGTCTTCCAGGCCTTCGACCGCCTGGCGGCGGGTCTGGTCTTCAAGCTGACGGCACAGGTCCGACAACCGCACCGCGCCCATATTGCTGCTGCTGCCCTTGAAGCTGTGGGCTGCCAGCCCAAGCTCGACCAGGTCCAGCGAGGTGCCACCCACGCGAGTCGCGTGTACGCTCTGGCGCAACAGGGCCATACGCAGGTCCGAGTCCTTGAGAAAGACATCGATCAGCGTCAGGTATTCGTCTTCCATGACCTCTTGCAAGGTCGTCAACACACTGTAATCCACATGAACGGCCGCCACTTGCTCACTCCTTGATCAAGAAACCGGGGGCAAGTATGCCACTACCCCCCATGAAAACTCCACGCAAACCGCCCGACCATTGTCCGACCAGTTCGCTTCACTGCACAGCGAACGGACCAGCCTGAGACCACGACCACATAACCCGTCGACCGAAGGGGCGCGGGTCAACACATCCTGTACGTCAAAACCTTTGCCGCTGTCCTGCATATTGATGATCAACACGCCGCCTTCGGCACTGGCGCGAACTTGCAGTTGCAGATTGATAAAGCCGCTCTGCAACTGCTCAAGGCGCTGGGTACGCTCTTGATAATAGCGGGCAAATCCGGACGCATCCTGTTTCAGGCGTGAATCGAGGCCCAGCACCCCATGTTCCAGCGCATTGCTGTATAGCTCGGCCAGAACGCTATAAAGCGCCCCGCTCTGATCGCGCAGCCCGTGCACCTCCAGCAACAGCTGGAGAATGTAGGGCAAGGGGTTGAAGGTCTTCAGCGTCGAGGCACGAAACTCGAAGTTTGCCGACCAGTCCAGCGGGCTTGCCGGGCCGCCCTCCGAACGGGTCGCTGGCGGCACACTGTCGCCGTCCTGCAGCGAGGCACTGATTTCCAGCATGCTGACATCGTCACGCGCTCGGCCACCGAATTCATTCAGCGCCTCAAGGATTTCTTCGATCAACCGCGCAGGCTCACGGTTGGCCGCCAGCACTTCGCACAGCCGCCGCGTCCCAAACAGACGCTCCTGAGCGTCGCGGGTGTCCATCACGCCGTCGGAAAGCAGAAAGATCCGGTCGCCCGGCGCCAGCGGCAACACTTCAGTGCTCTCGTCAAAGGCGCTGGCCGGCAATATGCCCAACGGCAGGTGCCGTGACGGTAACGGCTCGAAGCCGCCACCGGCGTGCAACAGATAACCGTCAGGCAGGCCACCATTCCACATCTCGACTTGCTGCTGCTTGAAGTCGATGCACAGCAAGGTCGCGCAGCAGAACATGCCCACCGGCAGGATGCGCTTGAGCTTGGCATTCATCTCGCGCAGCATTTCCGGCAAGCCATAGCCCTTGGCAGTCATGCCATAGAACACCTCGGCCAGCGGCATCGCCCCCACCGCGGCCGGCAAGCCATGGCCGGTGAAGTCACCGAGAAACACATACATGTGCCCGGCAGGCGCCCAGGCCGCCAGCATCAAGTCACCGTTGAACAGCGCATACGGCGATTGCAGGTAGCGGATATTCGGCGCATCCAGGCAACCGGAGTGTGCCACCTGGTCAAACACTGCCTTGGCCACCCGCTGCTCGTTGAGCATGTGCTCGCGATGACTGGCCAACTGGTCGCGCTGGCGCAGCACGGTTTCCTGCAACTGGCGCAGGCGGTTCATGGCGTTGATCTTGGCCGCCAGTACCAGCGGGTTGAATGGCTTGGCGATGAAGTCGTCACCACCGGCATCCAGACAACGCGCCAGCGCTTCGCCTTCAGTCAGGGAGGTCAGGAAAATGATCGGTACCAGCGACTCGCCGGCCAGCAGCTTGATTTGCCGCGCCGCCTCGAAGCCGTCCATCACCGGCATCAGCGCATCCATCAATACCAGGTGCGGCTGTTGAATGCGGTACAGCTCAAGCGCCTCGGCGCCATTGGCGGCAATCAGCGCCTGATGCCCCTGCCGCGCGATCAGGCTCGACAACAGCAAGCGGTCGCTGGGGCTGTCGTCCGCGATCAGAATGCGCAGGCTGTGCGGGTCTGCCTGCAAGACTCAGCTGACCTGAAACAGTTTGGAGAAGTTGGAAATGGTCAGGATCTTGATCACATCCGGCGTGCAGTTGACCAGTTTCACAACCGCCTTTTCGCCGCCGGCATGGTCGCGCAACAACAGCAACATGCCTAACGCCGAACTGTCCAGATAATGGGTGCCGCGCAGATCGACGACATAATCGAGATCGGCAGGATGGTTCTGGTAAGCGGCGCGAAACGCCTGATGGGATGCAAAATCGAAGCGCCCTTCAACGAGCAGGGTTACCTGTCGGCCATCCGGGGAACGCTCGGAAGTGACGGTCATAAGGCCTCCTGTAATGTCTCACCGATAAGACACAGCCTAGACCATCTGAAAAATGTCGCCTCCGCTTTACTCTATTAACTTGCAGGAAGCGCATCACCCAACTTAAATAGCAACACCCCCTGTTAATGCCCCCCACGGATGCAAAGAGAATGAGACAACCCTACTCATACCCTCTGTCGTTACATCACCTTTACTCGGACAGAGAACATCCATGCCCTCAGCACACAGCCAATGCCCCGTCTGCCAGACCCAGCTTTCACCCGGACATCAGCCTTGGCACTTCAGGTGCAAAAATTGTCATTATGAAGGCGTCGACCTTCGACCTGTTATTAACAGCGCTGCAAACACCCTGATTGATGAAGCCTCTCGTGAAGCCGGATTACGGGCCATTCGTACAAAAAACTTCACCACCCTTCTGCAGCAGATCAAACTTCACCGACCTCAAGGCGGTCGCCTGCTCGAAGTCGGGTGTGCCCATGGCTGGTTTCTCGAGTCGGCACGCAAGGATTTCGAGGTGTGCGGCATAGAACCCGACCAGGCCATCTTCGACGTTGCAAGTCAAAAGGGGCTGGTCGTCCGTCAAGGCTACTTCCCGACAGCCCTGATCCCAGAGGAAACCTTCGACATCATTGTCTTCAATGACGTGTTTGAACACATTCCCGCCCCTGGACATATTATTGAAAAATGCCATCAACACTTGAACAAGGGCGGACTACTGGTCCTGAATCTTCCGAGTAGCGATGGTATCTTTTACAAACTCTCGACCTTGTTTTCACGCCTGCACCTGCACGGGCCTTTTGAACGCTTATGGCAAAAAGGACTCCCCTCCCCCCATCTTCATTACTTCAATCGAGTGAACCTCACTCAATTGATTAGCCAGTATGAATTTACGGTAAAAACCGAAGGCACGTTGCCAACATTAAGCCTGGACGGGCTTCACGAACGTATCGCTTACACGGGTAAATCAGGCTTCCTCAGTCGATGGCTTATCTGGGCAGTAGTGGCCATTACCTTACCTGTTCTAAAAATATTGCCGAGCGATATCATTTACATCATCAGCCAGAAAGAATGACCTGCTGGTCGCACAGTCTGTAGCACACTTTTTAGAATGAATCATGCCGAGGCAGACGCTGGGACAGTTCATCCAGCAGTTTTTGCTCGCGCTTGTCTTCAAGCTGACGGGCTTCGTCCATATAGCGCTGCACCAGCTTGCGCAAGCCTTCGACCCGGGCGTAGGCCTGTTGCCAGGCGCCGCGGGCCTTGTCGAGGTTGACCTGGTGCCAGGCCAGGCTCTTGCGCTGCTGGCCGATGGCGGTTTCGAGCTGGTTGAGAAAGCGCTGGTAGTTCATCAGCCACTGGCCCGACACGCCATGGCTGCCGCGATTGATCCACTGCTGCTGATAGTTGAGGCGAAACTGATCGAGTTCTTCCAGCTTGCTGTGCGCCAGATTGACCTGGCCTTGCAGATAGCCCAGGCGCTGGGCGGCCGTGCGCTCGGCCTTTTCGGCCATCTCGACCACTGGCGCCAGGCGCGCCGCACGACTATTGGCCATGACTCATCACCCGCCCGGCGCGGGCCCGAACACCGCCGCCAGTGCATCGCCGCTGCCCTGCAGGCTGACGTTTTCGCGCAGGCCCTGGCGCTGGTAGCGCACCAGCGTCGGTTGCAACGAGATGGCAAGGTCCGTTTCGCGGTCACCGCCCGCCACATAGGCACCGACGCTGATCAGGTCGCGGCTTTGCTGGTAGCGCGACCACAGTTGCTTGAAGTGCTGGGCGCGGGTCATGTGTTCGGGACTGACCACGGCAGGCATGACCCGGCTGATCGACGCTTCGATGTCGATGGCCGGGTAATGCCCTTCTTCGGCCAGCCGCCGCGACAGCACGATATGGCCGTCGAGCACGCCGCGAGCCGAGTCGGCAATCGGGTCCTGCTGATCATCGCCTTCGGACAGTACCGTGTAGAACGCGGTGATCGAGCCGCCACCGGCCTCGGCATTGCCGGCGCGCTCGACCAGTTTGGGCAGGCGGGCGAAGACCGAGGGCGGATAACCCTTGGTCGCCGGCGGCTCGCCAATCGCCAGGGCGATTTCACGCTGGGCCTGGGCAAAACGGGTCAGCGAGTCCATCAGCAACAGAACGTTCTTGCCGCAATCGCGGAAGTATTCAGCGATGCGCGTGCAGTACATCGCGGCGCGCAGACGCATCAGCGGCGCATCGTCGGCCGGCGATGCCACCACCACAGAGCGCTTGAGGCCCTCTTCGCCGAGAATGTGTTCGATGAATTCCTTGACCTCACGGCCCCGCTCGCCGATCAGGCCGACGACGATGATGTCCGCCTCGGTAAAGCGCGTCATCATGCCGAGCAGCACACTCTTGCCGACGCCAGTACCGGCAAACAGGCCCAGACGCTGGCCACGGCCGACCGTCAATAATCCGTTGATGCAGCGAATCCCCACATCCAGCGGCTGGCTGATCGGGTCGCGCTTGAGCGGGTTGATCGTCGGGCCGTCCATCGGCACCCAGTCTTCGGCCTTGATCGGCGGGCGACCATCGAGCGGCCGGCCGGCACCGTCGAGTACCCGGCCCAGCATGCTCATGCCCATCGGCAGGCGGCCGGTGTCTGCCAACGGCACCACGCGAGCACCCGGCGCGATGCCGGCCACGCTGCCGACCGGCATCAGAAAGACCTTGCCGCCGGAAAAGCCCATGACCTCGGCTTCAACCTGCATCGGGTGATGACTGTCGTCGTTGATGACCACGCAACGGCTGCCCATGGCAGCGCGCAAGCCTTCGGCTTCAAGGGTCAGGCCAACCATGCGCAGCAGGCGACCTTCGACCACCGGCTGGGTCGGCAGGTCGATGGCACCGCTATAGCCACCGAGGCGCTTGCCGAAGCTCAGGCGATCAAGGCGCATCGCCGGACTCTTCGGATGCGCTGTACTCTTCAACCGGCGCAGCAGCACGCGGCGCCGAGACCTCAGGCAATTCCAGGCTCAGATCAGGAGCGGCCGGGTGTGCGACTTGTTCATGCATCTGGTCATACATGCGGGTAATCGCCTGGCTGATGCGTGTCTCGATGCTGGCATCGATGCGGCTGTGTTCGGTCTCGATGCGGCAACCGCCGGGCAGCAGGTCGTCGTCCTCGAAAATCTTCCAGGTTTCTTCGTGCCGCTCGCGCAGCGCCTTGATCGAGCCGAAATCCTGCGGGTTGACGAAGATGCGCAGGTTGCTCGCGCCCATCGGCAGCAGCTTGAGGCAGTCGCGCAGGACATGGACGATGCGCTGCGAGTCGGTCTGCAGCTCGCGCTGAATCACCTGGCGGGCAATGTGCTCGACCAGATGGACCACCGACTTTTCGATCTGCATGTCCTGCTCGGCCAGCGGATCGAACAACTGCAGCATGACCTGCTCCAGGCTGTCGAGCCGCGCCTTGAGGGCGACTTCCGCCTCCTGGCGGACCTTGATCTGGGTGCTGTGAAAGCCCTCGCGCTCGCCAGTGGCGAAGCCTTCGTTCCAGGCTTCCTGACGGATGCTTTCGAGCTCTTCCAGAGTGATCGGCTGAACTTCCTCCAGCGGCACCTCTTCGACCGTGTCCGGATCGGGTTCCGGCTCGGCTACCGGTTCAGGCGGCGGCGCGGGCACATACGGGTCGAAGCTGGGCAACGCCCAGACATCGAGCCCACGTATATCCCTGGCGCGAATCAGGTCGCTGGGCGCTTCTTTATTGGAGCTGGACATGTGTGGGCTGGATCCTTAGATCATTTCCTCGCCACCCTTGCCACCGAGCACGATCTCGCCGGCCTCGGCCATACGACGGGCAATGGTGAGAATTTCTTTCTGTGCCGCTTCCACATCGCTGACCCGAACCGGCCCCTTGGCCTCCAGATCGTCGCGCAGCAGTTCGGCGGCCCGCTTGGACATGTTCTTGAAGATTTTTTCCTTGACCGCTTCGTCCGAGCCCTTGAGCGCCAGTACCAGCACGTCCGAGGACACTTCGCGCAGCAGCGCCTGGATACCGCGGTCGTCGACATCGGCCAGGTTGTTGAACACGAACATGAGGTCTTCGATCGCCACCGACAGGTCTTCGTCGACCTCGCGGATCGAGTCCATGAGCGTGCCTTCGATCGAGCTGTCGAGGAAGTTCATGATATCGGCCGCGCGCTTGATACCGCCCAGCGTGGTCCGCGAGGTGTTGGCGTTGCCGGAGAACTGCTTCTCCAGAATCTGGTTGAGTTCCTTGAGCGCGGCCGGCTGTACGGTGTTCAGCGAGGACACCCGCAGGATGATGTCGAGCCGCACCTTGTGATCGAAATGGCCCAGCACTTCACCGGCCTGGTCGGCATCCAGGTACGCCACCACGATCGCCTGAATCTGCGGGTGCTCGTAACGGATCACGTCGGCCACGGCGCGTGGCTCCATCCACTTCAGGCTGTCGAGACCGCTGGTGTTGCCGCCCAGCAGGATGCGGTCGATCAGGCCGTTGGCCTTGTCTTCGCCCAGTGCCTGGGTGAGCATCTTGCGGATGTAGCCATCGGAGCCGACGCCCAGGCTGGTCTGGTCGCCCACGGTGTTGACGAACTCGTTCATCACCTGCTCGACCTGCTCGCGGTGCACATTGCGCATTTGCGCCATGGCCACACCGACGCGCTGGACCTCTTTGGGACCCATGTGCCGCAGCACTTGAGCCGCATCGGTTTCGCCCAGCGACAGCAGCAGCACGGCCGCTTTTTCGACCTTGCTCAGTTTGATTGCGGCAGCTCGATCATTCATCGGTGTTAATCCACTCTTTCACGACCTGGGCTACACGACCCGGGTCTTCGGCCACCAGACTCTTGATTGCGTTCAGCTGTGCGTCATAGCCCTCGGTAGGGCTTGGCAACAGAATACTTTGCGGACCGCCCAGGCTGACCCGGTCGCTGCCCAGTTCGCCGTCCAGACCACCCATGCCGCCCAGTTCGGCGTCGCCGCCGAAGCCCAATTCCTTGCTCTTGGGGTTGGTGATGTTGTTGAGCACCGGGCGCAACACACCGAACACCAGAATCAGGATGAAGATCACGCCCACAGCCTGCTTGAGAACGTCCCAGAACCAGGGCTGCGAGTAGAACGGAATGTCCGGGATCAGCTCGCCACGCTCGGTCGAGAACGGCACGTTGATCACGCTGACGCTGTCGCCACGGCTGGCATCGAAGCCCACCGCATCCTGTACCAGACGGGTGAAGCGGGCCAGGTCCGTGGTGCTCCACGGCGCGCGGGTCACTTCGCCGTTGGCCGGGTTGGTCTTGACCATGTCGTCGACCACCACCGCCACCGACAACCGGCTCAGACGGCCCTGCTGCTGCTTGGTGTGACTGATTGAGCGGTCGAGCTCGAAGTTCTTGGTCGACTGCGTGCGCTTGTCGGTCGGGTACGGCGCCAGCGCCGGCTGACCGGTGGCCGGGTCCATGATCTGCTGACCGTTGGCATCCAGCAGCGGCTGGCCTGGCGCTATGGCAGGCGCGGCACCGGCGGCACCACCACCGGCGACTTGCGGTGCGGTGGCAGGGCCCGGCGGCTGGTTGCTCAAGGCACCCGGCACACCGCCTGTTCCAGAACTGGTGGAGCGCTGCTCGTTGACCGACTGCTCGCTGCGCAGCGCCGGCTGGTCGGGGTTGAAGCTTTCAGCGGTCGATTCGACGGCACTGAAGTCGACCATCGCCGAGACTTCAGCCTTGTAGCGGTCGTTGCCCAGCACCGGTTGCAGAATGTTCTGCACACGCTGCGACAGCATGGTCTCCATGCGCCGGGTGTATTCGAACTGTTTGCCGGCCACGGTCAGCTCGGAGTTTTCACCCTGATCGGACAGCAACGTGCCCTTCTGGTCGACCACGGTGACCTGCGACTTGGTCAGTTCCGGCACGCTGGTGGCCACCAGATTGATGATCGCGGCCACCTGGCCCGGCTCCAGCGAACGGCCAGGGTACAACTCGACCAGTACCGAAGCGGTGGGCTTGCGGTCGTCGCGCACAAACACCGAGCTTTTCGGAATCGCCAGGTGCACGCGAGCCGCCTTGACGTTGTTCAGCGAAGAAATGGTCCGTGCCAGCTCACCTTCAAGGCCACGCCGGTAGCGGGTAGCTTCCATGAACTGGCTGGTGCCCAGGCCCTGATCCTTGTCGAGGATCTCGAAGCCGATGCCGGTGTTGTTCTGCGACACGCCGGCCTGAGCCAGCTGAATGCGTGCGCGCTGCACATCGTCGGCCTTGACCAGCAAAGCGCCGGAGTTGGGCTCGACGGTGTACGGAATATTGGCCGCCGCCAGGGTGTCCATGATCTGCTTGCTGTCCAGACCCGCCAGGCTGCCATACAGCGGCCGATAGTCGGGTTGCTGCGACCACAACACCACGGCAAAGCCGATCGCCACGCTTGCCGCCAGACCGACCATAAGGCCGACCTGACGCAGCATGGTCATCTCGGAGAGGTTTTCCAGAAAGGCAAAGCCGAACAACGGCTTTTTATTCTCCGGAGCGCCCGGTCTTGCCGGAACGGGATCGGCTGCTGCGTCTGCCATTAATCAGTACGTCCCTTAAACCGGCATCTGCATGATGTCTTGATAAGCCTGAACCAGCTTGTTGCGCACCTGGGTCAATGCCTGGAAGGACACACTGGCTTTCTGCGACGAGATCATGACGTCGGTGATATCGACACCGCTCTTGCCCATTTCAAAGGCATTGGCCATCTGGCTCGATGCTTCCTGGGTGTCGGCCACCTTGTTGATCGCCTGGCCCAGCAAGTCGGCAAAGTTGCTGCCGGCCACTTCCTGCACGCCTTCAACGGGCTTGGAACCGCCCATGGCTTGCGTCTGCATGGCCCGCATATCCAACATCAAGCGATTAAATTCAACACCTTGGCTCATGGACTTTATCTCTCGTAAGGCCCGCAATTTTTTGACACTGGTTTCTACGGATAACAATGTCATAGCAACAAGAGTGCCAGTGACGTACAAGCGCACGACCAACCGGACATATTGATGCTCGTCCACTGGCTGCGCAGGCCCACCCGCTCCCGCTGTATCCGTTGGCCATCATGATAACGATGTGATGTTTCGTTGTATCGACAATTTGACACAGATCACAAAAAAGGCAGACCAGAGGCCACCCATCAGCCCGCAAGCCTCAGCTTGCAAACCTCAGGTCGCAAACAGATAGGCCTCGACATCCATGCCGGCATCACGCATTTGCGCCAGCTTGTAGCGCAGCGTACGCGGGCTGATCCCCAGGCGTTCGGCCGCCTCCTTGCGCCGTCCGCGCTCACTGCGCAACGTGTCGATGATCAACTGGAACTCACGCCGCCGCAGGTCTTCACCCAGCGCACCGGCGGGCTCGACCGGCTCCGGCACGGCGACAATCGCAGGCTGCGACGTGAAATGCACCGGACCTGCCAGACAGAAATCCTGCGCCTGAATCACCCCGCCCTGCTGCAGGATCAAGGCACGCTGCACAGCGTTGTCCAGCTCACGCACATTGCCAGGCCAGGCATAAGCCACCAGACAGGCCTGGGCCTCGGCAGACAGCCGCACCGGCGCGTGTTTCATTTTATTGACGTGCTTGCTCAGCAACTGCTCGGCCAGCGGCAGAATATCGGCGGTTCGTTGACGCAGCGGCTGCCACGCCAGCGGGAATACCGACAAGCGATAGTACAAGTCTTCGCGAAAACGCCCTGCCGTCACTTCACCCAGCAGATCGCGGTTGGTGGTCGCCAGCACACGAATATCCAGGCTGATCGGCCGACGCGCGCCGACCCGCTCGACCTCACGCTCCTGCAACACGCGCAGCAGCTTGGCCTGCAGGCCCATCGGCATTTCGGAAATTTCGTCGAGCAGGATCGTGCCGCCCTCGGCCAGCTCGAATTTGCCCGCCTGCGCGGCAACCGCGCCGGTGAACGAGCCCTTCTCATGCCCGAACAGCGTGGCTTCAAGCATATTGTCCGGAATCGCGGCGCAGTTGATGGCAATGAACGGCTTGTCCGCACGCGGCGAGTGCTGGTGGATATAGCGCGCCAGCACCTCTTTGCCGGTGCCTGATTCGCCCGAGATCAGCACGGTGGAATCGCTTCTCGCCACCCGACTGGCCAGCTCCAGCAACTGGATACTGGCCAGCTCGACCGCCACCGGCCCGCTCCGCCCGGCAGGCTCAAGCCGCCCCAAGGCATGACGCGACACCAGCGCCAGCAGGGCTGCAGGCTCAAACGGCTTGACCAGATAATCCACCGCCCCTTGGCGCATGGCTTCCACGGCGCGCTCTACTGCGCCGTAGGCGGTCATCAACAGCACCGGCAATTGCGGATGCCTGGCACGCAACACGGCCAGTAACTGGTGACCATCCATGCCCGGCATGTTGACGTCACTGATCACCAGGCTGAACGACTCCTGAGCCGCGGCGGCCAGCGCATCTTCGGCCGAACCCACCGCATGATAGGCATGCCCGGCCAGCTCCAGCGTATCGCCGAGCGCTTCGCGCAGTGAACGGTCGTCCTCGACCAGCAGGATTCTGCTTGCCATCAACGTACTCCGGGAGCTCAGGAAGGAATTAACGGCAGGCTGACAATCGCACACGTGCCGCGCCCGACTCGGGAGCGGTATTGCACACTGCCCTGATGAGCCCGGGCCACGGCCATGACGACCGCCGAACCCAGGCCGGTGCCGGTGGTTTTAGTGGTGAAGAACGGCTCGCCAATACGCGCCAGTGCCGCCGCCTCGATACCGCTGCCACTGTCGCTGATGCACACACGCAGCATCGAGCCGTATTGATAAGCGTGAATTTTCAGCCGCGCCGCGCCACTGCTGGCCTGCACGGCATTTTCGATCAGGTTGAGCAACGCACCGACCAGCGTGTCGCGATTGCACAGCAACTCACCGTCGACGCTGTCGCACTGCCAGCGCACCGCTGCCTCACGCACATGGGTCTGGGCCGCCGATTGCAACGCTTGAAACAGCGCCTCGGGGCTCAGCCGATCGGTCAAAGGCAATTCGCCACGCGCGAACACCAGCATGTCGCGCACCTGATGCTCCAGCTCGTGCAGGCGCTCCTTGAGGCGCGAGGCGAAACGCTGCTGGGTCCGCACCGGCAACTCCTGCTCGCTCAAGTGACTGGCATAAATCATCGCCGCTGACAGCGGCGTACGAATCTGATGCGCCAACGAAGCGACCATCCGGCCCAGCGACGACAAGCGCTCGTGACGCGACAGCTGATCCTGCAAACGACGGGTTTCCGTCAAATCAGTCAGCAACACCAGTTGCCCAGGCTCGGCATCCAGCGAGCGAGTGGCGATGGACACCCTGCGGCCGTCCTTGAGCGAGACTTCATGGCCGTCGTCCTTGCGCGGCGCAAAGCTACGGCTGATGACCTGTCGCCACAGCTCGCCGACCAGAGGTTCGCCCAGCAAATCCAGGGCCGCCGGGTTGGCTTCACGCACCACGCCCGTGCCATCGATCACAATCACACCGCCCGGCAGCAGATCCAGCAGGTTCTGCAAGCGATAGGCCAGACGCTCGTTTTCCGCCAGTTCCTGCATACGTTGAACCCCTGCCTCGGCCAGCTCGCCCTTGAGCTCATTGACCCGCGCCTCAAGCAAGCTGTAGGAATCGGTCAGTTGCGCCGACATCTGATTGAACAACGCAAAGGCCTGCTCAAGCCCCTGACGGCTTTCCAGCTCCAGTGAAGGCGCCGACGGGCTCGGGAGTTCGTTGCAAATCTGCACGGCCTGGGACATTGAATTCTCTCTCGCTGGGCGAACCGTCATTAAACGGCGTGTAGAAAAGAGACTTAGCAATCCTCGTGCCGAAAAAAAACCTCCGACGAATCGGAGGTTTTCACAGGTTACGCGACAGGCAAAGCGTCAATCATCTGCCTGTTCATCACCATCGCGACGGCTCATGCCGTATTTGCGCATTTTCTCGACCAGGGTCGTGCGGCGAATGCGCAAGCGTTCTGCGGCGCGCGCCACGATACCGTTGGCGTCGTCCAGCGCTTGCTGGATAAGGCCCTGCTCCAGACCACCGAGGTAGTCCTTGAGGTCCAGACCTTCAGGCGGCAGCATCGCACCGGACGCAAAGTTCGGCGTAGTCGCGTTGATGGCCACGCGCTCTTCCAGATCGCTGCGCAGGCTGTCGACCATCTGCTCGTCTTCATCTTCGACATAGCGGAATTTCTTCGGCAGCTCGGCAACGCCGATCACGCCATACGGGTGCATGATCGCCATGC
The DNA here is from genome assembly GCF_055284095.1 of Pseudomonas sp. HP_08. Classification (NCBI taxonomy): domain Bacteria; kingdom Pseudomonadati; phylum Pseudomonadota; class Gammaproteobacteria; order Pseudomonadales; family Pseudomonadaceae; genus Pseudomonas; species Pseudomonas sp. HP_08. The sequence continues at coordinate 129,761 of NZ_JBTOQC010000004.1, read as the reverse complement.
GCTCGACCAGGTTGGCCAGCTCACGGACGTTACCCGGCCAGGCGTGCCGGCACAGCGACATGATCGCGGCGGAATTGAAACGGATAGAGCCGCGCTTTTCGTGTTCCATGCGCGAAATCAGTTCGTTCATCAGCAACGGAATGTCTTCGACACGCTCGCGCAGCGGCGCCATCTCGATAGGGAATACGTTCAGGCGATAATAAAGGTCTTCGCGAAAGCTGCCGACCTCGATCATCTTTTCAAGATTCTTGTGCGTGGCCGCAATAATCCGCACATCGATGCTCTGGGTCTTGTTGCTGCCGACCCGCTCGAAGGTGCGTTCTTGCAGAACACGCAACAGCTTGACCTGCATCGGCAACGGCATGTCGCCGATCTCGTCAAGAAACAGGGTGCCGCCATTGGCCAGCTCGAAACGCCCGGCACGGCTGGTGATCGCACCGGTGAAGGCGCCCTTTTCATGGCCGAACAGCTCGCTTTCAAGCAGCTCTGCCGGAATGGCACCACAGTTGACCGGCACAAACGGCGCGTCGCGACGTTTGGAATGGTAGTGCAGGTTACGCGCCACCACTTCCTTGCCGGTCCCGGACTCGCCAAGAATCAGGACACTGGCGTCGGTGTCGGCCACCTGCTGCATCATCTGCCGCACATGCTGGATGGCACGGCTGGTGCCGACCAGGCTGCGAAACAGATTGGGCTCGCGATGACGACCGCGCTCACGGGCCTGATCGTACATTTCACGATAGACCTGGGCACGGTGCAGAGAGTCGAGCAGCTTGCTGTAGCTGGGCGGCATATCAATGCTGGACAGCACGCGACGGCGCAGGTCTTCGGGCAGGTCGACAGAAGAACTTTCGCCCATCAGCAACACAGGAAGGAACTCATCCCATGCAGCGATGGTCTTAAGCAAGCCCTGAAGACTGCCCGCGGCACTGACATTGCCAATCAGGACGCACAACACCTCGCGGGTAGACGACAAAGAACCGACCACCTGCTGCCAGTCTTGGCTGGAACAGGAGAGGTTTTCTTCGCCCAGGAAGTTCATGATGACGCCCAGGTCGCGGCGACGCTGGCTGTCGTCATCGATCAGCAGAATTTTGATTTCACGCCACATGCAATCGAAACTTCCCTAGTCAACTTGTACGCCCATCGGTCGTGGGCAGCTTGGCATCTTAGCCGTTACATCTGATCAGACGCCAGACAACAAAAAACATCACTAGTTAAGTCAAAAAAACGGACATAGTCAAATTTATGGCGTGAATCTTGTCCGACAAGAAATTTTCAGCCGAACAAATCGTACACTTTCGAGGCTTGTTTCGCTCTGTTGAGCTGCGACATCTCATCGGCAATTGCCTGACGTTCGCCGATTGCAACGTCAATCAACTGCCGATAGACGTTCAGCAGCTCTTCCAGATTGTCGCGCAGGTCAGGCTCATTGGCTGCGGTGTCGACTGCTACCGTTTCGATGCATTCACGGCAAGCCAGATCGAGCCTGCCGATGGCTTCCCAGTCGCGTTCAGCCAAAGCCTCGACCAAGGCTTCGCGGGTTTCTGCGATACGCTGTGCTGCGCTCATGGGAAGCTCCTTGTGAAGGCGTAGGATCAGGCCGCTGCGATAGCGTCCCAGCCCTCTTTGACAGTGATCAGCAGATCGGTGACTTCATCAAGGATCTTCGCATCATTCTTCGCGTTGGCTTCAGCCAGGCGCTTCATCATGTAGTCGTAGAGGTTGTCCTGGTTACGCAGGGCATCGGTGCCGTAGTTGTCCAGGTCGAGACCCTCGCGCAGGCCACCGATGATGTCGATGGCTTTGCCGATGAGGATGCCCTTACCGGCGATTTCTTTACGCGCCATGGCGCCTTTGGCCTGGGCGATACGGGCGAGACCGCCTTCAAGCAGCATCTGCACCAGACGGTGAGGACTGGCTTCAGACGTCTGCGCCTGGGAGCCGACTTTTTGGTACTGACGCAACGCTAACATCGGATTCATAGGGGGACCTCTTGGCAAATCCGTACTCTGGATACCCAAGCTATCGACGTGGCGTGGGAAAACTTTAGCATTAATGCAAAAACCCGACGCGAGGTCGGGCTTTTGTTACGAGCTTTAATGCCTGGATCAGGACGCGTTTTTCTGCGCGTTGATCGCATCGAAGATCGAGGTGATGCTCGAAGCAGTTGCCTTGAGCTGCGCTACTGCCAGGTCCATGGCATTGTATTTCTTGGTCAGGGTCTCGGTCAGCGTGGCGACACGACGATCAAGCGCTTCCTGGTCGTTGGCAAGCCGCGTCTTGACCTTGTTCAGGCTGGTGTCTTTTTGCGCCAGAATGGCACCCGTATCCGTGAACGGCTTAAGCGATTTCTCGATGCGACCCAGCAGGCCGTTATCGCCGGTAAACATGGTCTGAATCTGACCACCGAGATTCTTGTCATTCATAGCGGTCGAGAAGGCAACATTATCGAGCGCCAGCTTACCGTCGGCACGCTGAGTTGTAATTCCCAGCTGCGCCAAAGACCCCAGGCCGCTGGTACTGGTCGAGGTTGCGATTTGCGAGCGAATGGCTGCCAGAATATTGCGCGGTGTTGAATCACCGGTCATTGCACCGGACACAAAGGTACCATCGGATGCCGTAGAGCCCTTGGTCAGGTTACCGACCAGCGTGACCACAGTATTGTAAGCATCAACAAAGCTCTGCAATGACGTTCTGATAGCATCGGTATTCGAGGCCACGGTAATAGTCGTAACTTTGTCTTTATCGGCAGCAACCAGGTTCAAGGTCAAACCGGAAACGGCATTCTCGACAGTATTCTTCGAGCTGGTTATGGCAAGACCATCAATCTCGAACTTGGCATCCTGAGCCAGAGCACTGATCGCGCCGGCCCCCGGATTAGTCGCAGTACCACTGGCACTCATCATTTTGGTGCCATCGATGTCCAGCAACGTACCGATGCTGCTGTCGCCCTTGACGCTGATATCCATGCCTGCACCAGTCTTGCTGGAGCTGAATACCAGACGCGAACCATTGGCATCGTTAATAATGTTTGCACTGATGCCGTTGGTATTGAACTGCAGATCGGAGTTAATCTTGTCGCGCACCTGCTGCAGGGTCGAGGTGGCGTCGATCTTGATGACCGTATCAATGCCATTTTGAGTGATGGTCAGGTTCCCACTCGGAATGGCACTCGCCTGAGTTGAGTCAAGGGCTACAGTGGCCACTTTCGAACCCGTCGCCAACTGGTTCACTTTGACCGAATAGATGCCGCCGACCGCTGAATTATTGGTCGTCGCCTTGACCAGCGCTTCATTGCTCGAGCTCGCACCATACCCCTGAAAAGCTGGAGTTGTCGTGTTGCCGAGGGTCGTCAGCGTTGACTGAAACGCAGCCAGTGCCGATTTCAGCTGACTGACGCCAGACAATGACGCCGTATTCTTGGTCGTGTCGGTCGTGATCTGCTTCTGTTTGGCCGCCTTATCGGCGTCCACCAGAGCGGTGACGATGCCACTAATATTCAGACCCGAACCCAGACCGGTCGACGTTGAGATTGGACTCGCCATCATGTATCTCCTTGCTTGAATGCTGCCGGTTTTACGGCTCTTGTGAAGCACATGAAAACCAGCAACATGGGGTTGTCTGCAATCAGGCTTTCGCGCTGAACAACAGACTGCTTGCGTCGCTCAGGCTTTCGGCCAGCTTCAACACTTCCTCGTTGGGAATCTGTCGAATCACCTCACCTGAATCGCTCGCAATGACTTTGACCACTACTTTGCCAGAACGATCATCAACCGAAAACTCAAGATTGCGCTTGACCGATTGAAAGAAGTCCTGAATTTCTGCGGCCGCTGCCTTGACCTGATTATCGTCTTGCTGCCCGGCACTATTGCTATTGCTTTCGCTTTTGCTCGATGCATCGACGACACGCACAGGTTTGGTCGTATCGACCGAAGCACTCTTGTCGACGCCGACAGAGTCGCTTACCGGTTTGGCGACCGGATAAGACACATTCAGCCTGATGCCCATATCCATGTTTTGTCACCTCTGAAAGTAAAAAAGCGAGAGGGTACGCACCCGCACCCTCCCGCTAGAGTCCATGCCGAAATTACTGAAGCAGTTTCAGTACAGAGGACGGCAGCTGGTTGGCCTGAGCCAGGACCGAAGTCGACGCCTGTTGCAGAGTCTGCTGCTTGGTCAGCTGAGCAGTTTCAGCTGCGAAGTCGGTGTCTTGTACGCGACCCAGAGCGGCGGTGGCGTTTTCGTTGATGTTCTGCAGGTTGGAGATGGTGCTGGTCAGACGGTTCTGTGCAGCACCGAGGTCGGCACGGCTGGCGTTGATGGTGTCCAGAGCCGAGTCGATTGCAGAGATAGCTGCTTCGAAGCTTGCCTGAGCAGTATCACTGTCGGAACCGGTGATCGCGATGGTCGCCGAGTCAACACCCAGAGTCGAAGCTACGAAAGAGTCGCTCAGGCTCAGAGTGATCTGGTTGCTTGCACCCGAGTTCGAACCGACCTGGAAGGTCATGGTTGCAGCCGAGCCGTCCAGCAGGTTCTTGCCGTTCAGGTTGGTACTTTCAGCGATACGGGTCAGTTCGTCGGACATGGCCGCGAACTCTTTGTTCAGGGCGTCACGGTCAGCTTCACTATTGTTGTCGTTGCGGGACTGAACAGCCAGTTCACGCATACGCTGCAGAATATTGGTCTGCTCTTGCATCGCGCCTTCAGCGGTCTGGGCGATGGAGATACCGTCGTTGGCGTTTTTGATCGCCATGGTCTGGCCACGGATCTGCGAAGTCATGCGGGTTGCGATCTGCAGGCCGGCAGCGTCGTCTTTGGCGCTGTTGATTTTCAGGCCGGAAGACAGACGGGTCATGGAAGTCGACAGCGCATCAGAGGCACGGCCCAGGTTCTTTTGCACGTTCAGGGAGGCAACGTTGGTGTTTACTGTTAAAGCCATGATGAATTCCTCGTGGTTTGTTTGCTGTGGCTTCCGGCCCCTGCAAGCGCCGGGTGTGCCTAGAGAACCTTCGTAATAGTTATCGTCGGCATGGCACGTTGCTTGAGGTTTTTTTTTAATTTTTTTAGTGGCTCGGTGCCAACCCAAGTAAAACAAGACCTTAGCGTAGCTTTAACGAGGAGCAGAGCTGTGGCGAGGCGCCTTTGAGAGGCACTGAAATGTGAACGGCTAGGCACTCTGTGCGAGCGACCACGACGAACGGTCAGTAAAAATAAAAACGCCCGGGCTCAGGTCCCGGGCGTCGATTGCAACCGATCAATATCAAGGACGGTAAATGATCGCCGATCCCCACGACAAACCTACACCGAAGCCACTGAGTGCCACACGCTTCCATGAAGAACCCAGTACATGCTTTTCGACCAGCAGCGCAATACTCGACGACACGGTATTGCCGGTCTCGACCATGTCCTTGACGAACTTCTCGGGCTGATCTTCAAAACGTCGCGCCACGGCATCGACGATGGCCGCACTGCCCTGGTGAATACAGAAGGCATCGATGTCGTCGGCGGTCAGACCAGAATCGTCCAATAGCTCGTGCAAATGTGCCGGCACCTTGAGCAAGGCAAAGTTGAACACCTGGCGGCCATTCATATAGAACACACCGTTACTGACTTTCAGATGCGGCGCGCCAGAACCATCAGTGCCGAATTTAGCCTTGCCCAGCAGCCAGGCGGCGTCTTCGCCCATCCAGGTTGCGGTGGCGGCATCGCCAAACAGCATGGTGGTGTTGCGGTCGTTCGGGTCGACGATCTTCGAATACGGGTCGGCGGTGACCAGGACTCCGTTCTTCAGGCCGGTGGCTTCCATGAAGCCCTTGATGGCATACAGGCCATACACATAGCCCGAACAGCCCAGCGAGATATCGAACGCCGCCACGGCGGTAGTCAGCCCCAGCTTGTCCTGAACGATGGCAGCCGTGTGCGGCAGCCCTTCTTCATCGCCGTTCTGAGTGACGACAATGAGCACATCAATACTTTCACGCGATAACTGAGGGTTACCGGCCAACAGTTTGTTGACGGCTTCCACGCACAGGTCGGAGGTTTCCTGTGCGGCATCCTTGCGAGGCAGAAAGGTCGAGCCGATCTTGCCGAGGATGAACTCTTCATCCTTGTCGAACCTGGCACCTTGAGCGTAGTTATCCACGCCTTCGGTGGGCACGTAACTCGCTATGCTTTTTATGCCAATCATCGTGGCTTCCCAGTAGTAAACGGTTAACGACGCCCTTCAATGCGCGAAAGACGTGACTCAAAAGATGGCTACGAGGCCTGGTCCGCCTCATACGATACAGTGAAGATGCTTGCCGCGAGCTGAAGGTCACGCTTAATTTCATCTCGCGACGCCTGGCGCGACACACTCACCCGCTCTATAAACAGCAAAGCCACGAACAACCGTTGTTGTTCGTGGCCCCGGTAAAGCTGATAACGCGTCAGACCAACAGTTGATCCCACTCTACCGGCTGAGCAGCACCCAATACGAATGCCTTGCCAGCGTGCCGATGGTTCGGATTATAGGCGCGATCATGCTGCATAGGTACAGGCCACTGAGTTTGCAGCGCCTCGAGCTCAGACTTGGCCTGTGGCAATGCACCGTGGTGCAGAACTTGCGCCTGTGGTGTCCAGACCGTCAGATAACCCGCCGCATCAAGCTTCAGGCACAAATCGACCGCCGCAAAGTGCTCACCGAACAGCACGTCATCGAAACCGTCCACGGCATCGAAGAGTTCTTTACGCACCATCATGCATATTCCGGACACTGCCGTGAAATTCTGCTCGACCTGCAAGCGCTGCATATAGCCTTTGGCGTCCTTGGCCTCCCCAACCAGAGCTACACCAACACCTTGATCGAAGCCAAGAATCAGGCCAGCCTGGGTGCAGACGCCCTTTTCATCTACCAGCTTGCCACCGACCACGCCGACTTCAGGACGCTGCGCCTGATTAAGCAACGCCTCGACCCAGTTAGCGGTGACCACTTGCGCGTCGGCAGCCAGAAACAGCAGATACTCACCGCGGGCCTGCTGACTGGCCTGATTGAGCAGCGTCGCCGGGCTGACCGCCTGTTGCCGGCGCAACACCTTGATGCGCTCGCCCTTGCCTTCAAGTTGATCCAGCCATTCATGCAGCTTCGGATCCTGGCTGTGATTGTCGGCAATCAGAATCTCATGATGATGGTAGCGGGTGCGTTGCAGAACGCTGATCAGGCACAGTTGCAAAGCTTCGAAATTGTCCTGGCTGGGCAGCACAATCGACACCAGAGGACGCTCGGCATGCCGATAATCGACCTGCAAGGTGCCCGACTCGGAAGATGCCACCTGAGCCGAGTAACCACGCGCTTCAAGATGACGAGTCAAAGCCTGGGCATACTGATCGTTTCTCTCAAGCCTGGCGGCCTTGCAGATCAGCAATGGCTCAGGCAGATGCGCAAGCCCCGCCATGCCGCCCTGCTCGATAATGCGCAGCAACAAATCGAATTCCAGCGCCTGGTCAAACTCGGAGTTATAGCCACCCGCCTCCAGCAGCGTGTCCTTGTGAATCAACCAGTGACGTGCCATCAGCGCTGGCACGCCCAGCAGCAGATCCAGGTTGAAACCAGGGCGGAAGATGTCCCGCAGGGCGCCATCTTCCTGACGATGCACTTCATCCATCGCGACCGCACGACAGCCTTCGGCATCCTTCAATTCCAGAGCTGCACGCAACAGGCCGCTGGCCGTGAACTCATCGCCGGCCTCGGCCAGCAGCAGCCAGTCGGACGTCGAGTTGGCGGCGATTTCATTGAGGCGCTCCACGTAATGATCAGGACTGACCTGAACGAAATGCACCGTATCTTTACGCGTTGTGCCGCCCGGCAGGTCGCCAGTAGTAAACACCACCACCTTGAAGGCTCTGAAGTTGCTGGCCAGCAGGCTATCAAACGTGGTTTGCAGGCCCGCCGCGTCGTTTTCCAGATCCAGCAGCAATATCTCGAAACGGGGACCGTTTTGCTGAATCAACTGGCCAGCCGTAGCGACCTGCCGGGCGTCTGGCGTCCGGGCACTCAGCCAGCCAAGCAAGCGCCCTGACTGGGTGTTGTCGAGCAGTACTTTGCGATCTGCCACATTCAGGGTCGCAAGACGCCGCTGCCAACCCCTTGCCTGCTCGATCTCCAGCGCGTAGCCATCATTGCCGGAGGTTTCCAGGTTATGCAGCAACGCATCAACTACCGCAGGGTTAAATAGATAGCCGTTCAAGGCCTGCCATAAACGGCTTCTGACAGTGTCATGAGTATCGTCCGGGTACTGACGCAGCAATGCGTGTTGCTTGACCAGCACACCTTCAAGCTCGATCAGTTGCTGACGCCCAGCCGGCATCACATGCAGCAAAAACTCGATCTCGGTCAACAAATCGAACAATGGCTTGTTATAGAACGGCATTTCCACAAACTGATGCGGGTCGAACAAACGCACCGGTTCAAACGACAGTGGCGACCACTGCGAACGGAAGATACGGGTTGCCTTGAGTGACTTGCCGGTGAGCAGGCAGTTGGACATTGCGGCAAAACTATCCAGCGCCACCTGAATCGCCTGTGGCTTGTCCAGGACATCAAGCCCGGTGCTCAGCCCTGCCAGGAACTCAGCGAACGCCTCACGCTCAGCCACCGACTTCTGGTCCTGAAAAGTCAGTACCGTCAATACGTTAGTCTTGTGATCAGAACCGCCATAGTTGATTTCGCGGACGATGTAAGGAATGTCGAGAATTCGCGCCTTGGCACTGGCCAGCAGATAGAACGCATGGCCGATTTCCTGCCACTCGAAACTCATACCCGCCGGCATCGACTGGTGCCAGCTGCGCAACAGCTCAGTACGTGTTACCGCATAGAACGGCGGCAAAAACTGGCCCATGAAATCCATGACACGTTGCGCAGCCAACTCCGAACCGTAGTCTTCCTGCACCTTGAGGTCGCGGCGGTAATACAGCACTTCAGTCGCACGGCACAGATACATCAAACCATAGCCGTGGCACATGCCGTAATCGGGGTTGGCATCGAGAAAGTCGACGCACTCGACCATCGCATCATGCAGCATGAAGTCGTCGTCAGCAGCAAACGACATGTATGGCGTAGTCACCACCGATGAGCCATACGCCAGTTTTTCCTGCAAACCAAAATAGGACAGGTGCCCCAGATGGTGATACTCAATACCAGGGTAATCCTCGACCAGCGTCGTATCAGCTTCAGTTGAGGAGTCCAGCACCAGCAACTTGCCGGCAAAGTGACGGTAATACTCCATCGTACGGCGCAGGAAGGCTCTGCGGTTATGGCTGATCACAACCAGAGTAAAGCGCTCATTCAAGGGCGTTACGGCAGTATCCACGGTTTGCAGCGGCATCTTGTCTTCCCCATCCCCGCAGGTCGTACCGGCGGCCTGGCAATCGAATTAGTGTTGTTTACTTGACCCGCAACAGATAACCGTCCGGCGCGACTGACAACAGCAACTTGTTGTCCACGCGCCGATCGATCTCAAAGTCGCTGCTTTCCTTGAGGTATTGCCACACGGCGGTCTTTGGGTTATCACCCGGTCCCCACGGACGGTCCGGGAATGCGTCGGCCGGCATGTCTTCGACCACGGTGTCCATCACCACGCAATAACTGCCTACCGTCACCAACGGTGCGTACAGGCGCAGCTCTTCAAGCACGTGCTCATGAGTGTGATTGGAGTCCAGAACGACAATGACCTTCTTGCCGGCAGCCAGCGCCGCAACCTGGGCGGCAATCGCCGGGTCAATGCTGGAGCCTTCGATCATCGAGATACGCTTGAACATTGGATGACTTTCGATCGCCTCACGGTTGTGCGGACGAATATCGACATCGATACCCAGCACCTCGCCATGCCCGAGCAACTCCAGAATCGAGGCGTAGTAAATGATCGAGCCGCCATGGGCGATGCCGCATTCGATGATCAAGTCAGGTTTGAACTGCCAGATGATCTCCTGCATCGCCACCATGTCCTGGGGCAACTGAATGATCGGCCTCCCCATCCAGGAGAAGTGATAGCTGTATTTATGCTTGGCCGACTCATTGAAAAAATCAGTGGCCAGATTACGCAACGTGGTGTTTTCACCCTGCGCCTTAATGTCTGCTTCGTTCTGTGCTGCGAATTCTTGAGCCTGGGTACCGGTCATGTTCAACCTCGATAACTATTGTTGGAATGCCGCAGCGTCGACCGCGTGATAGACATAGCGGTCATCGGTCATGCGCCTGATTTCATCCAGGTAATTGGAATTCATCACAAACAGGTGAGCGCCTTCGGGCAAAGCCTGCAAGGCCTCTTGCGGCGAAGACACTCTAAGGCCACTCAGCGGCAGGTAACGACCTTGCTTGGCCGGGTTGATGTCGACAATCTGATCGACCGTGACGCCCGCGCGCTGCAAGAACAATGAATAGATCACCCCCTTGGAGGCGGCGCCCCAGATGCCCAGCGCCTGGTCGGGAGATGCCTTGGCGATATTCAAGGCGCGCTCGATGCTGTGCTGGAAGTCATTTGGCACCTGCACCTGTGAGCCAGGCGCCGGCAAGTTGCTGCGCAGGCTGCCCAGGTCAGCCACCACGTACAAATACTGGCCACCGAACAGGTGCCCGACCTCATGCACAGTGCCGAATAGACGCCGGAAATCATCGATACGAAAATAATTGACGTGCTCATAGAACACATCGAACCAGGCCCGGTGCTCCAGAATCCAGTCCAGGCACGGCACCTCGATATAGATCAAACCGCCGCCATTGGCCTGGGCGATGGTGTGCAAAAACGCCTGCGGGTCCGGAATGTGCTCAAGCACATGGCGCAACACCACCGCCTCGGCAGACAGCCCTGCCTCAGGGGTGAAGGGCGCCTTGATCACATGCGGGTTATCGCCCTCGTAAGCAGGATCAATGCCGACAATATTGAAACCCTTGCTGCGCAACTGCTCAAGGAAATAGCCCTTGCCGCACCCCACCTCGATCAGGCTTTTACTGCCAAAGTGCCGGGCAATGATCTGCTCGACTGCCTCCAGGTGCGCCTTGAAGTGCCCCGAATGCGCCTGTTCGTTCTGGTAGTCGCTGTCGTAAGTGAGCTTTTGCGGATCGAATGCGGCATTGAATACCAGTCCGCTGCGCGGATCCTGAACCAGCACCACATCGGCGCTGATCGAAGCCCTGGCTGAGGCGGCATCGGCGAAGGTACGATTCTGCAAGACGGGCAAACCACTGGCCCGGTACAACTCATTGCCCATGCCTAGCCTCCATTAACTGCTCAAGACGTTGCGCACTGCCCCAGAACGCCAGGGGCTCATGCACCGAATAAGGATAGTGACCAAGGTTAAGACGAATATCCGAGCCGCGCTGAGCCACTCGTTGCTCAACCAGGGCACGCACTGAAACCGGCCGACCGCTGCAGCAATTGATGACGCCACTGAAATCGGGGCGCTGAATGATTGTCGCCAGATAGCCTGCGGCCTGCTCGATGGGCAGATAATCACGCAATTGCTCGCCGGCCGACATATCAAACTGCTCGGCACCCGCATCAATGGCCCGCTCAAGGCTGGCCAGCAGACTGTTGGGGTTTTGCCCCTCGCCATGCAGATAGAACAACCGCGCCCACTGCAAAGTAAACGGCTGTTCACGCTGCAAGGCTTCAAGAAACAGACGCAGCGAATGCTTGGCCAGCCCGTAAGGATTGGCCGGCCTGGCCTCAGTGATTTCGCTCAGTTCGCCATTTTGCAGGCCGTATTCGAAACAGGTGCCGGTCACCAGCACCTGGCCGACGCCCGCCTGTACGACCGTCTTGATAAAGGCGTAATCGGCAAACAGGTTGTGCTCGAAATGAAACAGCCCCTGATATGCCGGCAGCCCTGGCCAGGCCAGATGCGCCAGCACATCTACGCCTTGGGTCAACCCGCCAACGTCCAGATCGGCCGCGTGCACATCGGCGGCGAAAAACTGCACCTCATCGAACCAGGGCATGGTGCGGGCAACGTCCAGGTTGCGCGCCACGGCACGCACCCGATAGCCCTTGTCGAGCAAGGCCCGGACCAGATGGCGACCGACAAAGCCGGTGGCGCCGGTCACCAACGCCGTCACGCCACTCATAGCCGGCGCAACTCAGGCACGGCAATCACAAACTGCCCGCCCCACTGCTGAACTTGTGGGTACTGCTTACGGACTTCGTCGAGCAGGTTCCACGGCAGCACCAGTACGTAATCGGGTTGTTCTTCCAGCAAGCGCTCTGGGGCGACCACCGGGATGCGGCTGCCCGGCAAGAACTTGCCTTGTTTGTGCGGGCTGGCATCGGCCACCCAGCTCAGCAAGTCAGGCTTGATCCCGGCGTAATTGAGCAGTGTATTGCCCTTGGCTGCCGCGCCATAGCCTGCCACCCGCTTGCCGTCGGCCCTGGCCTGCAGCAGAAAGCGCAGCAACTCATGCTTGATGCGTTCGGCGGCCGGCGCCAGGGTGGCGTAAAAGCTGGCGGTCTTGATACCTGCGCTCAACTCGGCATTCAGTTGCTGCTCGACGGCTGGCTGCGGTTCGCGATACAGGCCGTCGCTGCGACGGGCAAACACCCGCAACGAGCCACCATGGGTCGACAAATGCTGCACATCGAAAATCGTCAGGCCATTACGCTGGCACAAAGTATTGACGGCCGTCAGCGACAGATAGGAATAGTGCTCGTGGTACAGGGTGTCGAACTGCGCGCCGGCCATCAGCGCCTGCAAGTGCGGGAATTCAAACGTCACTACACCTTCAGGCTTGAGCAGCGTCGCAAAACCGGTCAGAAAATCGTTGATGTCCGGCACATGGGCCAGCACGTTATTGGCGGCCATCAGGTCGGCGGCCCAGCCATCTTCACGCAAAATCTGCGCAGTCTGCTGGCCGAAGAACAGTTCGCGGATCTCGAGCCCTTTGACACGGGCAGCATTAGCGGTGCTGCGCGTCGGCTCGACACCCAGACAGGCGATGCCGCGCTCGGCCACGTATTGCAGCAAGTAACCGTCGTTGGCGGCAATCTCTACCACTCGACTATCAGCGTTCAAGCCAAAGCGTTCGACCATATCGCCTACATAGCGCTGCGCATGTTCAAGCCAGGTACTGGAGAACGAACTGAAATAGGCATAGTCGGCATCGAACAGACTATCGGCGCGCGTGTAGTCTTCGGTTTGCACCAGCCAGCAGTGCTCACACACCTGCACTTTCAACGGAATCCACTGCTCGGCATGCTCCAGTTGCTCGGCCAGCAGATAGGCGTTGGACGGCGGCGAAGTGCCCAGATCGATCAGCGGCAGGCTCAGAGGCGTGCCGCAACCCCGACAGTTCATACACGAACTCCAGCAAAGGATTCATCCAGCAAAGGATGCGCGATGTCGCGCGGCGACAGATTCTTGACAGGCAGCGGCCAAGCGATGGCAAGCTTTGGGTCATACACCGACAAACCGCCTTCATGCTCCGGGGTGTAGTCGGCGCTGTGCAGGTACAGCAACTCGGCATCGTCGCTCAGTGCCTGAAAACCGTGGGCAAAGCCTGCTGGAATCAACAGGCCCTGGCCATCACCGGCCTTGAGGTGCCGGGCGTGCCAGTGCAGAAAGGTCGGCGAATCCGGACGCAGGTCAACTGCCACATCCCAGACCTCACCGCGCAGGCAACTGATCAGCTTGGCTTCGGGCTGCGCGGCAGTCTGATAATGCAGGCCGCGCACGCTGCCCACTTCACGGGTGCAGGAATGGTTGATCTGACGGATATGAAAGGGCTGACCGAAAGCGCTGAGGCTACCCTCGCAAAACAGCCTGGAAAAATGCCCGCGTGCGTCACTGTGGTGTTTGTGCTGGACGAGAAACAATCCCGCCAGCGGCAATGCCTGCAAGGCGAATTCGCTCACAGATGCCCCCTGTACAGATTCAGTTGCGCCAGGGTGACCTGACGTATATCGCCACCGGCCTCCCAGGCCAGGTGCCAGTTCAGCGTTTGCTCCAGACACTGCACCAGCGACCAGCGCGGCTGCCAGTGCAGCAAGTGCCGCGCCCGGCTGCTGTCCAGACGCAGCAAGCCAGCCTCGTGCAGCTCGGCAGGTTCGATCCGCACGCCAGGAGCCTGTGGCCAGCGCTCGGCCAGCAAACGCACTACTTCACCAACGCTGCACATGTCGGACTCACCCGGACCAAAGTTCCAGGCCCCGGCAAACTGCGGCCCATGCTCATACAAGCCATGCGCCAATAACAGATAACCGGCCAGCGGCTCCAATGCATGCTGCCAAGGCCTGACCGCCTGCGGGTAACGCAAGGTCACCGGCTCGCTGGCCGACCAGGCCCGCAGCACATCGGGAATCAGCCGTTCAGCGGCAAAGTCGCCGCCGCCCAGTACATTGCCGGCACGCGCAGTGGCCAGGGCCAGACCGTGTTCTGCATGCAGAGCAGGAGCAAAGAATGAAGCGGCATAGGACTGTGCGAGCAATTCGCAGCAGGCCTTGCTGCTGCTGTAAGGGTCGTGACCGCCCAGCGCTTCGTTCTCGCGATAGGGCCAGGCCCATTCCTGATTGGCATAGACCTTGTCAGTGGTGACCAGCACGCACGCCTTGACGCCGCCGACCTGGCGGATCGCTTCAAGCAGATGCAGGGTGCCCATGACGTTGCTGGAATAAGTGCCCAGCGGATCGCGATAGGCCTCGCGCACCAGCGGCTGCGCCGCCAGGTGCAAAACGATCTCGGGCCGGGTTTCGTTGACCACCTCAAGCAACGCACCGAGGTCACGCAAATCGCCACGGCGGTCGGTCATGCCCTCGCCCACCCGTGCCAGCTCGAACAGGCTCGGCCGGGTACCGGGGTCCAGCGCGAAGCCGGTCACTTGGGCGCCGAGGCTTTGCAGCCACAGGGCCAGCCAACTGCCTTTGAAGCCGGTGTGGCCGGTCAGCAGGACTCGTTTGCCCTGCCAGAATGCCGGGCTCAGTCCCACTGTTTCCACGGCGCCTCCCCGCTTTGCCACAGTTGTTCCAGATAGTTTTTGTCGCGCAGGGTGTCCATCGGATGCCAGAAGCCGGTGTGCTGGAAAGCATGCAACTGGCCTTCGGCAGCCAGCCGGTTCAGTGGCTCGGCTTCCCAGGGCATTTCGTCACCCTCGATATAGGGCAGCACCTTGGGCGACAGGACGAAGAAACCGCCGTTGATCCAGGCACCGTCGCCGGGTGGCTTTTCGGTAAAACCGAGTACCTTGTCGCCATTGCATTCCAGCGCCCCGTAACGGCCTGGCGGCTGTACGGCCGTCACCGTCGCCAGATGACCATGGGCATTATGGAAATCGACCAGTGCGCGAATATTCAGGTCCGAAACGCCGTCGCCATAGGTAAAGCAGAATGCCTGTTCATCCTTGAGATACTGTCCGGCGCGCTTGAGGCGGCCACCGGTCATGGTCTCCTCGCCGGTGTCGATCAAGGTGACGCTCCAGGGCTCGCTGTAATTCTGATGCACGTCCATGCGGTTTTTACGCATGTCGAACGTGACGTCCGAGGTGTGCAAGAAGTAGTTGGCGAAAAAGTCCTTGATCGCGTAGCCCTTGTACCCAAGGCAGATCACGAAATCGTGGATACCGTGGGCAGAGTACTGCTTCATGATGTGCCAAAGAATTGGCTTGCCACCGATCTCAATCATCGGTTTGGGCTTGAGGTGCGACTCTTCACTGATACGTGTGCCCAGCCCACCGGCCAGAATGACTGCCTTCATCGCTCTGCTCTGCCCCCACCGTGGCGGTGTAGCGCCGCCTTAACCATGTGATACCGGCCATCGGAGTCCTTCATGCCGAAGCGATGAAGGATTCATGGCGATAGGCGACAAGCTTGCAGGAACTGCGCCAAGAGCAAAGTTGACATTAACGGACCTGAATGAGCAGAACTGGCCGAGCGCTTATACGACTCAATCCGGCAGCCAGCCCCACTCCCAATGCTTGAGGTTGTCACCGGCCAGCATAAAGTTCTGCAACACTGCCTCACGCAGTTGGTCGCCCATGCGGTAGCTGGACTCGGGGTCAGCCAGATGCGACCTGATAGCTTCAAGCCACTCGGCGGTGCTGTTTGTCTTGACCTTGGTACATGGCAAGAAGCCCCGATAGGCTTCAGTGTCGGTGCAGATCACCGGATAGCCGCAAGCGCCGTACTCCAGCAAACGCAGGTTGCTCTTGCAGTCGTTGAAGATATGAAACTCCAGCGGTGCCAGCGCAAGGTCCAGATTCAGACTGGCCAGCTTGGCCGGGTAGAGATCAAGGTTTACTGCCGGATGGAATTCATGCACATAAGGCATCAACTCTTCGGGGCACATACCAAAGAAGATCCACTCCACCTCATTGGCCAGCTCACGAACCACTTCGGCGATAACCTCCAGATCGCCAGTGTGGCTGGTGCCTCCCCCCCAACCCACTCGCGGCCGACGCGAGGTGCTGCGGCGGCTTTGCAGTCTCGACCACTGGGCCGTTGACAGCATGTTCGGCACCACGCGAATGTCATCGTGCATACCGGCCAGGGCGTTTTTCAAGGCCTGAGTAGTCACCACCACCCGATCGCACAGTGCAATCGATTCGCGCAACATCTGCTCAGTGTTAATAGGCTTGTTGCGCGCGTGCGAGTTCTTTTCGGGAGCCTTGATCACATAGTCGTCAAGTTCAAAGATACGCAGGGCACTCGAATACTTTTTCAACGAAGCGATATACCCAGGCGACACAGTGCTATAGCGGCACTGCAGCACGATCACATCCGGCGACATGCGCTGAATTTCAACGATCGAGGGGTAATCGAACATGATCCGGCCGCCGACACGCTGCGCCGACTCGAGCTCTGCCAGCGGCTGGATGACACGATAATTACCCACCGCCGTATTGTTGATAGGCAGACCAAGGACTGAAGGCAATGAACGGGCACAAAACGGATCCCAACCATTTTTCAATCCGGCGTGCAGACTGAAACTGGATAACCCCAATCCAAGGTTGGGGTTATAAGCGGGGTCTCTGGCAATGACCGCAATCCAGCGACGATAGAAAATGTCCTGCCCTGCCTCAAGCCGTTCGCTGACTGCACGCGAAACGCTCGTGCCGGGTAGTCGGCCCATAGCGAGCGTCGCATGCGCAGTAGCTACCACCAGATAACCCTGCTGACCAATTCGCAGGCAGAGATCTACGTCATGCAAGCTCAGCGCCAGGTGCTGCGCATCGAACTGACCGACGCTATCGAAAACTCCCTTACGCACCATCAGGCAATCGCCGCTGACCGCGCTCCAGTTCTGGGTGGTCAGCAAGCGCTGCATGTAGCCTCGGGCATTGGCCGGTTCACCGATAAAAGGTGAAGCTGCCAGACCACTCATCCCCACGATCAGACCCGCATGCACAATGCTGCCTTGCGCGCTGAGAATACGTGCGCCGACCACGCCCACTTCTGGCCGGCGGGCATGGTTGAGCAACTCGCTCAGCCACTGCCCGGAAACCACCACGATGTCGGGATTGAGAAACAACAGATAGTCGCCGCGCGCATGGCTGGCGGCGTGGTTTTTCAATGCCGCTTCGTAAGGCTCACTCGCTGGCTGGCTTAATACGCGCAGCAGATTGCTGTCCAGTTGCGCCATGGCATTCAACCATTCGGCAATCTGCGGCTCGGCGTGGGCATTGTCGACGATAAGGATTTCGTAGCGGGTATAGCTGGTTTTCTCGATCAGTGACTCGATGCAGCGTTGCAACGCATCCAGGCGATAACCGGCATGGATGATAATGCTGACCAGCGGCTCGGTCGCGCTCACATAATCGACCCGATTGATCAGCGGCATGTCGCCCGTTCGCAGTCGATATTCGATACCGATACGCTGCAGATGCGCTTCCAGTAAACGACTGCTGCCTTCAATGATCGTCGACTGCGACAGCCACTGGGCAAAACTGAAGGTCGAGGCAACCTGCATCTCGGTAATGTGTTCGATGACCTGCGGCCCCAGGCTTTCTACCAGTCTCCACAGCACATCATGCGGGGCCAGATCGCCCTGCGCGGGGTCAAAGCCGCCGATTTCCAATAATGCCTTGCGGGAAAACGCCAGGCTGCGCCCGACATAGGGGTAGCTACGCATCAGGTCCAGATTGAAATCGGGCTTGAACACCGGTTCTTGTGAAATGCCTTCGATCAAAGCGCTTTCATCGCTGTAAACGCAGCAGATAGCCGCCATATTGGCAACTCGCTCAGCCAGCACCAACAGCGCCGAATCGACCAGTCGGTCCCCCGGTTGCAACAAGTAGATCCAGTCGATATCCGTCAGGCCATCGACGACTTCGTTTAGCTGGCCAGCCCAGTCACTGCGCAACGGCACATGCAGCACTTTGTCAGGCAGAGACGATTTGCCTGCCGACAACACAACCACGGACTGCGCCGCATACAACTGCCGGTCAAGGCTTTCGAAAACAATGCCAAGACCTGCAGCATCATTTTTTACATCGGTGATGATCACGGCGATACGCGGCTGGGCAGGCCAGGCTGCGATGGTTCTAGGGATCAGGCGCAACTGAGCGTCGGTGAAACGCCGCGCGGCCAGCCAGTCGGCATAAAACGCTTCGTAGCTTTCACTGGAGCTACCAACACGCGCCTGCAAAAACGTTTTGAGATTACCGAAAGCACGCAGCAGCGCAGCTTCCTCCCATTTGTGCGGCAAACCTTTGACAATTCTGGGCAGTTCAATGGTCCGTACCCAGCCATGGGCTGGGGCGCCTTCACTGCTTCGCGCCGCCAACATGTCGACCAGCCATTGCTTCTCGACCACCGCAGCCTTGAGCATTTCGGCCTGCTTGCTCAAACGATCCGGGTGGAGGCGCTCTACGCTGACCACTGAACGCAGCATGACCATGTTGCCGCGTCGCAGGAGACAAATGAACACGGCAAAGTCCAGCAAGGCGCGAAACCCTGCGCTTTCCTGAGTCAAGGCAGGTAGCAGAACCTGCACATCGGCGGTACGCATCAATGCCGACGAGAAATTGCCAAGGATGTTGGCCGGCGAGCCGTGAATCAGCTCCAGCATGTCGCCGCCATTGAACAGCGTGTCGATGCTGCATAGCGGGCTATTGATCATCCGCGACGGTAATACGAAGTCGTTGGCATCACTTAGAAAACGCTGGCCCAGAACCAGATTGACGTCGCTATGCTCGATCAACACCTGCGCCTGCAGGCTGATGCATTGGGAAAACAGCCTGTCGTCGTCGCACAACACCTTGATGAACTCACCACGCGCTTGTGCCACGAGACCGGCCAGATTATGGGCAAATCCCAGACGCACAGGGTTGCGCACATAACGCAGCGACACTGAATCCGGAATGCTCAAGGTCTCGATGATCTGACGGATCTCATCACCCGGACAGTCGTCACTGACGATGATTTCCAGGCACTCCCAGGACTGCTCCAGAGCACTCTGGATCGCGGCGTTGAAAAAACGAGGATTGAAGGCGGGGATGACGACAGTAACGAGAGGAGTTTGATTCACAGTGCGGACTCGCGAGCGGCACCGGAGTCATTCATGCGAATGACTCCTTATGGCCGCTGAAAACGGCGGATGCTCGGCGGATGCCTTGCCTGAATGCGCTTAAATCTGGCTGAACAGGTTCAGCTTGGAGGCTTGAATAAACACCTGCTGAGAGGCCTGCAACATGTTCTGTTGCAAGGTCAGCCGGGTAGCCGCTTCAACACCGTCGGACTTGGTAAACGTCTCTGATTCAGTGACGTTGTTACCCTTGATCATGTCGTTGGTCACGCCCTGTTCAATAGCTGCCTTCTGCCGTGCACCACTGCCCGAAATAGCGGTAGACAGTTGCTCTTTACCGCTGTTGAGGTTGCCCAGTGCCGAGTTGAGCGACGCCTGAAGCTTTTGCAGGCCCACCGCGTCGCCATCGACCTTGGTATCCAGTGCCGTGATGATGTCCGACAGAGTGTTCAGGATGTTCTTGGTCTGATGAGTATTGGACTCGATGATGAACTGGTCACCCTCTTCCGGCGTGCCGCTGATGGTAAAGCTGGCACCTGCCGCACTGATCACCGGGCCAAAACCATCACCCTTGGCAACCGGCGGATTACCATTGCTCACCGGCGATGCATACAGCTCATAGCCGCTGTCGGTGAACTTGAGAATCGCGCCACCGCTCGGGAAGGAATTGTTGAACAAGGCCTGATCCGCGGCCGTAGTGCCCACTGCCGCCTGGGTAATCGTCGCCGCCGAGGTGTTTCCGGGGCTGCGGCTTGGGCTGATGCTGCTGGGTGTAGACGCCAGTTGGTAGGTACGGTCTTTCAGGGCAGTTTCAGCCGCACCAGCGCTTGCCTTTTCAGCCGCCGACAGGTTGACGTTCAGCGTCATGTCCACGCCGCGAAAGGTGAAGGTCTGGCTGGCCGAACTGGTGTAATCGAACTTGCCAGCAGTGGACGAATCGGCAGTCACATCCTTACCGGTGCTGTCAGTGATCAGGATCTGCGGACCATCGACAAACGACAGGGTGTACGGCTGGCCAGCGACATAGCTGGCATTGTAGGTACTGGACGAAGACACACTGCCGCTGGACAGGGTGATCTTGCCGTCTTCAGTGGCCGGGTTGGTCAGGGTCGCGGAAGTACGCGTCGTGTTGACCGCTTGCTCGAAAGCCTCCCAACCGGTGGTGATGCTGTTCAGCACCAGGCCATCGCCGACGGCCAGCGAGACGCCGTTCTGGTCACCCTGATAGCTGTAGGTACCATCAGAGTTACGGATGTACGGCGGCTGAGCCGAATCGGAACCGGAAAACAGGTAGCGCCCGTTGGCATCCTGGCTGTTCATCAGGCCCATGATCTGGCTTTGCAACTGCACCAGCTCCTGAGAGTTGGCCAGTCGGTCGGCATCAGTCTGGGCACCGTTGCCGGAGCTGATTACCAACTCACTGGCGCGTTGCAGCGC
Organism: Pseudomonas sp. HP_08; assembly: GCF_055284095.1. Taxonomy (NCBI): domain Bacteria; kingdom Pseudomonadati; phylum Pseudomonadota; class Gammaproteobacteria; order Pseudomonadales; family Pseudomonadaceae; genus Pseudomonas; species Pseudomonas sp. HP_08. The sequence continues at coordinate 108,842 of NZ_JBTOQC010000004.1, read as the reverse complement.
ATCGGTGATGCTGGTCATCGCCGTTTCAGTATTGGCCGTATTGTTATTAACAATCGTGATGTTATTCGCATACTGCTCAAGCATCGCGTTCTGTTGGGCCAATTGCAGCACACGCGCTGCGCCCACCGGGTTATCACTCGCGGTGTTGAGTTTGCTTTCGCTGCTGACCTCTTCGCCGGTCTTGACGTACTTGGCGTAGTTACGCTGGTAGTTGGCTGCTGAGGTTTCGTAAATCTGGCCGGTGGAAATGCGCATGGTCTACGACTCCTTAAAGACTGTTGATCAGCGTGCTGAACATGGTCTGCGCCGCCTTGATGATTTGTGACGAGGCGGTGTAGTACTGCTGATACTTGATCAGGTTGGCGGCCTCTTCGTCCAGCGATACGCCAGACACCGAATCGCGTGCCGATTTGGCCTGGGCGAGTACGGCTTCGGTGGCGGTGACATCGCTTTTGCCCTGGCTGGCATAGGTGCCGACGCTGGAGACGATGCTGGCATAGGACTGGGTCATGCTGACGCCGACGCTGCCATTGCTCACGCCTACGGTGCGCTCGGTTTGCAGGCCCATGACGGCGGCTGCGTTGCGGTTGTCCGAAGAGCCGGCGCCGGTCAGGCTGATGCTGAAGGTGTCGTTGGCGTTCGAGGTGCCGGACAAGCTCATTTCGAAGCCGAACGAACTGGAACCCGAGGCCACGTTGAATTTCAGCGTGTTGGTCTGGCCCTGCACCACGGTGCCGGTGATGTCATTGCCGCTTGGGTCCTTGACGGCCGCGCCTTGGGCATTGACCAGTTTGTAGCTCTGCACGCCGCCGCTGACGCTGCCCATGACCAGGCGCATCGGCGTGGCATCCTTGATGCCGGTTTGCAGGCTGTTGAGCTCGGCCGCATCGTAGATGTTCGGGGTGGTGGTCAGCACCGGCTGGGTGAAGCCGCCGGTGCCGCTGTTGCTGACGCCGGCCGCGGCGGTCAGAGGCGCGGCGGCAGCGATGTCTTGCGGGTCGGTCATGACTACCGAGATGCCCGAGGCGCCGTTGCGCGTCGGGGTCACCTTGAACGTGTCGCCTGCCGACATCGCGCCACCGAGGCGCGACAAGGAAAAGCCTTCGAAGCTAGGGGCCGGGTCGTCAGTCAAATTACCGGTGCCGACGCTTTCGCCATTGGGCAGGCGGCGCACGGTGTAGTCGCTGTCACTGGTGAAAGTGACTTCGTAATCGCTGGTCGACAGCACGCTGGTGTCGGTGATGGTGACATTCAGGTTGCCGGAGCCTGCACTGTTGCCGGTCTGGCCGAGGCTGCGCTGGCCGATGGCCTGAGTGGAGTTGATATCGCTGAACAGCGCACTGCCGAAGTTGCCCTTGAGGTCGATGCCTTGGGCCAGCTGGGTGTTGACCTGATCGGCCAGCACCAGGCCGATGCGGCCCAGTTCGTTGCTCGCCGGTTGCAAGACATCGGAGCGATAGCGCAGCAGGCCGCCAATGGCGCCGCCGGTGACCACGTTGGATACGTCGGTCGACGTATTGCCATAGCTGACTTGCAAGGTGTACTGCGACGGATCGCTAACGCCCGGCACTGCGCTCATTTTGAACGATGAGCCGCCCACCACCAGCGACTGGCCGCTGCCGGTATACACGTCGTAACCGCCGTTGTTCTCGACCACCTTGACGCCAACCAGCTCATTGAGCTTGCGCACCGCTTCGTTGCGCGAGTCCAGCAGGCTGTTGGGCGAGGTGTTGCCACCGGAGGCCTGGGCGATCTGTTTGTTGAGACTGGCGATCGTGGTCGTCAACTCGTTGACGCCGTCGGTGTAGCTGCTCAGCTGGATATTCAGGTTGTCGTTCTGGGTGCTCAACTGCCCGGCGATGGAGTTCATCCGCGCGGCCAGCGAAGAAGCCTGGGTCAGGAACGCGGTGCGCTCGGCCGACTGGGTCGCGTTGCCCGACATGGTTTGCAGCTTGGTGAAAAACGACGACAACTGCGCGGTCACACCGGTGCTGCTGTCGGACAGCAAGGTGTCGGTGCGGCTGGCCTGGCTCGAATAGGCGGCGGCATCGGCCGTCAGCGCCGTGCTGGTGTGCAATTGGGTTTCCAGGTAGCCGTTGTAGATGCGGCGCACATCCTGCAACGTGGTGCCGGTACCGATATAACCGATGCCGTTACCTGCGCTGACCTGCACCGACGCGGTCGTTCGTACCTGTTGGCGCGAATAGCCGTCGGTATCGATATTGGCGGTGTTATTGCCAATGGTGTTGATCGCGGCAGTACTGGCAGTCAGCCCTGAAAGCCCAATATTAATCAGCGACATGGTTCAAGCCTTTATAAAGTCGTGGAAGAGCCCGTCACGGCGGCATAGTTCTGGTAACTCTTCATCTGCTTAGCAATCTGGGTAATCTTGCTGGCGTAGTCCGGGTCCGTGGCATACCCGGCCTTTTGCAGCTCTTTTACAAACTGTTCCGGTTTATCGGCCGAGTTGATCACTTCTTTATAGCGACTGTTGTTCTGCAACAGGCTGACCAGATCGTGGAAGCTGTCGGCATAGGATTCGTAGGCACGGAAGTCCGCCGTTTCCTTGACCATCTTGCCTTCGCGGAACTCGCTGGTGATGGCGCGCGCCTCGGCGCCCTTCCAGCTGCCCATGGCCTTGATACCAAACAGGTTGTGGCTGCTGCTGCCATCGCCCTGGCGCATGATCGATTTGCCCCAACCGGTTTCCAGCGCGGCCTGGGCGACCAGCATGACCGGGTCGACACCAATGCGCGCCGCAGCCTCTTTGGCCAGCGGCAGCATGGTTTCGACGAACTGGTCGGCGTTGCTGAAGGCGCGCTTGGCCGGCGCCAGCGGCGGCTGGGCCACGGTGCGGGTCGACGCGATGGCGGGCGCCGCCAGGTTCGGGTCCAGGGTCCAGTCGCCATTGCCGCGGGCAATCAGTTCCTTGTTGCTGCCGGACGCCGTGGTGCCAGGCACATTGATACGGTGGCTGGCCTGATCCTGAGCGGTGGCCGCCGACGGCACGATGCCGGCCAGCAGCCGGTCAGTGAGCTTGCCGGGCAGCGACAGGCGCCGAGTATTGAGCATGGCCATGTCATTACGGGCATGACCTGCGGCACTGGTGGCTGCGGCCGCCTGAGCGGAAGTCGAACGGCTGGCCCACAGCGGTTGCTGATAAATACCGGTGGCCAGCGCCGGACGCGCCGCAGCCTTGTCGGCGGCAGCATCAGTGGTGGCAGCATCGGTCGGCGCGGTCTCGGCCGCCGGCGCATGATTGATGCCCTTGTCCTTGGACAACTGGCGCATCAGCACATCCTGCAGGCCGATGCCGTTGCCGCGCGTCGACAGGGTGACCGCCAGTTGCTGGTCATACATCTCCTGAAACTGGCGGGTTTCAGCAGTATTCATTGGATTGTCCTTGGCCAGCACTTCGTTGGCAGAACGCATGGCCTTGAGCATCTGACTGACGAACAGCGACTCAAACTCGCGGGCAACCTTCTTGAGGTTTTCCGGATTGTCCTTGCCGCTGCCTTTCAACGAAGCCAGACGGTTAACGTCAGTGTAGGCGCCGGAATCGACCGTGCCAGACGTCATGCTCTTGGGCATATCCATGAACGCCTCCTTAAATCACGATCAGGTCGGCCTGCAAGGCGCCGGCCTGTTTCAGGGCTTCAAGAATGGCCATCAGGTCACCGGGGGCGGCGCCCACCTGGTTCACTGCGCGCACGATCTCATCCAGCGTGGTGCCAGGACCGAACTTGAACATCGGCTTCAGCTCCTGCTGCGCATTGAGCCTGGAGCGCGGCACAACGGCAGTCTGACCATTGGACAGCGGGCCTGGCTGGCTGACAATCGGGTCTTCGGTGATGGTCACCGTCAGGCTGCCGTGGGTCACTGCCGCCGGCGAAACCTTGACGTTCTGGCCGATGACGATGGTGCCGGTGCGCGAATTGATGATCACCTTGGCGGCGGTCTGGCCCGGATCGATTTCCAGGTTTTCCAGAATCGACAGGTAATCGACACGCTGCCCTGGATCGAGCGGCGCAGTCACACGCACCGAACCGCCGTCCAGCGCCTGGGCCACGCCTGGACCGAGCAGGTCGTTGATCTTGTCGACCACGCGCTTGGCGGTGGTGAAGTCGGAACGGTTGAGGTTCAGGGTCAGCGAGTTGCCTTGGTTGAAACCGCTCGGCACCGAGCGCTCGACGGTTGCACCACCCGGAATCCGCCCGGACGACGGAACGTTGACGGTGATCTTCGAACCATCGCGGCCTTCGGCATCGAAGCCGCCGACCACCAGGTTGCCCTGGGCCACGGCATAGACGTTGCCGTCGATACCCTTGAGCGGCGTCATCAGCAGGCTGCCGCCGCGCAGGCTCTTGGAGTTACCAATCGACGAAACAGTGATGTCCACTTGCTGGCCGGGCTTGGCGAACGGCGGCAGGTCGGCATAGATCGCCACCGCCGCGACGTTTTTCAGCTGCACAGTGCCGGAACCGGCCGGCACCTTGATGCCGAACTGCGCCAGCATGTTGTTGAAGGTCTGCAGCGTGAACGGCGTCTGGGTGGTCTGGTCGCCCGTGCCGTTCAGGCCCACGACCAGGCCGTAGCCGATCAACTGGTTGGTCCGCACGCCGGAAATACTGGCGATGTCTTTCAAGCGCTCGGCTTGCGCTGCCAGAGGCGCGCAAACCAGCAGAACGGCGGTGATCAGTTTATTGAGCGTGCGCATGGCTATCCCGCGATCAGAAAGGGAACAACGGGCTGAGGAAGAACCGATCAAACCAGCCTGGCTGGCTGGTATCGGCAAATGCCCCAGTACCTGAATAGGTGATGCGCGCGTCTGCCACTCGGGTCGACGACACGGTGTTATCGGTGGCGATGTCATCGGCACGAATCAGCCCGGCAATGCGCACCAGCTCATTGCCGGTGTTGAGCGTCATCCACTTCTCGCCACGCACCGACAGGATGCCGTTGGGCAACACATCGGCGACGGTGACGGTGACCGAACCGGTCAGGCTGTTGCTCTGCGCCGCCTTGCTGTCGCCTTCGTTGGCGCGAGAGCCGTTGTAGCCGGCACTCAGGCTCAGGTCGTTGCTGCCGATCGGGTTGTTCGTCGTCAGGCTGGAACCGAACAGCGAGGTCAGGCCGACGCTGGTGTTGCTTTTCTTGGTCATGTCGGAGCTGGCCGCCTTGCTGGCCGCCATGCGCTCGGACAGGGTGATGGTGATGATGTCACCGACCCGGAATGCCTTACGGTCGCCGTACAGGTTCTGCTCGAAGCCGGCCTGGTAGATGGCGCCATTGTTGGCCGCCGCCGACATCGGCGTGCGTGGCAACACCGGAGCGTAATAAGGGTCATCGGGCTTGGCTGCGGGCGCTACGCAACCTGTCAACAGGGCAGCGGCGCACAACGGAGCGATCAGCACTGGAAAACGCAAAGCGGAAAAGCGCTTCATGACTCTTGAAACCTCGCGGTGTAGCAGGCGCCGGACAGACGCCGTGTCGGATTGAGCTGATCCATCAGGGCTTGTTAAATGGTTTGCACCAGGTTCTGCATCATCTGGTCGGCGGTGGAAATCACCTTGGAGTTCATCTCGTAGGCACGCTGGGTGGTGATCATGTTGACCAGCTCTTCAACCGTGCTGACGTTGGAGTTTTCCAGGGTGTTCTGCAACACCGGGCCCAGACCGTTCAGGCCTGGCTGGCCGACTTGCGGCGCACCGCTGGAGGCGGTTTCCAGGAACAGGTTACCGCCCATGGCCTGCAGGCCGGCCGGGTTGATGAAGTCAGTGGTCTGAATGTTGCCGATCACCTGTGGCGTGGCCGTAGCGCCTGCCAGGGTCACGGTCACAGTACCGTCCTGACCGACGGTGAAAGTCTGGGCGTTTTGCGGCACGACGACCGCAGGCTCCAGGGCGAAACCGTTGGAGGTCACGATCTGGCCGGTGCTGTCGAGGTGGAAAGTACCGTCGCGGGTGTAGGCGATGGTGCCGTCAGGCTGCATGACCTGAAAGAAACCGCGACCGTTGACCGCCAGGTCCAGCGGGTTCTCAGTGGTCTGCAGGCTACCGGCCACGAAGCTTTTCTGGGTGCCGACGATGCGCACACCGGTACCCAGTTGCAGGCCCGAAGGCAGCTCGCTGTCCTGGGTCGACTGGGCACCTGGCTGACGCTTGATCTGATAGAGCAAGTCCTGGAACTCGGCACGATCACGCTTGAAGCCGGTGGTCGACACGTTGGCCAGGTTGTTGGAAATGGTTGTCAGGTTGGTGTCCTGGGCAGCCAGGCCCGTCTTGGCGACGTAGAGAGCAGGAAGCATGGAATTTCTCCTCAGGCGCCGGTTTGTCGGCGCAGGCTGTCAATGGTTATCAGATCTGCAAGACGCGAGCCATTGCCGCATCGTCTTCTTCAGCTGTTTTCATCATTTTTACGTGCAGCTCGAACTGCCGCGACAACGCCAGGATCGAGGTCATCTCATCGACCGCATTGACGTTGCTGGCTTGCAGGAAGCCCGACTCGACGCGCACGTTGGCGTCCACGGCAGCCGGCTGGCCGCTCTTGGTATGGATCAGGCCATCGGGGCCTTTTTCCATGGTTTTCAGGTCCGGATTGACCAGCTTGATGCGATCGATCTGCGCCATCACCTGCGGGCTTTCACCCAGGGCACGGACACTGATGGTGCCGTCAGAGCCGATTTCGATCTGTTGCTGAGGCGGCACGGCAATCGGGCCACCGTTGCCCATGACCGGCAAGCCGTTGGCATCGCGCAGGATACCCAGTGCGTCGATGTTCATGCCCGAGGTGCGGGTATAGGCTTCGCCACCGTCAGCGGTTTGCACGGCAATAAAGCCATCGCCATTGACCGAGATATCCAGGTCGCGCCCGGTCTCGATCAGGGTGCCGCTGGAAAAGTCGGTGCCGGGACGCTCGGTCAAGGCATACGCCCGCGAAGGCAGCGCCTCGCCAAACACCGGCATCGAACGGGCCTGCTCGAAATCGCGCAAGAAACCATTGGTCGATACGTTTGCCAGGTTGTTGGCACGCGCCTTTTGCGCAACGGCGTTTTCCGAAGCACCGGTCATCGCCACGTAAAGCAACTTGTCCACAGTCTTCCTCCTCTGACAGACGTTTGCCGCCTGTAGCTGTTCTGCCAATCCCTGAGCAATTTTCGGACCAGTTTTTCAAAACCGATACAAAGCAGCCATTCGCCAGCAATGACAGGCTCCGGCCGGCGGGTACCGTTGCCATGTGTGCGGCAAAGCGGCGACGAACTGCCGCCTAGCGCCAAAAAAACTTACCCGGCGGTGCTTGGAGAATGCCATGCGGGCGTTTATCGTGATGGCACTTGCCTGACCACCGGAGGCCAGCATGCGAACTCACACTCGTTGGCGCCACGTTGTAACCGGCCTGCTGGCCACCAGCCTGATCAGTTGCGCCCTGCTCGCCCAGGCGGCACCTGCGCGCTATTACAAATGGCAAGGCAGCGACCGCGTGGTCTGCGCCCAGACCAGCCCGGGACACGGCTGGACACGCTTGAACGGCTTTTACGTCAAGGCCGACTGCTCGATCTGACTGCCTGCGCATCACGTCGACTGAATCAGTGTTTGCAACAGCGTCGCCTCGGTCGCAATCACCTTGGAATTGCCCTGAAACGCCGACTGCGCCTGGACCAGCTCCACCAGTTCAGAGGTCAGGTCGACATTCGAAGCTTCCAGCGATTGCGCCACAAGACTCCCTACACCTCCCTGCCCTGGCGCCTGGTAATCGGCGATGCCGGAGGCATGGGTCTGGCGCCAGCGGGTTTCGCTTTGCGGCGTCAAACCTTGTTCATTACTGAAACGCGCCAGCATCACCTGCCCGATCGAGCGGTACAGGCCATTACTGAATGAGGCCTGCAACACGCCATCGCGCCCGACACTGATCCCCGTCAGGCTGCCCGGCGCATGCCCGTCGACATGCCCTGAACTGCGCGCGGTGTCGGCGTTGTGCTGGCTCAAACGGTCAATCTGGATACGCAGGCCGTCAGGGTGCGCCGTCGCACCATTGGGTGCCCACAGCGTATCGTTGCGGCGCGGCTGCCAGGCCGGCAGCCAGCCGTGCACCACCAGTGAATCGCCATCAAGCTCCAGTCCCGGACTGCCGGTCACACTGCTCAGCGTGCCATTGCCATCGAACAACAGGCTGGCGGTCAACGGCTCGGTACTTTGCGGGTCGATCGGGTTACGGTCATTGACCAGTACGTGCATTTTCCAGCTGTTGGTACCGTCCTTGACGAAGTACTGGCGCAGGTCATGAACATTGCCCAGCGAATCGTGGATCGCGCTGGAGAACATCTTGCTGTAGGCCCCGACCTCGGTGGGCCGAAACGCCGGCAGCGGGCGCTCCATCAGCGGATCAGCCGCATCGATCAGACTCTGCGCACCATCGAGCAGCGGCAAGGCGACTTTGCCGCCGTTGCCGGCCGGGCTGGCAACCCATTGCCCATTGACCTGCACGCCCGGCTTCCACTGACTGAGGGCAAATTCAGTGTCGGACACCTTGCTGACCTGCTGATTGCCGCCGGCCAATACCGCACTGCCGTCACTGTGCCGGCGCACCGCCCATTGCAACGGCGCACTGGCGGTCGGGTCCAGCGGATTGCGGCCATCAACAGTGACGTACACATCCCAGCGATCGGCGTCGGTCTTGACGAAATACTGCTTGAGCTCATGATCGGCCGGCGCCTGCGCAGCGGCGCCCTGATCCCGAATCGTACGGGTCACGACGCGGGTGTAGGTACTCGGGTCATCGGCATCGAATGCCCGCAGCGCCGCCAGCGAAGGCATACCCGCACCCAGATTCATGGTCTGCCTGAGCGCGCTGCTGGGCGTGGGCTGCATGATCGACGTGTCGATCTTCAGGTCGCTGCGCACGCCATTGACGATGGCGCCTTGAGCATCCGCGCCATAGCCCTGCAAGCGATTGCCATCACTGTCGACGATAAAGTCTCCGGCATCCTTGTGAAAGGCGCCGGCACGGGTATAAGCCAGTGAGCCCTGTTCGCTGACCACAAAAAAACCATTGCCCTGAATGCGCATATCCAGCGGCGCGCCGGCACTGGTCATCGCAACACCGGAGTTGAAGTTCTGCGCGATATTGGCCAGGCGAACACCATCACCTGCGGTATTACCGCCACCGCCCAATTGCGCCGCCGAATACAAGGCCGAGAACTCGGCCCGCGAAGACTTGAAGCCGACCGTGCCAACATTGGCGATATTATTACCGGCCACCTCAAGGCGTTTATGGGCCGCGCGCAGCCCACTCATGGCAACATTGAATGTCATGGAAACTCCTGAGCCGCCTGGCGCGGCCGTTGATTAAGAGACTTGAAGTCTCGCAGCAACGAAAGTGGGAATTTCCACAGTTAACAGTAGGAACGGTCCTGAGCCTTTCAATAGCAGGACAGCGTCACATTCTTTTATGACCGCGCATGAAAAAGCCCCTGTAAACAGGGGCTTTTTCAGGTTCATCAAACAGACATTACATCTGGATGGTGGTCTGCAGGATGGTGCTCTGGGTCGAAATGGTCTTGGCGTTCGCCTGATAGTTGCTTTGCGCCTTGATCAGCTCAACCAGTTCCGAGGTCAGGTCGACGTTGGACTCTTCCAGTGCCTGACCGGTGATATTACCCAAGGTACCGGTTTGCGGTGCGCCCGTGACCGGCACACCCGACGCGTAGGTTTCGCGCCAGTTGGTGCCGCCTGTCGATTCCAGGCCCTGCACGTTGGCAAAGTTGGTCAGCGACAATTGGCCGATGACTTTCGACTGGCCATTGGTGTAGGTGGCGAACAGGCTGCCGCTCGGGTCGACGCTCAACGAGCTGACTTGACCGGTGGCATAACCGTTCTGGGTCTGGCTGATCAGGCCGGAAGCCGCCGCAGTCTGTTTCACGCCGGTCATGTCCAGCTTCATGCCGGTGGCGGAACCTGCGGCGCCGTTGGCAGCCCAGGCCGCAGCGGTGCCGGTACCGGTCTGTGCGCCAGGAACCCAGCCATTGACCTGCAACGTGCCGTCGGCATTGAGGGTCACAGCGCCTGAGGTCACCGGAGCACCGGTGCCCGAGGTGATCAGGTTGCCGCTGGAATCGAAGGTCAGCTGGGTTTCAGTCGCCGTAGCCGTGGTCGGGTCGTTGATACTGCGACCATCGATCAGGCTGTGCATGGACCAGGTGTTGACGCCGGTCTTGACGAAGTAGTTTTCCAGCTTGTGCTCATTGCCCTGGCTGTCATAGATCGGGGTGTCGTACTTGAAGTTGTACGATTTGGTGTCGGTCGCGTCGAAAGTCGTCAACGTAGGCACGGTCGTCGAGGAATTCAGGTTCGCCGTATTGGTGATCTGCGACGTAGTGGAAGGCACCAGGTTGGAGGTGTCGATACGCATGTCGCTCAGGGTGCCGACTGCCAGGCTACCGTTGGCATCAACGTTGTAGCCTTGCAGGTTCATGCCTTCACTGTTGACGATGTAGCCTTCACGGTCGGTATGGAACGCGCCGGCGCGGGTATACACCTTCTCGCCGTTGTCGGTCAGCATGAAGAAGCCGCTGCCATTGATTGCCATGTCCAGGCTGTTGCCGGTACCGGTCGACATGCTGCCTTGGGTGAACTGTTGCGAAACGGCACCGACGGCCACGCCGGTGCCGGCGCTGGCGCCGCCGGAGGTGGCGCGGATCGACTGGGCATACTGGTCGCGGAATTCGACACGCGACGACTTGAAACCAGTGGTAGCGACGTTGGCAATGTTGTTGCCGGTGACGTCGAGATTCTTGTTGGCTGCAAAGAGACCACTAAGGCCGATATTGAAAGACATTTACAACTCCTCGCCGTCTGCCCGGCTCTTACAATCCGATGGTCTGTACTTTGGACAGGGCGATGCTGCTGCCACCTGCCAGATTCAGGGTCATGTCGCCGCCAGTGGTGGCTGTGGTCACGCTGTTGACTGTGGCCGGCAGGTAAGTGCCGAGCGCTGTATTGGTGCCGCTGATCGAACCATTGACCTTGAAGGTGTAGGTGCCAGCAGCCGCCGCCGTGCCGTCTTCCTTGATGCCGTCCCAGGTAAAGCTCTGGGTGCCGGCACTCAGGCCGCCCAGGTCGACGGTGTCGGCCAGCGTGCCGTTGGCATCGTAGACACTCAGGGTCGTGCTGGTGGTGGTCGCCGGCACAACAATCGAACCGGTCAGGCCCTTGCCTGCATCGACATACACGCTGCTGGTATCGACGATCACCGAACGCCCCACCAGCGAAGAGGCCTGCAAGGCCTGCGACGACTTGTAGATGGTGGCAATCGAATCAACCGTGCTGGTCAGGTTCTGCATGCTTTCAAGGCTGCTGAACTGCGCCAGCTGGGCCACGAACTGGGTATTGTCCTGAGGGTCCAGAGGGTTCTGGTTCTTCATCTGGGTGACGAGCAGCTGCAGGAACGCGTCCTTGCCCAGCGCGCTGGTGCCGTCGTCAGTCTTGGTCTTGGTCGGGTTTTGCAGCGAATTGACAAAGTTCGCCGATACATCGTTTTCAACAGCCATGGTTCACGCCCTCATTACTGACCCAGGGTCAGAACCTTCTGCATCATGGTCTTGGCGGTGTTCATGATTTCGACGTTGGTCTGGAACGACCGACTGGCAGAGATCATGTCAGCCATTTCTTCCACGACATTGACGTTGGGGTAATAGACATACCCGTTGCCATCGGCAGAAGGATGATTGGGCTCGTAACGGGCTTCGAGGTTGGAGGTGTCCTCGATGATGCCCGAGACCTGTACGCCCTGCCCGGCCTGACCCTGGTCCTGGAACAACGAACCGCCACCGATCGACTGCTGACCTTCAAGGACGGTGGCGAACACCGGATGACGGGCGCGATAGGTCTGGTCCATGCTCGAGGACACGGTTTCAGCGTTGGCAATGTTACTGGCAGTGGTGTTCAGACGCGTGGTCTGGGCACTCATGGCGCTGCCGGCAATGTTGAAGACATTCGATAGCGACATGAATCACTCTCCGCGCAGGGCTGCTACCAGCCCTTTGAACTTGCTATTGAGCAGCGTGAAGCTGGCCTGGAAAGACATGGAGTTCTGGGCGTAACTGGCCTGCTCCACTTGCGAGTCGACGGTGTTCTGGTCCAGCGAAGGTGCCGACGGGGTGCGATACAACAGCACGCCCTCGGTGTCGCTGCCGGCGGCCTGAGCTTCGATATGACGACCGTTGGTGGTGTTCATGGCGAACTGGCCCTTGCTATTGACCTTTTCGGTCTCGGCGGCCAGCACCGCAGAGAAATCCAGGTCGCGCGCCTTGTAGCCCGGGGTATCGGCGTTGGAGATGTTATTGGCCAACACCTCTGCCCGCTGAGCCCGGAAGTTCAAGGCCTTTTCATGGATACCCAGTGCTTTATCGAAGTTGATGCTCATGTCGGGAAACCTTTACCGGTTGACCTGATGTACGTATCACAGACAAAGCAATCGGCATGCCATGTTTTGGAAGCCAATGTTTGCAGGGGTTTTGCCGGGCGAGTGCGGCAGGGATGCCAGAAAAGCGGCAAGGGATTTCCGCTGAAGGAGCAGCGGCGGCAAGAGGAGTGTCGTTTTTTTGCCAGACTTGTAGGAGCGCGCCTGCCCGCGACCGACTGCGTTAGCAGTCGTAAATTTTCGCCGACTCATCAATTTTGCGGGCGCTAGCGCACCCGGTCATGGTGGCCCGGCATTCCGGCAAGCGCGCTCCACAAGAGGTTTACTTGGCCTTATAGATGATTCCCGGACTGCACTGGACCATCTGGTAATGATCCGGCAAACCGTTGAGCGCCTCCGAAGCCCCCAGAAACAGGTAACCGCCGGGCTTGAGCACGCTGTGAATGCGCAGCAGGATGTCTTTCTTCACCTCGGCGGAGAAGTAGATCAACACGTTGCGGCAAAACACGATGTCGAACTTGCCCAGGCTCGCGTAGCTGTCGAGCAGGTTGAACGAGCGAAACTCGACACGGCTCTTGATCGGCGCCTTCACGGCCCAGCGACCCGGTGCCTTGGTGTCGAAATAGCGCTGCAAGCGCTCCGGCGACAGGCCGCGGCCGATGGCCAGGCTGTCGTACTCGCCGGTCTTGCAGTTGTTGAGCATCAGGCTCGACAAATCCGTGGCAACAATCTGCACCCCGGTCTTGAGTTGCCCGGGGTTGCTGCGCTCGAACTCATCGATCGACATCGACAGCGAGTACGGTTCCTGGCCGGACGAACAGGCCGCCGACCAGATGCGCAGGCGCTGACCTGGGCTGGCCTTGATCTGCTCGGGCAGCACCTTGTTTTTCAGCACCTCGAAGGGATAGGTATCGCGAAACCACAAGGTTTCGTTGGTGGTCATCGCATCGACCACCTGCTCGCGCAAACCACTGCGCGGCTGGGATTGAATACGTGACACCAACTCGCCCAGGCTCTTGATGCCCTGCTGTTCCATCAGCTTGTTGAGGCGGCTGGACACCAGATACTGCTTGTTTTCACCCAGCAGGATGCCACAGGCTTTTTCCAGAAAGACCCGGAACTGTTCAAAATCCAAATTACCCGTAGACAAAGGTACCGCCTCTCAAATCATGTGAACGTGCAGGGTGATTACCCTAGCTGTGGTCTGCCGCCTTGATCCGCGCAACGACGCGCGCTGCCAGATCGTCAGGCCGGAATTTCGCGAGGAAATCGTCGGCACCGACCTTCTTGACCATCGCCTGGTTGAACACCCCCGACAACGAGGTATGCAAGGTGATGTGCATCTTGTTCATACGCGGGTCATTGCGTATGGCTGCCGTCAAGGTATAGCCATCCATCTCCGGCATTTCAATGTCGGAGATCATCATGAGGAATTCCTCCTCGGGCTTTTTACCCTCGGCGATCATCGCCAGCAGGTAATCCAGCGCCTGACGACCATCATTGAGAGCAACCACTTCAACGCCGACCGTTTCCAGGCAACGACTGACCTGCTTACGCGCCACCGACGAGTCGTCGACGGTCAACACCCGCAACGAAACCGCCTTGTGATGGGTTTCTTCATCCACCACGCCGACCGATACAGCCTCGGCAATCGGCGCCACTTCAGCCAGGATCTTCTCGACGTCGATGATTTCCACCAACTGATTGTCAACCCGGGTCACCGCGGTCAGGTAGTGATCGCGGCCGGTACCCTTGGGTGGCGGATGGATCTCTTCCCAGTTCATGTTGACGATGCGTTCGACCGAATGCACCAGAAAACCCTGAACCTTGGTGTTGTACTCAGTGATGATGACGAAGGTATTTTCCAGCGCAATCATCCCGGAGGAACCGGTGGCCATGGCCAGATCCAGAATCGGGATCGTGCCGCCACGAATGTTTGCCACGCCACGCACGATCCTGCTCGATTTGGGCATGATGGTGAGTTTTGGGCATTGCAGTACTTCTTTGACCTTGAATACGTTAATCCCGTAGAGCTGCTTGCCTTGCAGGCGAAACAGCAACAGCTCCAGGCGATTCTGACCAACCAGCTGTGTACGCTGGTTCACCGAATCCATTACACCTGCCATGCCCTGACCCCCTTGACTCAACCATCGTTCACCACTTGCCAGATGCGGCAAGCGGCACGAGCCTTGCTATTTGTACGCCATGACTGCCAAGACGACAATTTTTCGACACGCCGCATTAGAAACCCGCCAATGGCTGGGTGCAATCGTCATGCTGTGCCTTTTTTGCAGTGCAACTCCCGGCCGCGCCGAGAATTTCACACGGCCTGAACAGCTTATCGGCGTCACCGAGGGGTTTCTTGAGTACACCGTACAAGAGTATTTGGCGAGCAGCCAGATCGAAGGCCGCCACCAGATTCAGGTCCGGCAACTGGACCCGCGCATGCGCATGGCGTTTTGCGACAAGGATTTGACAGCCACACTGGAAAGCCAGCGCCCGGTAGGCCGGGTCACGGTAAAGGTGCGCTGCGAAGGCTCATCGCCCTGGACGGTCTACGTTCCGGCGCAGGTGCAGCTGTTTCGCAATGTGGTGGTTGCCACGCGACCGCTCAAGCGCGACACCGTCATTACCGAGGAAGACATTGCCGTACGCGAGCGGGACATCGGCGCACTGGGCATGGGTTTTTTGCCCTCGATGGATCTGGCGATCGGGCAAAAGCTTGTCCGACCAGCGGTCGTCGACCAGGTGCTTTCGCCGACGTTCATGGAACAGCCGGCGATGATCCGCAAAGGCGATCAGGTGGTGATCGTCGCGCGCAGCGCAAGCCTTGCCGTACGCATGCCGGGCGAGGCGCTGTCCGATGGCGGCCTTAACGAACAGATACGGGTGCGAAACCTCAACTCCAAGCGGGTGATCAAGGCCAATGTGACGGGGCCAGGGCAAGTGGAAGTGGCCATGTAAAGGGCATTTTCATCGATTGAAGCTGGTATGCAGCGCCGGTTTTTTCTAGACTGCAACGCATATCCGGGCGCGCATTGCCTGTTGCCCAGGCTTTGTCACATTGCGCCTAAAGTTTTTCATTGGGTGGCCGAAAACAAGGCAAGCGTCCAAAACACCCAGAGGTTTTCAATCATGCCCATCGATTTCAGTCGACTTAGTAACTCACAGTCCGTAGGCAGCACTTCGCGCACAAACGGCGCCAGGGAAACCGGCAAGACCGACAGCCTGCCAACGACAGCCGACGTGAAGAATGCCGGCGAATCCGTACACCTGAGCAGTGAGGCTCAACAGTTGCAGAAGATCACCGACAAGCTGGCTGATCTGCCAACCGTCAACAGCTCCCGCGTTGCCGAGCTCAAGCAGGCGATTGCAGATGGCAGTTATGTGGTGGACAGCAACCGTGTAGCCAGTAAGCTGCTCGGCTTCGAAGCCGCGCGCTAAGTATCGCGCGGGACTTTCTGGACGCTTGAAAACCAGAGCATGCGATGCAAGACACTACTTTGCTGCAGATGATTACTGACGACATGGCCCCGACCCGCCAACTGCTCGAATTGCTGCAGGGCGAGTCGCTGGTGCTGCATGGCCGCGACATGACCGAGATGGAGCGGATTCTGGCGCAGAAACAGGCGCTGGTGATCCAGCTCGAACAGCACGGCCGCCGGCGCAGCCAGGTGCTTGCCAGCCTCGGCCTGCCCACCAACCGCCAAGGTCTGGAAACACTGGCCAGCCAGTCGTCGGTAGGCCCGCAATTGCTCGAAGCCGGTGAAGAACTGGCCACCCTCATTGCCGAGTGCCAGGCGCTCAACGAACAAAACGGCAAGCTGATTCAGTTGCAGCAGATGACAACCGCTCATCAATTGCGCATTCTGAACGGCGGCGAGACACCCTCGCTATACGACAGCCGAGGCTCGACTGCGGGCAGAGCCAAGCCGCGTCCTCTTAGCCAGGCCTAACTTGCTGTTTCAAGCTGCGTCACATGATGGCAGAATGCCTATCACTGCGTTGCCGTAGTATTTTGCCTGGAGATACTTAAAAGTGAATGGCTTAGCCGCGGATGATGCTCCGCAACCCCCGAAGGTTCTGAATACGCCTTTGGAAATTGCCGCCAACCTGCGGTTACTCATGGAAAACCACGATCCCCTGATCATCACCTTCCATGAGCGCTCCCAGCGCTTTCAAAGCTATCTGGTTCAGGTAGACCGTGACAACAACACCATCGCACTGGACGAAATGATCCCCCGTGATGGCGAACGCTTTCTGACCAGCGGCGAGGCTTTTCGCGTCGAAGGTTTCCATGATGGCGTGCGCATCGCCTGGGAGTCCAACGGCGCCATGAGCATCGTCGAAGATGCAGGCCAGCGCCTGTATCGCGGCTCGATGCCTGCCGAAGTGGTTTATCACCAGCGTCGCAATGCCTTCCGCGCCGCCCTGAAGCTGTCGCAACTGGTCGACATCGACCTTGACGGCGAAAAGCTCAAGTTCCCTATCAGAGGCAAGCTGCTCGACATCTCGGCCACCGGCTGCAAGCTGCGTTTCGAGGGCGACATTTCCGAGCGCGTGCAACTGGGCCAGGTGTACGACCGTTTCGTCGCCAAACTGCCCTTCGGCGCCCTGACCTCGGCCGTTGAATTGCGCTACCTGCATTTCGAAGAACGCTTCAACACCACCTTTGCCGGCGTACGTTTCCACAACGTCAGCGGTCTGGTGCAGCGCCAGGTCGAGCGCTTCGTCTACCAGTTGCAGCGCGAAGCCCGCCGCTTCGACAAAGACGACGATTTCTGACTTTCAGGTCCTGCACCCGCCAGGACCGGCTCCAGCCGGGAAGGGAGTGGCACGCTTGCGCGCCCTTCCCGGCTAAAGCAGAGCGCCGCCCAGTCAGTCCTACGGGCACCCGCCATACGGTTTATCCAGTACCTCATCCTTGTCTTGTGCCTTCTCGGGCTCGGTGACCGGCTCTGCTTCCGTTGCCGGCTCTGTCGTAGTCTGCTGCATCTGATCCTGAACCATTTGCTCATCAACCCGTGGGTCAAGCGCGACCACCAACGGTGAACTGGCCATGCTGTCGGGCATTGCAACGTGCTGCAACGGTGCATTCTCGACTTCATGCAGGCGAGTGACGGCTTTGGGCCGGATCAATACGACGAGTATCCCGGCGGTGACGCAGATGAAGGCATAAAGCATATTGCCGCCAAATGCCTGCATCAGCACCCCGGCCAGCAGCGGACCGACACTGGCGCCAATGCCGTAGGTCATCAGCAACATGGCCGTCAGCGATACCCGGTGATCCGCCTCGACATGGTCGTTGGCAAAGGCCACCGCCAGCGGATAAAGGCTGAACTGCATCAGCGCTGCAATAAAGCCGATGACAAACAACACCTCCACCGGCACCCCGTTCAACACCACCAGCGGCAGGCTGGCCAGGGCCAGCAAGCCTGCAAATACGCGGATCAGTTGCGAGCGGTCATAGCGGTCCGACAGCAAGCCCAGCGGCCACTGCACGACAAAACCGGCCATGATGCAGCAGCCCATGAACAGACCGACCTGCTCGGTCGACAAGCCATGGCTGGCCGCATACACCGGTGCCAGACCGTAGAAGGCGCCCAGGCTCAAGCCTGCACCCAGCACGGCGGTCAGCGACTGCGGCACCCTTTTCATGAAAAACAATGGCTCAAGCGGGGCCGGGCGCATGGGCGCCGGGTGAATGCTGCGGGTCATGGCCACCGGCACCAGGCACAGGGCAAAGCACATGGCGACCAGCATCAACAGCTCCGGGCCCAGTTGCGGGTGCACGACCAGAATCAACTGGCCCAGCACCAGCCCCAGGTAAGAGGCAATCATGTAGCCGCTAAAGACCATGCCGCGCTGTTTGGCGCTGGCCTGTTCGTTGAGCCAGCTTTCGATGACCATGTACTGGCACATCATCCCCAGGCCCACGATCATCCGCAGCCCCAGCCAGGCCGGCAGCCAGTCGGTCATGCCATGACCCAGCACCGCCGCGCCGACGATGCCGGCGCAGGTCGCATAGGCGCGAATATGCCCTACGCGGCCGATCAAGCGGTGGCCGATCTTGCCGCCCAGCACCAGACCAAAATAGTTGGCTGCCATCAACGAACCGACCCACAGGCTGTCGACCTGATCGGCGGCCAGGCGCAAGGCCAGATACGTACTCAGCAGACCGGAACCGATCAGCATCATCAGTGAAGCGAAGTAAAGCGCTCGAAAAGACTTCCAGATTTGGCGCATGGTATTCCCGACTGCCTATAAAGAGTCGCCCGCACGGGCGTGGTCGTACATCAGGCCCCTGCCAGACCGGCAGGGTTCACAATCAGATCTGGCTGCCCAGCACCCGTCGTTCCCAAGGGGTTATTTCATCCAGAAAGCTGGTCAGTTCCAGGGTCTTGCTGGCGATGAAGCCTTCGATGAAGGTGTGGCCGAACAGTTCCCGCGCTCGTGTACTGCGTGCAAGACGGCGCAACGCCGATTGCAGGGTGTCGGGCAAGGTCAGGTGCTCGGGCACCTCGATCTCGCCCTGCAACGCTGCCGTCGGCTCAAGCTCATGTTCGATGCCATACAGGCCGGCCGCCAGGCTGGCGGCAATGGCCAGATAGGGATTGGCATCGGCGCCCGGCAGGCGATTTTCGACGCGCCGCGCCTCGGGCACACTGGCCGGAATGCGCAGCCCCGCCGCGCGATTGTCAAAGGACCAGCACGCATTGTTGGGCGAGGCATAAGGATGGAACAGCCGCTGGTAGGCGTTCACATTCGGCGCGAACAAGGCCGTGAATTCGGCCAGACACGCCTGCTGACCACCGATAAAGTGCCGAAACATCGCGGTTGGCTGGTCGCCGGTGTCGTTGAACACATTTCGTCCCGATACGGTATCCACCACACTCTGGTGAATGTGCATCGAACTGCCGGCCGCGTGCGCCAGCGGCTTGGCCATGCACACCACCGACAGCCCATGCTTGAGCCCCACTTCCTTGAGCAGATGCTTGAACAAAAAGGTCTGGTCGGCCAGTAACAGTGGATCGCCGTGCAACAGGTTGATCTCGAACTGGCTGACGCCCATCTCGTGCATCACCGTGTCGATGGGCAAGCCCAGCGCCGCCATGCACGATCGCACCTCGGCAAAGAACGGCCGCAGGCCGTTGTGGGAGCTGACACTGAACGCCGAAAAGCCCTGCTCGCGACGACCGTCCAGCCCTACAGGCGGCACAAAGGGCTGCTGCGGGTCGGGATTATGAGCGAACACATAGAATTCAAGCTCGGTGGCCACCACCGGCGCCAGGCCGCGTGCGGCATAACGGCCGAGCACCGACTTGAGCAGCGCCCGGGTCGACAGGCCACAAGGCTGGCCATCGAGTTCGTCGGCGGCGCAAATGGCCAGGGCCCGTGGCGTGTCGCTCCAGGGCAAGCGGTAAACCTGCTGCGCATCGGCCACCAGCGCCAGGTCGCCGTCGTCGCTACCGTAAAAGCGCGCCGCCGGGTATCCGCCCATCACACACTGCAACAGCACGCCACGGGCCATTTGCAGACGCCGCCCGGCCAGAAAGCCCTCGGCGGTCATTACCTTGCCTCGCGGCACGCCATTGAGATCCGGCGTGACGCACTCCACTTCCTCCACCCCGTCCAGCACGTGAGTCATGACAGGGCGCTCATTGCAGGCCATCCTTCGATCCTTCGCTATTCAGTCCGCCCGGCGGCAAGGCGTACACCATAGGCGGCGCGCAGCGAGGATTTCAAGCATTGCCATGCAATTACGCAGGGTTAAACGCTACAGCTGTCCAGGAACGACCTCTACGTGTGAGCGTCGACCGATCGGCGTCTTCAAGGCAGATAAATACTGAACCGGCCGCCACCCAGCGCACCGCCGTTGGCGATTTCGATGCGGCCTTGCACGCCATTGCGCTGGTGCAGGCGGGCGATGTGCGAGGCGAAGTACAGGCCCAGGCCGGTGCTGCCGCTCAGGGCGTTGATGCCCTGCACGTAATCGGTCTGTTTCTCGATCATGTGCGCGGGGTAGCCCGGGCCGTCGTCGTTGATGCTGATGCACAACTGACCGTCCTGCTCGCCGACTTCGACGGCAATTGCCTGGCGGGCAAAACGGATGGCATTGACCAGGATATTGCTGACCACCGAGCCGACCAGTTCGCGGTCGAAGAAGCCCAGCGGAATCAGATCGTCGATCTCGAAGCCTGCGCTGATGCCGCGGCTATCGAGCACTTCCTGGTGGTGGGCCAGTTGCGCTTCGATGAAGTCATCGAGCTCATGGTAATCGGGCCGCAACGGCAACTGGTTGACGCCCAGTTTGTAGAGCCCCAGCAACTGCACGAGCATGCCGTTGAGGTTGGCGAATTCATACTCGATCACCCCGTGCCCCGGCGTGTTGCGCAGCTCGACAGGCAGCTGCGCCTGCCACTCGCTGTGGGCGCGGGTCAGGGTTGCCAGGGAATTCTTCATGTCGTGCACGGTGGAGGCAATCACCATGGAAAAATCCAGGCCCTGCTCTTTATCGCTCATCGCCAAATGCCCTTTCTTTGAGTTTCTGATAACGATCGAAACGCGGATCGCTGTCGGGCATTTTGCCAACCATGTTCAGGCAGGCCCGACACTCTTGAGCTGCCTCTGGCCCCAGGTTCTGTCCGGGGTGCAAAAGCGACTGTGCCAGATTCAAGGCAATACTGATGTTTTTCGGTTGCAGGGCCAGTGCCTTGCGGAACAGATCCTGGGCCTCGCCCAATTGGCCGGCCTTGTAGCAACGCACGCCTTGAACGTTGATGTCGATGGCGGCCTTGTTGGCACCCAGAATCTCAGGGTCATCGGTCAGGCGCGCCAGGCTCTTCATCACCTGCGGGTCGTCGCCGTAGATTTCCGCTGTGCTCTTGAGCACGCCGGCACTGGCCGCCGGCTGCCCCAACTGATTGAGCTGGGTCGCCACCGTCAGGGCCGCGTTGGCGCTGAGGAACTGGCTCATCTTGTCCAGCCGCCCGACCGCCTGCTCGGTGAGTTTGCCCGCGGTTTCAGGGTCCGACTGTTGCAGGCTGGTGGCCTTCATCAGCCGGGCACGGACCTGCAAGCCTTCATCGCTGGTATGTTCCTTGGCGACTTCACCCAGCGCCTGGTTGATTTCCACCCGGGTACGGGCATCCAGGCCGCCATCGCCACTGCGGCTGATCAGCGCCTGCGCCAGGCCAAGATTGGTTTCCGGGTCCTTGAAGCGTGAATGACGTCCCTGGCTGACCGCCTGGCGATAGGCCTTGGAGGCGCTGTCGAAGTCATTGTTGTCCAGTGCCAGTTTGCCCAGCAGCGTCTGCCGGCGCACTGCCAGAGGCGACAGGCGCACCGCGGCTTCAAGCACATTCTGCGCACGCTTGAGCTCGCCACGCGCCACCAGCACGTCAGCCAGGCCATCGAACAACGCCGGAAACATCGAAAACGCTTTGGTCGCCTGCTCATAGACCGCCAGCGCCTCGCTGGTCTTGCCGCGCTTGAGCAACAGGCTGCCGAGCATGCCGAACGCCCAGGGCGTCGGGCGGTCGGCGATGATCGAGGTCAGCAGCTTGTGCAACGGTTCGAACTGGTTCAGATCACGCAGGGCGCAGGCCTTGTAGCGCAGGCACAAAGGCGCCAGGCGCGGGTCTTTCTGAGTCAGTTGCGTGCAGGCGGTCAGCACCTCGATCGGCTTGGACCGGTCCAGCGCCTGCATGATGGGCTTGAGCAGGGTCTTGCGCTGCACCAGCTTTTCCAGGCGCTGAGACAGGCCTGCGCGGTTGAACGGCTTGGTCAGGTAGCCGTCGGGCTCCCATTCCAGCGCGCTCATGACCATCGCCTGGCTGTTTTCGGCGGTCACCATGATGAACACGCTTTCGTGACTGAGCAGCCGCTCGGTCATCAGGTCTTCAAGCACCTGCTGACCGTTCTTGCGGCCATCGCCCAGGTTGAAATCGTGCAAGACAAAGTCGTAACGCTTTTGCGAGCATTGGCGCAGGGCCTGCTCGCCGGTGTCGGCGGTATCCACATCCTTGACGCCCAACTCACGCAGCATCGACCTGACCGAGCTACGAAAATCGGAAAAGTCGTCAACGATCAGAAAGCTTTTTTGGTTGTACGCCAGCATCCAGAATCCTGTTTTCATAGAGTGCAAAGCCGGGCGCGACTGCCTGGGCTCAGGAGTAATGCCGGTTGCGAGGGCGCAGATGATATCTAACAGCAACGTGCCATCAAACAGATTTCCACAGGGCGTTGTGAACCTGCAGGCCCACAGCGCTCTAGAGGTTTTCGACCAAAGGTGCAGAAACTATAGAAGCAGATCTCACTGCGCGAGACATTGCGTCCGCGCAGCCGGTGAAAAAGAGACCTGGCTCACTGTATTCAGGCGAGTGGCAAGCGCGGTTCAGGACCAACCGTCGTTGCGTTTACGCCGGCGCGTCAGCGACGGCAGGATCAGGCCGACCAGCAGTCCTGCGCCGGCAATGCTGCCGCCATAGACCATGTAGCCCATCAGCGCCTGCTGGTTTTCATTGCCAAGGCGGGCCTGGGCGTCGCGCAGTTCGGACTGCGCCTGGCTCAGTTGCTCGTTGAGGCCCTTGTTGCGGGCTTCCAGTTCGTCGACCAGCGATTTGCGCGAGTCCAGGGTTTCCTGCATGCCCTGCACACGCACCTTCCAGGTGTCGTCGATCTTGGCCAGTTGACCGGTCAGTTGCGCAACTTGCGCGGTCAGTTGTGGCAGGCGCTCGGACTGGCCGGGCTCTTCCTGCAAATCGCTGGTGAGGATGAAGACCGTGCTACCGCCCTCGCCGCGGATCTGGCTGTAGGCGCCCTGAGTGGAAAGCAGTTCGACTTTCTGACCGGACTTGAGGGTGCCAACGATGCGGTGCCCATCGGTCGGGCCGCTGCGCACATAAGTATTGAGGCTGTCGCTGATCCAGCGATCGTTACCGGCAGCCTGCACCAGTTGTGGGGCCAGCAGGCCGAGTGCTCCGATCAGCAGCCCGCGCTTGAGGGCGTGGCGCGAGGTCGCAAAAGAAAACAGGCCGCAAATGGGAGCCCGCAGTGCGGAAAAATGACGAGGCATGGCAATGACTATCTTCGCTGGATAAAACAAAGGCCGCGATGAACGGGCCGGCGCACGATGGGCATCAGGTGGCGGACAGCGCCCTGCGACTGAACTATCGGGTAGAACACATCGCAGAACACACGCCAATCCATCAGCCTACAGACCTTGCAAAATGGCTCAGGTTCATTATTGGCGCTTTGAACGACCACCTGAATGGTTTGGTTTGCTTTCCTGTCCGGCTGCCAGCAAGAATACGGCTCAGGCGTGAACATCTGCGATGCTCACCATCCTGATGCTTGCCACCCGGGGTGTTCAGCCTTGGCCGCATGGCATCGATCTAATGGAAAATAGAATGATCCCAAGAAATGTGATTAACGCCTCGGTCAGCCCAAAAGGCAGCCTTGAAACCCTGTCTCAGCGTGAAGTGCAGCAACTGAGCGCCGCCAGTTCCGGCAGCGTCTATACCCTGTTTCGCCAGTGCGCCCTGGCCATTCTCAATACCGGCGCCCATGTCGACAATGCCAAGACCATTCTGGAAGCCTACGAGAGCTTCGAAGTCCGTATTCACCAGCAAGACCGTGGCGTGCGCCTTGAGCTGCTCAATGCCCCGGCCGACGCTTTCGTCGATGGCGAAATGATCGCCAGCACCCGGGAAATGCTGTTCAGCGCCCTGCGCGATATCGTCTACACCGAAAGCGAGCTGGACAGCCAGCGCATCGACCTGAGCACCTCGCAGGGCATCACCGACTACGTGTTCCACCTGCTGCGAAACGCCCGCACCCTGCGTCCGGGCGTCGAGCCGAAACTGGTGGTGTGCTGGGGCGGCCACTCGATCAACACCGAAGAATACAAGTACACCAAGAAGGTCGGCCACGAGCTGGGCCTGCGCAGCCTCGATATCTGCACCGGTTGCGGCCCTGGCGTGATGAAAGGCCCGATGAAGGGCGCGACCATTGCCCACGCCAAGCAGCGCATTCATGGCGGCCGCTACCTGGGCCTGACCGAGCCGGGCATCATCGCCGCCGAGGCGCCGAACCCGATCGTCAACGAGCTGGTGATTCTGCCGGACATCGAAAAGCGCCTCGAAGCCTTCGTGCGCGTCGGCCACGGCATCATCATCTTCCCCGGTGGCGCGGGCACCGCCGAAGAATTCCTGTACCTGCTGGGCATCCTCATGCACCCGGCCAACCACGACCTGCCCTTCCCGGTCATTCTCACCGGCCCGAAAAACACCGAACCTTACCTGCGCCAGCTCGACGCCTTCGTGCAGGCGACTCTGGGCGAAGCGGCGCAACGTCATTACCAGATCATCATCGACAACCCGTCGGAGGTGGCACGGCAGATGGCCCAGAGCCTCAAGACGGTCAAGCAGTTCCGCCGCGAGCGCAACGACGCGTTCCACTTCAACTGGCTGCTGAAAATCGACGAAAGCTTCCAGCACCCGTTCGACCCGACGCACGAGAACATGGCCCAGCTCAAGCTCAGCCATGAACTGCCGCCGCACGAACTGGCCGCCAACCTGCGCCGCGCCTTCTCTGGCATCGTCGCCGGCAACGTCAAGGACAAGGGCATCCGCCTGATCGAAGAACACGGCCCGTACCAGATCCACGGCGATGCTTCGATCATGCAGCCGCTGGACAAACTGCTACAGGCGTTCGTCGAGCAACACCGGATGAAGTTGCCGGGCGGTGCGGCCTATGTGCCGTGCTATCAGGTGGTGAGCTAGGGCACCTCTAAAAACTACCTGCGTTGCCATCGCTGCGTTAAAAACAGGCTCGGAATGCTCATTGACAACCCGTAAACTCCGCTTCCTCGCCTGTTTTTGCCTTGCGCTGACTGCCTCGCCTACGTTTTTAGAGGCGCCCTGATTATCAGCGCGAGGTCCGAAACTGCCTGGGCGACATGCCGGTGGCGCGTTTGAAAAAACGTGTGAAATACGCCGGCTCCGAGAAGCCCAGGCTGTCGGAGACCTGATTGATGGTCATCGTGGTGTACACAAGATTACGCTTGGCCTCCAGCAGCAGGCGCTGGTTGATCACCTGCAACGCCGACTGATCGCTCAGGCGGCGGCACAAGGCATTCAGGTGCGCGGCGCTGAGGCCCAGGCGCCGGGCGTGCTCGTCGATGGGCCAGTGCAGGCGAAAGCTTGCTTCCAGCTGGTGCATGAACGCCTGCACATGTTCTCGCCCGCGGTCCGGGGCACCGGCTTCACGGGCTGCGGCCTGCTGGTGACCACGCCGGCTCAACCAGACCATCAGCATATTGATCAACGATTGCAGCATCAGGTCGCGGCCACTGCGCGGCTGGCGGTATTCGTCGGCAATGGCATTGAACAGGCTGTCGAGTTGCGCGCTGTCCTCACCCGGCACATGACACTGCGCCACGCTCAAATGCAGGCCGTCGAGCACGGCTTCCAGTTGTTCCACCAGCGGGCTGGCCAGGCTGAGAATATGGCCCTGAATGGTCTCGGCAAAACGAAAGGTGTGCACGCTCAAGGCCGGCACCACCTGCAACGCCGGGCCTTGCACCTCACGCACTTCATCCTCGACCTTGAGCAACGCCTGCCCCGACTGCACGTACAGCAACTGCACCAGATCACTGTGCCGGTGCGGCTTGATCTCCCAGTCGTGCAGGCTGCTGCGCTCCGGGATCGACTCACAGTGAATCAGGTCCGGCGTCGGCCAGGCGGCGGTTTCGCCATACAGCTTGAACACCGGAACAGGACTGGCAGCGCGCTTGGACATGGCCAGGTCAATCCTCGAAAAGTCCAGATAATGCGCTCGATAGTGCCTTCTTATACGCCACCTATCCATTAAAAATGCAGGAGATAAAAACAACGACATCTCGCAAGCCACCGGCATTGCCGAGATACAGACAGGATAAAAACAATGAAAACCCAAGTCGCAATCATCGGCTCAGGCCCGTCCGGGCTGCTGCTCGGTCAACTGCTGCAGCGTGCCGGCATCGATAACATCATCATCGAACGCAAAGACCCCGATTACATCCTCTCGCGTATCCGCGCAGGCGTGCTGGAACAAGGCATGGTCGACTTACTGCGCGAGGCTGGCGTCAGTGCGCGCATGGACGAACAAGGCCTGGTACACGACGGTTTCGAGCTGGCCTTCGACGGGCGCTGCGAGCGCATCGACCTCAAGGGCCTGACCGACGGCAAAACGGTCATGGTCTATGGCCAGACCGAAGTCACCCGCGACCTGATGGAAGCCCGCCAGGCCGCTGGCGCCGTGACCCTGTACAACGCAGACGATGTGCAACTGCACGAACTCAAAGGCGAGCGTCCCTACGTGACGTTCATGCAGAACGGCGAAAGCGTGCGCATCGATTGCGACTACATTGCCGGCTGCGACGGCTTTCATGGCGTGTCGCGCCAGTCGATTCCGGCCGACAGCCTCAAGACCTTCGAGCGCGTCTACCCGTTCGGCTGGCTGGGCGTGCTGGCCGACACCCCGCCGGTCAATGAAGAGCTGGTCTACGCCAACCACCCGCGCGGCTTTGCCCTGTGCAGCATGCGCTCGGCGACACGCACCCGTTATTACGTGCAGGTCGGCGCCGAGGAACAGGTCGAGAACTGGTCGGACGAACGCTTCTGGACCGAACTCAAGACCCGCCTGCCCGAGCACCTGGCCGAACGCCTGATTACCGGGCCCTCGATCGAAAAAAGCATCGCACCGCTGCGCAGCTTCGTCGTCGAACCGATGCAGTACGGCCACCTGTTCCTGCTCGGTGACGCCGCGCACATTGTGCCGCCCACCGGCGCCAAAGGCCTGAACCTGGCGGCCAGCGACGTCAGCACCCTGTATCACATCCTGCTCAAGGTCTACCGCGAAGGCCGCACCGACCTGCTGGAACGCTACTCGGCCATCTGCCTGCGCCGCGTCTGGAAAGCCGAACGCTTCTCGTGGTGGATGACCTCGCTGCTGCACAAGTTTCCCGACACCGACGCCTTCAGCCAGCGCATCCAGCAGACCGAACTGGACTACTACATCGGCTCACCGGCCGGCCGCCAGACCATCGCCGAAAACTACGTCGGTTTGCCGTACGAGGCCATTGAATAGGCCGGGCGGGAGAACCGTAGGAGCGAGCAAAGCTCGCGAGCACTTATGCACAGTCGACACAAATGTGTCAGTTTTACTGACGCTTTCGCGAGCTATCGCTCGCTCCTACGTATTCCATTACAGCAAGCCGTCAGGCCGTCGCCGCCGTGCGGGCGGCCGATGGCCGGCTCAGGCGCAGGGCAACCAGGCTGCCGACGATGGTCAATGCGGCCAGCGAATACAGGGCCATGGTCGTCGAGCCGGTCTGGTCCTTGATCCAGCCCACCAGGTACGGGCTGAGAAAGCCGGCCATCTGCCCGATCGAGTTGATCAGTGCCAGCCCGCCCGCCGCCACGCTGGCGCTCAGCAGCGCGGTGGGCAGTGGCCAGAACATCGGCAGACCGGTCAGTGCGCCCATGGTTGCGATGCACAAGCCGGCAATGGCGATGACCGGCACCGTGGCGAAGTTGGCGGCGATGATCAGCCCGGCCGCGCCCATCAGCATCGGCACCACCAGATGCCAGCGGCGCTCGTTACGCAAGTCGGCCGAGCGACCGACCAGCAGCATGAACACACCGGCCAGCAGGTACGGAATCGCACTGATCCAGCCAATCACCAAGGCATCGCTGAACCCCAGGTTCTTGATGATCGAGGGCAGCCAGAAGTTGATCGCGTAGACGCCGCTCTGAATGCAGAAGTAGATAAAGCCCAGAATCCAGATAATCGGCATGGTCAGCACGCTGGCCACCGAGGTGTTGGTCTGTTTGGGGCGGTTCAGCTCATCGTTGGCCACATCGGTCTTGACCCGCTGACGTTGCTCGGGGGTCAGCCAGGCGGCGTCTTCGACCTTGTCGCACAGCAGTTTGAAAGCCATTACGCCCAGCGCAACGGTCGGCAAGCCCTGGATCAGGAACATCCACTGCCAGCCCTGCATGCCGCCCTGGCCCAGTGCGAAGTGGTTGAGAATCCAGCCAGAGAACGGCCCGCCGAGCAGGCCCGACACCGGGATGGCGCACATGAACAGCGCCATGATCCTGCCGCGGCGCTGGTTGGGGTACCAGCGCGACAGGTACAACACGATGCCGGGGAAGAAGCCGGCTTCGGCCATGCCGGTCAGAAAGCGCAATACATAGAATTCGACCGGTGTAGTGACGAACAGCAGACAGGTCGAAAACGTGCCCCAGGTGATCATCATCAGGCCGATCCAGCGCCGTGGGCCGAAACGGTTGAGCGCCAGATTGCTTGGCAGCCCGCACAACACATAGCCGATGAAAAAGATCCCGGCCCCCAGGCCGTATACCGTTTCACTGAAATTCAGGGCATCGAGCATCTGCAACTTGGCAAAACCGACGTTGACGCGGTCCAGATAGTTGAACAGATAGCAGATGAAGATAAAGGGGATCAGACGCAGCGTGATCAGGCGATAGACCTGATTGCCTTGCACGTCATCAGCCTCGCGAATCGGCGAGTTGGACATGGTGTGTTCCTCAGAGCTTGTTGTTTTTATGAAGCTTGCGGGGCAGCCAGTCGATCATAAGAGGGCGTCAACAAAAACGCTTTGGAGGTTTGCACAGCAGGAATGGGGTTTTGTCAGGCGTACGCACAACGGCAATCGCCTGGCCGACATTGCGCTGGCCAGGCTCACGTATGAATCAGGGCTCGATACGCTTGAGATCACGCAGCAATTCAAGCAGTTGCTGCATCTTTTCTTCGCCGAACTGCGCCTGGATGCGCTGGTAGTTGCGCTCCATGTCTTCGCTCATCGAAACGAAGCACTGCTGGCCCTGCTCGGTCAGGCCGACCAGCATGCGCCGCTGATCGTGGGCCGGTTTCCAGCGCCGCACGATGCCATCGCGTTCCAGGCGTGCCAATACGCCGGTCATGCTCGGTTTGAGGATGCAGGCCTGATCGGCCAGCTGGTGGCTTTCCATCTCGCCCTGCTGGCGCAGGATACGAATGACCCGCCATTGTTGTTCGGTCAGGCCGTGCTCATTGAGCGACGGGCGAAAAAACGCCATCGCCGCCTCGCGGGCCTGTAGCAGGGTAAGGGTCAGGGAAGGTCTTGGGATGGGCATGAGCATTCGCGGTTCGGGTAATCAGGCTGTGGGCCGGGACTATAGCCGACACGTAATTAACAAGTAAACGAACAGTTGGCCGTGCTTATGCCGGTTGCCGCTGCCGATACTCGCCCGGTGTCATGCCGGCGTAACGGTGAAAGAAGCGGCTGAAATACGCAGGGTCCTTGAAGCCCAGGCGATAGCAGATCTCGTTGGCCGACAGCCCGGTGAACAACAACAGGCGCCGCGCCTCTTGCATCAGGCGTTCGAGAATCAGGCGCTTGGACGGCAAGTCGGCGATGCGCCGGCAGACATCGTTGAGCCGCGCTTCGGTCACGCCAATGCCGCTGGCGTAACGCGACAGCGACCAGTGCTGCTGGTAATGGGCTTCGATCAGCTCATTGAAACGATGAAAAATCTGCAGGTCTTCATGCCGCGCCGGCTGCGCCTGCAACGAACGCGCGCAGAGCCTGAGCAGGCTGGTCATGATCAACTGGGTCAGGCTGTCCAGCGCCGAACCGCGCCCGGCGCGCTGGCCGTTGATTTCCTCGCGCAGTTCTTCGAACAGAAACTCCAGGCGGCGAATCTCGCCGGCAAATTCCGGCCCCAGCCGCGACAACGCTACACAGGCGGCCGGCAATTGCGCACCGGGCGCCAGCGTCGGGTCGGCTTCGATCAGTGCCCACACAAGCTGCTGACGCACAGTCAGCACATGGCCGTCGCTGTCGGGCTCGGTGACGAACGAGTGCGGGATGGTGGGCGGCGTCAAGAAAAACATCGGCCCGGATTCGACGTACTGCTGGTCGTCCAGATACACCCGCACTGTGCCGCTGTTGACGTAGTGCACCTGAAAGAAACGGTCATGGCGATGCACCGGCATGTTGCGACCGAAAAAGCCGGCCAGGTTGCCGAGTTTGTCGTAGTGCACCTCGGCGTCGCTGTAGCGCTGGTCGTAGACCTTGCCAATGTTGATGTTAGGGATCGGCTGTCGATCGTTCATCGGATGGCTCTCTTTCTTGTCGTTCTTGTTCTTCGCGGGCATCAAGCCTGGGCCTATGGTCCGCCTTTTTTCAGGGTTCGAACAGCGTCGCTGCGCTTCGCACTTGACGATCGTTAACATCTTAACTTATAAAGTTAACACATTAACAAAATCACCGACCCGGCAGCCGCTGTCAGGTCACCGCCAGGAGAAAAGCATGAGCCGTGCCCTGCACGACGTTGCCAACGGCACCCTGTTCGGCGTAGCGCTGAACTACCAGGGCTTGCTGGAGCAACGCCTCGCCGAATTTGCCCAAGCGCCCTATCAGCAGCCGCCGGTCAAACCGGTGCTGTTCATCAAGACCCCCAACACCCGCAACAGCCATGACGGTGCGGTGGTCTATCCGGCGGGCATCGAGCGCCTGCAACCGGGGCCGGCGCTGGGCGTGGTGATCGGTAAATCCGCCAGCCGGGTCAGCCAGGCCGACGCTCTGGCGCATGTGGCCGGTTACGTGATCGTCAATGAATTCAGCCTGCCGGAAGACAGCTATTACCGCCCTGCCGTCAAAGCCAAATGCCGTGACGGCTTCTGCGCACTGGGCCCTGAACTGGTGCCCGCCGATCAGGTTCAAGACCCCGGTCAGTTGCCCCTCAAGCTGTTCGTCAACGATGAACTGCGCCAAGAGAACACCACGGCCAACTGGGTGCGCAATGTTCAGCAACTGATTGCTGAAATCAGTGAATTCATGACCCTGCACGAAGGCGATGTGCTGATCACCGGCACTCCCGAAGGCCGCGTCGACGTGGTCCCCGGCGACCGCGTGACGGTCGAGATCACCGGCCTCGGCCGCTTGAGCAACAGCATCGTCGCCGAGGAGTCGCGCCCATGAAACACGCCCGCATTGGTTTTGAAGGCCAGGTGCATGCCGTCACCGTCGAAGCCGGCGATGCCGGAGCGTTGGCCGTACGCCTGGCCGATGGCCGACTGATTGCCGAGGACCAGGTGCAGTGGCTGCCTCCGGCCACCGGCAACATGTTTGCCTTAGGGCTTAACTACGCCGATCACGCCGCGGAACTGGCCTTCGCGCCGCCGACCGAGCCGCTGGCCTTCGTCAAATCGCCCGGCACCTACACCGGCCACAACCAGGTCACCTGGCGCCCGGACAACGTCAGGTACATGCACTACGAGTGCGAGCTGGTGGCGGTGATCGGCAAGGTCGCGCGTAACGTCAAGCGTGAGGACGCGCTTGAGTACCTGGCCGGCTACACGGTGTGCAACGACTACGCCATCCGTGACTACCTCGAGAACTACTACCGGCCCAACCTGCGGGTGAAAAACCGCGACGCGACCACGCCGGTCGGCCCGTTCATCGTCGATGTCAGCGATGTGCCGGACACCTCCGACCTGAAGCTGCGCACCTGGATCAACGGTGAGCTGAAACAGGAAGGCAGCACCAAAGACATGATTTTCGACATCCCCTTCCTGATCGAATACCTGTCCGGCTTCATGACCCTGCAACCGGGCGACATGATCGCCACCGGTACGCCCGAAGGCCTGGCCGATGTGGTGCCAGGCGATGAAGTGGTGGTGGAAGTCGAAGGCGTGGGCCGTCTGGTCAACCGTATTGTCAGCGAAGCGGAGTTCTTCGCCCTGCAAACCCAACAACAAGAGGCGTGAACCGCATGATCAAGCACTGGATCAATGGCCGTGAGGTCGAAAGCAAAGACGTGTTCGTCAACTACAACCCGGCCACCGGTGAAGCCATTGGCGAAGTCGCCAGCGGCGGCGCCGAAGAAGTGGCCCAGGCGGTTGCAGCGGCCAAGGAGGCGTTCCCGAAATGGGCCAACACCCCGGCCAAGGAACGCGCACGCTTGATGCGCAAGCTCGGCGAACTGATCGACCAGAACGTGCCGCACCTGGCCGAGCTGGAGACGCTGGACACCGGCCTGCCGATTCACCAGACCAAGAACGTGCTGATCCCGCGTGCCTCGCACAACTTCGATTTCTTCGCTGAAGTCTGCACACGCATGGACGGCCACAGCTACCCGGTCGACGACCAGATGCTCAACTACACCCTGTACCAGCCGGTGGGCGTGTGTGGTCTGGTGTCGCCGTGGAACGTGCCGTTCATGACCGCCACCTGGAAGACCGCGCCATGCCTGGCGCTGGGCAACACGGCGGTGCTGAAGATGTCCGAGCTGTCGCCGCTGACTGCCAACGAGCTGGGCCGCCTTGCGGTCGAGGCCGGTATTCCCAATGGTGTGCTCAACGTGATTCAGGGCTACGGCGCCACCGCCGGCGACGCGCTGGTTCGCCACCCCGATGTGCGCGCCATTTCGTTCACCGGCGGCACCGCCACCGGCAAGAAGATCATGCAGACCGCCGGCCTTAAAAAGTACTCGATGGAACTGGGCGGCAAGTCACCGGTACTGATCTTTGAAGACGCCGACCTTGAGCGCGCGCTGGACGCCGCACTGTTCACCATCTTCTCGCTGAACGGTGAGCGCTGCACCGCTGGCAGCCGGATCTTCATTCAGGAAAGCGTGTACCCGCAATTCGTTGCCGAATTCGCTGCCCGCGCCAAACGCCTGATTGTCGGTGACCCGCAGGACCCGAAAACTCAAGTAGGCTCGATGATCACCCAGGCCCACTACGACAAGGTCACCGGCTACATCAGGATCGGCCTGGAAGAAGGCGCGACCCTGCTGGCCGGCGGTCTGGAACGTCCGGCCAATTTGCCGGCGCACCTGGCTCGCGGGCAGTTCATCCAGCCCACCGTGTTCGCCGATGTGAACAACAAGATGCGCATCGCCCAGGAAGAAATCTTTGGCCCGGTGGTCTGCCTGATCCCGTTCAAGGACGAAGCCGAAGCGCTGCAACTGGCCAACGACACCGAATACGGACTGGCTTCCTACATCTGGACCCAGGACATCGGCAAGGCCCACCGCCTGGCCTACGGCATCGAAGCGGGCATGGTGTTCATCAACAGCCAGAACGTACGCGACCTGCGCCAGCCGTTCGGCGGCGTCAAAGGCTCTGGCACCGGTCGCGAAGGTGGCCAGTACAGCTTCGAGGTGTTTGCCGAGATCAAGAACGTGTGTATATCCATGGGCAGCCACCACATCCCGCGTTGGGGGATCTAAAACTGGCCTGGCCTGCGGACACCGACCTGTGTAGGAGCGCGCTTGCCCGCGACCGGCTGCGTAGCAGTCGTAAATTTGTGGCGTTTAATCAATTTCTGCGAGCGCTACGCACTCGGTCGCGGGCAAGCGCGCTCCTACAGGGGGGGCGTTAATAAGAACAATCGGAGAAGCACCATGGGCAAACTCGCTTTAGCTGCCAAGATCACTCACGTTCCGTCGATGTACCTGTCTGAATTGCCAGGCCCGCGCCAGGGCTTTCGTCAGGCGGCCATCGACGGCCATTACGAGATCAGTCGGCGTTGCCGCGAACTGGGCGTGGACACCATTGTGGTGTTCGACACTCACTGGCTGGTCAATGCCAATTACCACGTGCTGTGCGGCCCGCATTACAAGGGCGTGTACACCAGCAACGAGCTGCCGCATTTCATCAGCAACATGGAGTACGAGTTTCCGGGCAACAAGGAGCTGGGCCTGTTGCTGGCCGAAGAGTGCAACCGTTTCAATGTCGAGACCATGGCCCACCACGCCACCACCCTCGGTCCGGAATACGGCACGCTGGTGCCGATGCGCTACATGAACCAGGACCAGCACTTCAAGGTGATTTCGGTCTCGGCGCTGTGTACTTCGCACTACCTCAACGACAGCGCGCGCCTGGGCTGGGCGATGCGCAAGGCGGTCGAGGATCACTACGACGGCACGGTGGCGTTTCTGGCCAGCGGCTCGCTGACCCACCGTTTTGCCCAGAACGGCCAGGCGCCGGACTTCTCGACCAAGGTCTGGAGCCCGTTCCTGGAGACCCTCGATCACCGTGTAGTGAAGATGTGGGAGAACGCCGAGTGGCCGGAGTTCTGCGGCATGCTGCCCGAATACGCCGCCAAGGGTCACGGTGAAGGCTTCATGCATGACACCGCGATGCTGCTCGGCGCGCTGGGCTGGTCGAACTACGACGGCAACGTCGAAGTGCTCACGCCCTACTTCGGCTCCTCGGGCACCGGGCAGATAAACGCCCTGTTCCCGGTGACCCCGCAGGACGGCTCGGCCATCCCGGCAGCACAGGCCGCCAACCCGGCAGCCGTGGTTTCTACCAGTCGGTTGTAATGGCAGTCGGCTGTAATGGCAGCCGATTGTAATGGCAGCCGGTTGTAAAACCACCTTATGGAGACCACCACCATGCCTCATCTGGTACTGCTCTACACCCAGGACCTGGAACGCGACGCCGACATGACCGGCCTGTGCCGTGCGCTGGCCGACGCCATGCTGGAACAGCGTGACGACAGCGGCAAGGCCGTGTTTCCCACCGGCGGCACCCGCGTGCTGGCCTACCCCGCCGCCCACAGCGCGGTGGCCGACGGCAAAGGTGACTACGGATTCATTTACGCCAACCTGCGCATGGCCGCAGGCCGCAGTGCGGCGGTACACAAGACGGTGGGCGACAGCCTGCTGGCGGTACTGAAAACGCATCTGGACCCGATCGTGCAGCAACGCCCGCTGGGCATCACCTTGCAGATCGACGAAAGCGGCGGTCAGGTCTACGACGGTAAACACAGCAGCCTGCATCCGCTGTTCAACAAGAACACCTGAACCCGGCGGCTCCTGTGTTATGCCCCAATCGCGTGTTGGAATACACGTAGGACCGACTTCAGTCGGGAATCGCAGCGATACCGTTCCCGGCTAAAGCCGGTCCTGCGACGCGGTGTAACACATAACGCAGACGTAGCTTTTCCCTGTGCAGTTTCACCCATAAAAAGTACAAGATCATGCGCACTGTTCTCCCTGTCTCGACACTCGACACGCCTCGTGCCGTCAGCGATTCAACCCACCGCACCGTGACCTGGCGGCTGATGCCGTTGCTGCTGGTGTGTTACCTGTTCGCCCATCTGGACCGCATCAACATCGGCTTTGCCAAGATGCAGATGAGCACCGACCTGCACTTCAGCGATACGGTTTATGGCCTGGGTGCCGGGCTGTTTTTCGTCGCTTATGCGCTGTTCGGCGTGCCGAGCAACCTGGCCCTGGACCGCATCGGGCCACGGCGCTGGATTGCCACGCTGATGGTGGTCTGGGGCGTGATGTCCACCGGCATGCTGCTGGTCGAAAGCGCCAGTGGTTTCTACACCCTGCGCTTTCTGCTGGGGGTCGCCGAGGCGGGTTTCTTCCCCGGCATTCTGGTGTACCTGAACCGCTGGTACCCGGCCGGGCGCCGGGCACAGATCACCGCGCTGTTCGCCATTGCCGTGCCGATGGCCGGCGTGATCGGCGGGCCGTTGTCCGGGATGATTCTGGAGGGCCTCAACAATGCCGGCGGCCTGCGCGGCTGGCAGTGGATGTTTCTGCTTGAAGGCTCGCCGGTGGTGCTGCTCGGCCTGCTGGTCTGGCGCGTGCTGCCGGAGCGCTTCGAGCAAGTGAACTGGCTGAGCGACGAACAGAAAGCCCGTCTGGGCGAGGAACTGCACGCCGAAGAGCAGCGCAAGACCATCACCTCGTTCGCCGGCATTCTGCGCGACGGCCATGTCTGGCTGCTGGTGGCGGTCTACTTTGCGGTGATGCTCGCGGTCAACACATTAGCGTTCTGGATGCCGACCCTGATCCACGGCGCCGGCATCGCCCGCGACAGCATGGTCGGCTTGCTCAGCGCCATTCCGTACCTGGCCGGGGTATTTTTCATGCTCGCCTGCGGCCGCTCTTCGGACCGTCATCGCGAACGCCGCTGGCACCTGTGCGTGCCGCTGTTGATGTGCGCCTTCGGCATTGCCGCCGCCGGCATCGCGCCGGGTAACGGCCTTGCGGTGCTGGCCGCGCTGATCATCGCCGGCATGGGCGCCAGCGCTGCCTTGCCGATGTTCTGGCAACTGCCGCCGGCGTTCCTGTCGAGCGGTACTCAAGCAGCCGGCATCGGCCTGATCAGCTCGTTCGGCAGCATCGCCTCGTTTCTCGCGCCCTACCTGATCGGCTGGATGCGCGACACCACCCACAGCGCCAGCCTGGCCCTTTATGTGCTGGCCCTGCTGATCGCCCTGGGCGGCCTGCTGGTCATGCGCACCCCCGCCGCCATCGTCAATCCGCAATAAGGAACGCCTCCGATGCTCGATAAAAACCTCATCCAGCAAGCCGCCGAACGGCTCGACCAGGCCGAACGCTCCCGCGAGCAGGTGGGCCAGTTTTCCTTGCAATACCCCGACATCACCATCGACGACGCCTACGCCATCCAGCGCGCCTGGGTCGAGCGCAAGATCCGTGACGGGCGCAAGCTGGTCGGCCACAAGATCGGCCTGACCTCACGCGCCATGCAGGTGTCCTCCAACATTACCGAACCCGATTACGGCGCCCTGCTCGACGACATGTTCTTCGACGAAGGCACCGATATCCCGTTCAACCGCTTCATCGTGCCGCGCGTTGAAGTGGAGCTGGCGTTTATCCTCGGCAAGCCGCTCAAGGGCCCGAACGTGACGATCTTCGATGTGCTGGACGCCACCGAATGGGTGGTGCCGGCGCTGGAAATCATCGATGCGCGTATCCAGCAGGTCGACCCGCAGACCCAGGTCACCCGCAAGGTGTTCGACACCATCTCCGACAACGCCGCGAATGCCGGCGTGGTCATGGGCGGCCGCCCGGTACGCGCCAACGACATCGACCTGCGCCGGGTGCCTGCGGTGCTGTACCGCAACGGCGTGATCGAAGAGTCCGGCGTCTCCGCTGCCGTACTCAACCACCCGGCCAAGGGCGTGGCGTGGCTGGCGAACAAACTGGCGCCGTACGACGTCACCCTTGAAGCCGGGCAGATCATCCTCGGCGGCTCGTTCACCCGCCCGGTGGCGGCCAACCCCGGCGACACCTTCCACGTCGACTACGACCAGCTCGGCAGCATCGCCTGTCGGTTTATTTGAATCACCTCCCCCGGTAGGAGCGCGCTTGCCCGCGACCGGCTGCGTTAGCAGTCGTAAATGTGTGGCGTTTCCGAGATTTTGCGAGCGCTAGCGCACTCCGTCGCGGGCAAGCGCGCTCCTACGGGGGGGTTATATTTCAGGAGTGAACAATGGATATGCCCATCAATACTTTCAAACAACGCCTGATATCCGGCCCGGCGCAGATCGGGTTGTGGCTGGGTCTGGCCGATCCGTATTGTGCGGAGCTTGCCGCCAATGCCGGGTTCGACTGGCTGTTGATCGACGGCGAGCATGCGCCCAATGATCTGCGCGGCCTGCTGGGCCAGTTGCAGGCGGTGGCGCCGTATGCGAGCCAGGCGGTGATTCGTCCGGTGATCGGTGATACCGCGCTGATCAAGCAGATTCTCGACATCGGTACCCAGACGCTGCTGGTGCCGATGGTCGAAAGCGCCGGGCAGGCGCGTGAGCTGGTGCGTGCCATCCACTACCCGCCCAGCGGCGTGCGCGGGGTCGGCAGCGCGCTGGCGCGGGCTTCGCGCTGGAACACCATTCCCGGCTATCTCGATAAAGCCGATGAGCAGATGTGCCTGCTGGTGCAGATCGAAAACCTCGAAGGCCTGGCCAATCTGGACGCCATCGTGGCGGTGGACGGCGTGGATGGCGTATTCATCGGACCGGCCGACCTGAGCGCTGCGATGGGCCATCGCGGTAACCCCGGTCACCCCGAAGTGCAGGCCGCGATTGAAGACGCGATTGTGCGCATCGGCAAGGCCGGCAAGGCGGCGGGCATATTAAGCGCCGACCAGAAACTGGCGCGGCGCTATATCGAGCTGGGCGCAAAATTCGTGGCGGTCGGTGTCGACACCACGGTGCTGATGCGCGGCCTGCAAACGCTGGCCGCAACCTTCAAGGACGCTCCGGCACCGACCCGTGATGGCGGGGTTTATTGATCAATGCCCGCCCTGTGCCGCCGGGCCCGCCTTGGCGGTAAACGGTGGTTTGGCCAGCCATACCAGCAGGATCAGCCCCATGAACAGCCAGGCCAGCATGTAGAAATAATCCACCGTCGACATCATGTAGGCCTGGCTGTTGAGGGTCTGTTCCAGCCGCGCATAGGCCTGCGGGCTGGCACCGCCCAGGCTGTCGAGGGTCTGGCGGGTGACCGGATCGAAGGTGCTGATGTGCTCGCTCAAGTACGCATGGTGCTGATCGGCACGGCGAATCCAGATCCAGGTGGTCAGTGACGCCGCAAAGCTGCCGCCCAGCGTGCGCAGGAAGGTCGCCAGGCCCGAGCCGTCGGCGATCTGTTGCGGCGGCAGGTCCGACAGCAGGATGGTCAGGGTCGGCATGAAGAACAGCGCCACGCCAATGCCCATGAACATCTGCACCAGCGCCACATGGGCAAAGTCGACTTCGCTGTTGAAGCCGGAGCGCATGAAGCACGACAGGCCCATCGCCAGAAATGCCAGCCCGGCCAGCAGGCGCAGGTCGAAACGGTGCGCGTATTTACCCACGAACGGCGACATCAAGACCGGCAGGATACCGATCGGCGCCACGGCCAGGCCTGCCCAGGTCGCGGTGTAGCCCATCTGTGTCTGCAGCCATTGCGGCAGGATCAGGTTGATGCCGAAGAACCCGGCATAGCCACACACCAGCACGATCGTGCCGATACGGAAGTTGCGGTAGGCGAACAGCCGCAGGTTGACGATCGGATGGCGATCGGTCATTTCCCAGATCACGAACACCGCCAGCGCGACCACCGAAATCAACGTGCCAAAGACGATGAAGTCCGACTCGAACCAGTCCATGTCGTTGCCCTTGTCGAGCACCACCTGCAAGGCGCCGACGCCGATGATCAGGGTCAACAGGCCGATATAGTCCATCGGCTGGCGACTGGTGTTCACCGGTCGCTTGGCCATTTGCGTCTTGACCACAAAAGCGGCAAACAGGCCAATCGGGATATTGATGAAGAAGATCCACGGCCAGCTGTAACTGTCAGTGATCCAGCCGCCGAGAATCGGCCCTGCAATGGGCGCCACCACCGTGACCATCGCCAGTAGCGCCAGCGCCATGCCGCGCTTGGCCGGTGGATAAATGGCGATCAGCAAGGTCTGGCTCATCGGGTACAAGGGCCCGGCGACCACGCCTTGCAGCACCCTGAAACCGACCAGCTCCGGCATCGACTGCGAGATGCCGCACAAAAACGAAGCCAGCACGAACAGCAGCGTGGCCCAGATGAACAGCTTGACCTCACCGAAGCGCCGGCTCAGCCAGCCGGTCAGCGGCAAGGCGATGGCGTTGCTCACCGCGAACGAGGTGATGACCCAGGTGCCCTGCTCGGAACTCACGCCCAGGTTGCCGGAAATGGTCGGCAAGGCCACGTTGGCGATGGTGGTGTCGAGCACCTGCATGAAGGTCGCCAGCGACAGGCCGATGGTGCACATCAGCAGGCTCGGCGGCGTGAATGAAGCGGGAGCGTTCTGGCTCATCAGCGCAGCGCCGCCGTCTTGCCGCCAGCGGCGCTGTTTTCGTGAATCAGCCGGGCGATCACCGCATCGGCCTCGGCCAGTTGCTCGTCATACACCGAGGTGCTGAAGCTTGCCTGTTTGGGCGGTTGCTGGGCCAGTACCGGGCCGCTCTGGTCGTGCAGGTCGACATCGACGGTGGTCGACAGGCCGATGCGCAGCGGGTGGCTGGCCAGTTCGTCACGGTTGATATGAACGCGCACCGGTACGCGCTGGACGATCTTGATCCAGTTGCCGGTGGCGTTCTGTGCCGGCAGCAAGGCAAACGCGCTGCCGGTGCCGGCGCCGAGGCTGTCGATGGTGCCGCTGTAGGTCACGTCACTGCCGTACAAGTCGGCGTGGATTTCCACCGGCTGGCCGATGCGCATCTTGCCCAGTTGGGTCTCCTTGAAGTTGGCATCGATCCACAGCTGGTCCAGCGGGATCACCGCCATGGTCGCGGTGCCCGGCTGCACGCGCTGGCCCAGTTGCACATTGCGCTTGGCCACATAACCGGTCACCGGCGCCACCAGCGTGGTGCGCGCGTTGGCCAGCCAGGCCTGACGCAGCTGTGCAGCGGCGGCCTTGACGTCAGGGTGCGAAGAAATTTCTGTGTCATCGACCAGCGCCACAGTGCTGGCCAGTTGTTGCTGAACGTTGTTCAGAGCGCTTTGCGCGCTGACCAGATCGTCCTTGGCGTGCGACAACTCCTCTTGCGAGATCGCCCCGCTGGCCGCCAGATTGCGCCGCCGCGTGTAGTTGTCCTGCGCCTTTTGCACGGCGGCGCGCTGGGACGCCAATTGCGCCTTCATGCCGTCGACATTGCTGTACAGGCCGCGCACCTGGCGCACGACCTTGCCCAGATTGGCCTCGGCACTTTGCAGGCCGACTTGCGCGTCGCTGGGGTCGAACTTGAGCAATACCTGGCCTTCGCGGACCAGATCGCCGTCATCGGCGGCAATGCTGATGACGGTGCCGGTGGTCAGCGGGGTGATTTCCACCACGTTGCCGTTCACGTAGGCGTCGTCGGTGCTTTCGCCCCAACGGCCATACAGTTCGTGCCAGGCCCAGGCGCCCAGGCCGCCGGCAATCACCAGCGCAGCCAGGCCCAGCAACAGGAATTTGCGCTTGCCGGAGCCCTGATCCCTGGCAGTGGTGGCGGATGAAGATTCGGGAGCGTCAGTGGCCATGGTGATTACCTTGTAGTCTGCGAAGCGGTTGGAGCCTGGGGTTTAGCATCAGGGGATCGATCGTCGACAAAACCGCCGCCCAGGGCCTGCATCAGGCGGATCGAGAGGTCGATGCGTTCGGCATTCAGGTCGGCCAGCTGGCGTTGCGATTGCAGCAGTTGCTGCTCGTTGCTCAGCACATCGAGGTAGTTGCCGATGCCGGCGCCATAGCGCTCGGTGGCGGTGTCGAACGAACGGCGGACAATGTCGGTGGCCTGTTGCCGGGCCTTGATCTGGCCGTCGATGTCACGCAACTGGCCGATGTCATCGCTGACCTGGCCCAGTGCTGCCACCAGGGTTTTGTTGTACTGCGCCACGGCCAGCTCGTAATCGGCGTCGCGCGCATCTAGATCGGCGCGCAGGCGACCGCCATCGAACAACGGCAACGACACCGTGGGACGAATATTGAAGAAGCGGCTGGCGTTGCCGAACAGTGCATCGCCCAGCAGCGACTCGGTGCCGGCCGCGGCGCTGAGATTGAGGTTGGGGTAAAAGCGCGTCTTGCTCGCCTCGATGCCCTTGCCGGCGGCTTCGACCCGCCAGCGCGCTGCCACCAGGTCCGGGCGACGGCCCAGCAGTTCGGCAGGCAACGACGACGGCAGCGCCGCCACGGCCGGCGTCAGCACATTAGGGCGGGTCAGGCTGATGCCGCGATCCGGTCCTTTGCCCAGCAGCACTGCCAAGGTGATTTGCGCACTGCGCAGGCGCTTGTCGGCGTCGAGCATGGCTTCCTGGGCGCCGGCTTCCAGACTCTGGGTCTGTTGATACTGGTACTGGCTGTCGATGCCGGAGCTCAGGCGCTTGTTGCCCAGGTCGAGCATTTTGCGCGTGCGTTGCAGGTCTTCAGCGGCCAGATCACGCACCACATGGGCCTGAGCGAGCTGGCTGTAGGCGCGTGCGACATCGGTGGCCAGCGTCAGGCGGGCGGCCTGACGGTCGACCTCGGCTGCGCGCGCCTGACCCAGTGCGGCTTCCCAATTGGCGCGCTGGCCGCCCCACAAGTCGAAGGTGTAACTGAAATTGAGCCCCAACGAGCGCAGCGTGCTGTAGCGCGCGCCCTGCCCCAACGGGTCTTGATCACGCGCCAGTCGGGATCGGGTCACGCTGGCGTTGGCGTCGACCTCGGGCATGCGCGAGGCGTCGGCGGCATAGGCGGCGGCCATGGCCTGGTGCGCACGGGCGCTGGCAACCTGCATGTCCGGGCTATCGTGCAAGGCCTCGGTAATCAACTGGTCGAGCTGCGCATCGCCCAGCCCTTTCCACCAGTCGTCCCGGGGCCAGGCCGCCGCCGACAACGGAATGTCGCGCAGGCTGGCGGCCGCTTGCAGGTGTTCGGCTTCGAGGCGCTGGCTCTCGGGCTGCAAGCCTTTGTAACTGGCGCAACCGGCCAGGCCCAGCGTGATGCCGAGCATGAGTGCGCTTAGACGCCTGTTCATTTGCCACCTACCGCTTTGAAGCTCAGGCGCGTCAGGGTGATGTGGTCATCGGCGGCCACCAGCACCTTGGTGAGAATACGTTGCAGGGTGTCGATTTCTTGCGCATCGAGAGCGGCAAAGGTGTCATTCATGGCATCGGCGCCGATGCTCGGCAACAGGTCGGCAATGGTCTGGCCCTTCTCGGTCAGCACCACTTTGACCTGGCGCCGGTCGGCGGCCGAGCGGCTGCGCACCACCAGACCCTTGAGTTCCAGGCGATCGAGCATGCGGGTCATCGAGCCGCTGTCCAGCGACAGGTGCCGGCACAGTTCAACCGGGGTGTCGGAGGAAAACTGGGCAATGATGATCAGCACCTTGAACTGGGCAAAGGTCAGGTCATAAGGCACCAGGTATTTATCCAGCATGCGGTCCTTGAGGGCGTTGGTGCGCCCGACCAGCAAGCCGATAAGGCTGGAATCGAAGTTGTCCGCCGAGAAATGTTTCAATTGATCACCGAAAAAGCTGCTTAGGCAGTTATTGCAAAATATTACTGCCTGAGCAGCTAATGTCAAAGCTTTCGTTAGCGTGCTTATTAATAGGGCATAAAAAAACGACCGGCGGCGAGGCGGTCGTTCTGGGTGAATCCGGGCGGCTTATGCCGCGATCGGCACGCCGCTGTGGAAGCGGAAATCCTCATCCGGGCTTTCGATCAGTTCGCGCTCGGCCTGACGAATTTCTTCGATCTTGGCATCGACATCAGCCTTCTCGCCGTAGGCATAGGCCAGCTTCAGGTAGTCCTGAAAATGCCGCGATTCGGACTTGAGCAGGCTGGCGTAGAACTTCGACAGTTCTTCGTCCAGGTGCGGCACCAAGGCGGCAAAGCGCTCGCACGAACGCGCCTCGACGATGGCGCCGACGATCAGCGCATCGGTCAGTCGATAAGGGTTGTGGTTACGCACCCGTTTGCGCAAAGCCCCGGCGTAGCGCGCCGAGCTGATGTTGGCCATGGGGATATGGCGCTTGCGGATCAGGCTGATGACCTGCTCGAAGTGGCGCAGTTCTTCACGCGCCAGACGCGACATCTTGGCCTGCAGATCGAACTTGTCGTTGTACTGGAACATGAACTGAAACGCCGCGCCGGCCGCCTTCTTTTCGTTGTTGGCGTGGTCGATCAGCAGGATATCCAGGTTACGCAGTGCCGCCTGCACCCAGGCGTCGGGGGTGCGGCACAGCAAGAAGGCTTCGATTTCAGGGATCGGGTACATAGGCTCACGAGGACGACTGGGCAAAGCGGCGCATTATACGAGCGGTGCGCACAGCGGGCGACACAAAAACGCTGATCAGGATCAAGCCCCGCCAGCGGCGGCTATAGTGAACTCGCACACACCGTGCTTGTAGAGGGCAACATCATGCAATCGGTCCGCAGCATCCTGGT
Organism: Pseudomonas sp. HP_08; assembly: GCF_055284095.1. NCBI lineage: Bacteria > Pseudomonadati > Pseudomonadota > Gammaproteobacteria > Pseudomonadales > Pseudomonadaceae > Pseudomonas > Pseudomonas sp. HP_08. The sequence continues at coordinate 64,668 of NZ_JBTOQC010000004.1, read as the reverse complement.
GGTTCTCGACCCCGACCGGCCCGATAGCCTGGCGCTCAAGCGCGCACGCCTGATCGCAGGCGTTACACAGGCGCATTTGCACCTGCTGGTCTGTGACCGCAAGCAGCCGCACACCCAATGGCTGACCGAGCACAAGCGCACGCTGGAAAAGGAAGGCTTTAGCGTCAGCGCCCAGCAGGACTGGGAAGACTCGACCCACAAGACCATTATCAAGGTCCAGCAGGCCAGGGGCTGTGGCCTGGTGATCAAGCAGCACTGGCCCGACAATCCGCTGAAGAAAGCCCTGCTCGCCCCCGACGACTGGAAACTGCTGCGCTACTGCCCAAGCCCGGTGTTGATGGTCAAGACTTCACGGCCCTGGGCCGGCGGCGTGGTGCTGGCGGCGGTGGATGTCGGTAATGGCGAGGCGCAGCACCTGGCCCTGCATGAAGCGATTGTCGATCACGGCTATGCCATTGCGCTGCTGGCCAAGGGCGAGTTGCATGTGATCAGTTCGCACCCTTCGCCAATGCTGGCGGCCGATGATGTCGTCTCCGAACTCAAAAACAGTATCGAGGCCCGCTACCGGCAACAGTGCGGCGACTTTCAGCGCCGTTTCGACATTCCCGATGAGCAGTTGCACATCACTGAAGGGCCCGCCGAGGTGCTGATCCCGCAGATGGCACACAGGCTCGATGCCGCGGTGACCGTGATCGGCACGGTGGCCCGCACCGGAATCTCCGGCGTATTGATCGGCAATACCGCCGAAGTCGTGCTCGACACGCTGGAAAGCGACGTGCTGGTGCTCAAGACCGAGGCGATCATCGAGCATCTGGAAGGGTTGCTACAGGGTCAGGTGCCCAGTGCTTCGCGCAAAAAGGACGGGGCGATATAGCGATCGTAATGGGCATCGGACAGCAGGAAAAACTCGCGGTCGATGGCGTCGCGCAAATCCGGCAGGGCCCAGTCACGAAACTCCGGCAGCAGCACAAAACCATAAGCCTCGACCTGGTTGATGACCCGCGCGCCACGGGCGATCAGCTGGTAGGCCCAGCAATATTCGGACTGGTGCGCGACAAAGCGGATCTTGCGCTGGATGAGTTGCGCACGCAGTTTTTCGGCATCGAACACTTCGAGCTTGGCGGTCATGACCTGCACCAGCAACTGCTCGAGGCGCATCCACACGGCGCGTTTCTCGTCTTCGTTGTAGGCGTTCCAGTTGACGATTTCATGGTGAAAACGCTTGCAACCCCGGCACACACGGTCGCCAAAGACAGTGGAGCAAAGGCCGATGCACGGCGTCTTGATGATTTGATCTGGCATGAGCGGCGGGCAGCAACTGGTGGAACGAGGGGCCATGTTAGCCCTTTGTCTAACCAGGGTCACCCCAGAAGATGTAGGGCCTAACTTACCTTTACCGAAGTTTTGCCGTAGAATCACCGGGCCTTTTAAGGCGCCAATGTCCGTCGGAAGCTGTTTTCAAAGCGTCACGAGCACAGTCAAGTTTTCCAGCCGTCCGGTGTCGGCCCGGCCATTCCCTCATCACGAATGGCCGACCGACTGTCCCACCAGCCGTTCAGCAGGCGTAAAACTTTGAAAACAGCTTCGTAAGGAATTGCCGTCAGCCTGGCCAGGGTGCTCAAAAAGCACTCACATGCGCAGGCTACGGAAAATTTCTGGATGAGCGTCCCGGACACCCTATTTGGGACCACTGATGAGGGTAATACTGTGCTTGAAGCCTACCGTAAACATATCGAAGAGCGTGCCGCCCAGGGCATCGTGCCCCAGCCGCTTAACGCCGAACAAACTGCAGGCCTGGTCGAGCTGCTGAAAAATCCCCCGGCTGGCGAAGAAGCTTTCCTTGTCGACCTGATCACCAACCGCGTTCCACCAGGCGTTGACGAAGCTGCCTACGTCAAGGCCGGTTTCCTGTCGGCCCTGGCCAAGGGCGAAGCCACCTCGCCGCTGATCGACAAGAAGCGCGCCACCGAATTGCTGGGCACCATGCAGGGCGGCTACAACATCGCCACCCTGGTCGAACTGCTCGACGATGCCGACCTGAGCGCTGTCGCTGCCGAACAGCTCAAGCACACCCTGCTGATGTTCGATGCGTTCCACGACGTTGCTGAAAAAGCCAAGGCCGGCAACGCCAATGCCAAGGCCGTGCTGCAATCGTGGGCCGATGGCGAGTGGTTCAAGAAGCGCCCGACCCTGGCCGACAAGATCAGCCTGCGCGTATTCAAGGTCACCGGCGAAACCAACACCGATGACCTGTCGCCTGCGCCCGACGCCTGGTCGCGCCCGGACATCCCGCTGCATGCTCTGGCCATGCTGAAAATGGCCCGTGAAGGCATCGTCCCTGACGCGCAAGGCTCTATCGGCCCGATGAAGCAGATCGCCCAGATGTACGGCGATGGCTTTCCGGTCGCCTACGTAGGTGACGTGGTCGGTACCGGTTCCTCGCGTAAATCGGCAACCAACTCCGTGCTGTGGTTCTTCGGCGATGACATCCCGTACGTGCCGAACAAGCGTGCCGGCGGTTTCTGCTTCGGCACCAAGATCGCGCCGATTTTCTACAACACCATGGAAGACGCCGGCGCCCTGCCGATTGAATTCGATGTCTCCAACATCAACATGGGTGACGTGATCGACCTTTACCCGCATCAGGGCAAGGTCTGCAAGCACGACAGCGAAGAAGTCATCACCACCTTCGAGCTCAAGACCCCTGTATTGCTGGACGAAGTCCGCGCCGGTGGCCGTATTCCGCTGATCGTCGGCCGTGGCCTGACCGAAAAGGCCCGTGCCGAACTGGGCCTGGGCCCGACCGACCTGTTCAAGCTGCCTGAAGCGCCGGTCGATACTGGCAAGGGCTACACCCTGGCGCAGAAGATGGTCGGCAAGGCGTGCGGCCTGCCGGAAGGCAAAGGCGTGCGTCCAGGCACTTACTGCGAACCGAAGATGACCACCGTCGGTTCTCAGGACACCACCGGCCCGATGACCCGCGACGAACTCAAGGACCTGGCGTGCCTGGGCTTCTCCGCCGATTTGGTCATGCAGTCGTTCTGCCACACTGCGGCTTATCCAAAGCCGATCGACGTCACCACCCACCACACCCTGCCGGATTTCATCCGCACCCGTGGCGGCGTGTCCCTGCGCCCTGGCGACGGCATCATCCACAGCTGGCTGAACCGCATGCTGCTGCCTGACACTGTCGGCACCGGCGGCGACTCGCACACCCGCTTCCCGATCGGCATTTCCTTCCCGGCCGGTTCCGGCCTGGTCGCCTTCGCCGCTGCCACCGGCGTGATGCCGCTGGACATGCCCGAGTCGATCCTGGTGCGCTTCAAAGGCAAGATGCAACCCGGTATCACCCTGCGTGATCTGGTCCATGCCATCCCTTACGTCGCCATCCAGAAGGGTCTGCTGACTGTCGAGAAGAAAGGCAAGATCAACGCCTTCTCCGGCCGCATCCTGGAAATCGAAGGCCTGGACGAGCTGACTGTCGAGCAAGCGTTCGAACTGTCCGACGCCTCGGCCGAGCGTTCCGCTGCCGGTTGCACCATCAAGCTGCCGGAAAAACCGATTGCCGAATACCTGCAATCGAACATCACCCTGCTGCGCTGGATGATCAGCGAAGGCTACGGCGATGTGCGGACCATGGAGCGTCGTGCTCAGGCGATGGAAGCCTGGATCGCCAACCCGCAACTGCTGGCTGCCGACCCGGACGCCGAATACGCCGAGATCATCGAGATCGACCTGGCGGACATCAAGGAGCCTGTGCTCTGCGCCCCGAACGATCCGGATGACGCCCGTCTGCTCTCCTCCGTACAGGGCGAGAAGATCGACGAAGTGTTCATCGGTTCGTGCATGACCAACATTGGTCACTTCCGTGCAGCGGGCAAGTTGCTGGACAAGGTCAAAGGCCAGTTGCCAACACGTCTGTGGCTGTCGCCGCCGACCAAGATGGACGCTCACCAGCTGACCGAAGAAGGCTACTACGGCATCTACGGCAAGGCCGGCGCGCGCATGGAAATGCCAGGCTGCTCGCTGTGCATGGGTAACCAGGCACGTGTAGAGCCGAACTCTACCGTGGTCTCGACCTCGACCCGTAACTTCCCGAACCGTCTGGGCGACGGCGCCAATGTCTACCTGGCTTCGGCCGAGCTGGCATCGGTTGCCTCGATCCTGGGTCGCCTGCCGACCGTCGAGGAGTACATGGAATACGCCAAGCAGATCGATACCATGGCAGCGGACGTCTACCGCTACCTGAGCTTCGACCAGATCGCCGAGTTCCGTGAAGCAGCAGCCAGCGCCAACATTCCGGTCGTTCAAGCTTGATCGACTGAAATGACGCAATAAAAAAACCCCGCACTCGTGCGGGGTTTTTTATGGGTGCCGATCAGGTCGCATGCTGCGCCGTTGGCGGTTCTGCGCTGTGCACCACGACGGGCGCCTGCGATGGGCTCAGGGTCGGGTTCATGCTGGTCACCGTGACCACAGCAATGAACACCACGTACAAGGCAATGGCAATCCAGGCGCCTTGTTTGATCGAATGAAGCAGTGCAGTGGCCATGTTTGGGTTCCTCGTCTTTCTGTGGCACCAGAGTGCTTGAAAGGTTGATCCATGAGAAAGCATGTCTTTGCATACCAGCGATCACTAGTATTGATGCCTGAAAAACCTGAACGTTTAATCTTTTGCTCGCACAAAAAAACATCCCCGCCAGAGAGTACCCTGCGGGGATGACGAAAATAAGGGTGTACCTGAAAACAGTGGCGAAGCTTTCGCGAGCATGCTGGCCGACGAGGTCTGCGTTGTCTGTCGCGCAATGGACAGGGGTCGCCAGGAAAGTGGGCTAACAAACTCGCGAAAGCTTCATTGTGAACGATGTTTCATTTAACGCTTTTGTGATCCAGCGCCGCGTAGAAGTTGGCGCTTTGTTGCAGGTATTGCGGGGTGTAGCTCTGGGTCTGGGTGGTGTGCAGTCTTTTTTCGGCAACTTCCGAACTTGCACTGGCAGGCAGCGCGACGGTGGCAGAGATGGCCGATGCGGCAATGATGGAAAACATATTGAAGTTCATGGGTAATTCCTCGGAAGTGGTTTCAGGTTCCGGACCGTGTTGGCCATGGATCAAACTTACTCCCGAGGCGGTTGTTGCAAAAATCTTTTGTGGCACTAGCTTCTATCAGTGTGATTGATAGTAAGCGCAGGCCCCGTAACACGCGGGCCAGAGCGGTTTTTAGCCTGAGTATTCACTGCGCCGCCGGCAGAAATACCAGCGATGAAGGCGAATCGAAATCCAGCGCCTGGACGATATCGCCCAATTGCCCGGTCTGCGGGTCGCGGCGCAGGGTCACGATCTGGTTGCTTTTCTGGTTGGCGATCAACAGAAACCGGCCGCTGGGATCGATGCTGAATTCACGTGGCTCACGCCCCTCCACCGAACGCCGCTGGATTTCCTTGAGCGTGCCGTTGGCCGCATCAATGCTGAACACCAGCAACTGATTGGCATCGCCGCGATTGGCCACATACAGAAAACGCCCGTCGGCCGAGGCATGCAGGCCGCTGGCACCGTGGCTTTGCTGCACACCAGCGCTTTTCAGGTCGACCAGTTGGGTCTGACGAAAGACACCGTCCTGATAATCGAACACCGCCACCTGCGCCGACATTTCCAGGGTCAGCCAGGCATGTCGGCCATCCCGACTGAACAGCAAATGCCGCGGCCCGCTGCCCTTGGGCAACACCACTTCAGGCACCGGAGCGCGCTCAAGCGGTTGCGCACGGTTCTGGTGATAGCGATAAACATACAGCCGGTCAGCCCCCAGATCGGCGGCCATCACATAGCGACCCTCCGGGCTGGGCACGACCGCATGCACATGCGACGAAGCCTGGCGCTCGCGGTTGACCTTGCTCGGCGGGTTAGGGCCCAGTGTCTGTACCACATCACCCAGTTGAGCACCCTCCCCGACCGGCACGACTGCCAGCAAGCCGCCTGGCTTGGCCTGTACCGCGTAATTGGCTACAAACAGAAAGCGCTGATCCGGGCTCAGGCTGGAATGGGTCGGCTCGTCACTCTGGCTGGCCACCTGATTGATCGCCGTAAGCTCGCGGGTGGCCGGGTCAATGGCGTAGCTGCTGACCTTGCCCCGCTCATCCCGCTGCCCGGGGCCATTCTCGTTGACCGCAAACAGGTAATTACCCTCACGCGACAAGGTCAGCCAGGACGGGTTATCGGTCTGCACGATCTGGCGCGGCTTGATCTCGATCAGCCCGGTCTGGCTATCGAAGCCCATGCGATAGATACCCTGGCTGGCGCCCTGGGTGTAAGTGCCGACCAGCAACTCAACAGCGGGCGCCGCCTGGGCATGCGCGCTGAATACACTGAACGCACTGGCCAAGGCCAGCCACGGTAGCAATGGGCGGATCATGGTGAGCTCCTTTTTATTGTAAAACGTTCAACTCAGGACACTGCCATCCTCACCAAGGTTCAACACTACCCCTCAGGCCCCCACACCTTCGTATCCTCCAGCGCCAGCGGCATCACGTCCATGCTCGGAATAAACAACGCTGCCAGCCCTCGATAATCCGGGCGGTACTGGCGGATCTGCGCCAACGGGTCAATGGAAACACCGGTCAGCGCCAGCGCCACCACCAGATGGCCGATCGAGAATGGCCGGCGCATGGGTTTGAGTCCCTGGCGCACCACAGGCAGCAACAGCACCAGGCCGATCAGAAACCAGATGAACAGGCGCGGCATCAGTTGCTGACGGTCAAGGCCCACATCACACAGTGACCAGACCGTGAACAGTGACAAGCACAGGGTGAACAGCCAGATCGCCAGGCGCAGGGCCAGCAACAGCAAGACCCCGCACAGTGCCAGCGCCAGCCCGGACAGCAGGTAAAAGAACGAGCCGCCGAGGCTGACCAGCTTGTAGCCGGCCATTAACTGGACCAGGCCCAGCACCATCAGCAATACGCCCAGAAAAGTCGGCAACAGCCGCGCGCGACTCAACGCACCGTGGGAAGACCCGTGGGTAGACATAGAAACTCCCTGTTTTTCTTGTTCGCTCGATTTCATGAAGCGCAGCGACCGGCATGAGCCGGGCATGAAACGTCGTTGCCCCGTGATCGAGGCAAGAAAAGGCAAGCACGTCCGTGTGTAGTGGCTGGAACGGTTATCCAGGCACCCTACCGCCCGATGGCGACCCGCTGCACAGCAGCAAGGTCGGCACGCCGGGTCAGTCTAGTGGTTGAGCGATAACAAAAGATTGATCTGGATCAATCCAGATCGACATCCTCGTCATCGCTGGGGCTGAAAGCGTCCAGGCAGACCACGCGGTGATCGGACTCACCGTCGTTGATCACCCAGCTTTGCAGCGACTCGTCAAAGGCGGCAGCCTGCACTTGCTCGGCGCTGAAGGTCCAGACCTTGCGGGCGCGGCCGTCCATGCATTCGATCTGCAGCCCGTTTTCAAGGCTGAAGTCCGAGGCATACAGCCCGTCGACTTCAAGCAGGGTGGTCGCTTGCAGGGTTTGCAGGAAGGTAGAGGTGGTCATGAGCACTCACGGGGTAGCGGGAAAAGGTCGCCATGATAGCCACTCAATGGGAAAACAGCGAATGGCCGACCTTGCCGGCCATCCTTTGCGGCTTGAGCAGAAACCGCGCCAGCGCCGGCAGCAACCACAGCGCGCCGAACATGTTCCACAGCAGCATGAAGGTCAGCATCAACCCCATGTCGGCCTGGAACTTGATGGCCGAGAAGATCCAGGTGCACACGCCGATCGCCAGGCACAGACCGGTAAACAGCACCGCCTTGCCCGTGGACTTGAGCGTTTCGTAATAGGCCTCCTGCAACGGCAGCCCGGCGCGCAGAAAGCTTTCTAGGCGGCTGTAGATATAGATGCCGTAGTCGACGCCAATGCCTACGCCCAGGGCAATCACCGGCAAGGTCGCGACCTTGACGCCGATGCCCAGCAACGCCATCAGCGCGTTGCCGAGTACCGAGGTCAGCACCAGCGGCAACACGATGCACAAGGTGGCCGCCCACGAACGGAAGGTGATCATGCACATGCCGGCCACGCACAGGTAAACCAGCAGCAGGATCAGAAACTCCGATTGCTTGATGACCTGGTTGGTCGCCGCCTCGATCCCGGCGTTGCCGGCCGCCAGCAGAAACTGAAGCTCGGGGTTCTGGTGTTGATCGGCAAAGGCCTGCACCGCCTGCACGGCGCGGTCGAGGGTTTCGGCCTTGTGGTCGTTGAGGAAAATCATCAGCGGCGCCAGCGAGCAGTCGGTGTTGTACAGGCCTTCGGCGCGGGCAATCGAGCTGTTGAGCACATCCTTGTTACGCGACAGGGTCTCCCATTTCAGGCTGCCCTCGTTCATGCCCTTGATCACCTGGCGCGACACGTTGACCAGCGACACCGTCGACTGCACGCCGGGCGTATTTTCCATCTTCCACGCCAGTTCGCCCATCGCCTCCAGCGTCGCGTAGGCCGAGCAGCCTTCGGGCGGCGTCTTGACCATCACCACCAGCACATCCGAGCTGGTCGAGTAATGCTCGATGATGAAAGCATTGTCCTGGTTATAGCGCGAGTCCGGGCGCAGCTCTGGCGCGCCCTGATCCAGATCGCCGATCTTCAGGTTCTGGCTGTACCAGAGCCCGCCGGCAAAGGCCAACACGGCAAGGACCACAGAAACACGGGCCACGCCGGGGCTGGCAAAGTTCGACAGCAAGCGCCAGAACGGATGTTCCGACACCGCGTACTGCTTGCTGCGGCTGACGGCCTTGCGACTGATGCCGACATAGGAAATCGCCACCGGCAGCAGAATCAGGTTAGTAAACACGATGACCGCCACACCGATCGAGGCGCCGATGGCCAGCTCGCGGATAACGCCGATGTCGATGATCAGCAAGGTAATGAAACCCACCGCATCGGCAAGAATGGCGATCATGCCCGGCAGGAACAACTGGCGGAACGTGCGCCGCGCCGCCGTCAGGGCGTTGTCGGCTTCGCTCGATTGCAGGGCGATGCCGTTGATCTTCTGCACGCCATGGGAAATGCCGATGGCAAAGATCAGAAACGGCACCAGCATCGAATACGGATCGATGCCAAAACCCACCACATGCATCAGGCCCAGTTGCCACAACACGGCAATCATCGTGGTACTGAGCACGGCGATGGTGCTGCGGATGCAGCGGGTGAACCAGATCAGCAGCACCAGGGTGATGACAAAGGCGATGGCGAAAAACGCCACGACCATGAACAGGCCGTCGATCAGGTCGCCGACCTTCTTGGCAAAGCCGACGATGTGGACTTTGATCTGCGGGTTTTGCGCCTGGTATTTGTCGCGGATCTTTTCTTCGAGCTGATGAGAGAACTGCTGGTAGTCGAGGCTTAGCAAGGTGCCTTGATCGTTGGGGTCCGGGTAGGCTTCCAGCAGCGGCACCTCAACGATGCTCGACCTGAAATCGTTGGCCACCAGCCGCCCGACCTGGCCGGACTTGAGTACGTTATTGCGCAAAAGCTCCAGGCTGTCGTCGGAGCCGTCATAGGTCTTGGGAATCACCTCGCCGCCGGCAAAGCCTTCTTCGGTGACCTCGGTCCAGCGCACGCTGGGGCTCCACAGCGACTTGAGGCCCGAGCGGTCGACGCCGGGAATATAAAACGCTTCGTCATGAATGCCGCGCAGGGTTTCCATGTATGCCCGCGAAAAGATATCGCCCTCGGTGGCCTCCACCGAAATGCGCACGGTATTGCCCAGGTTGCCCAGGTCATTACGGTGCGTGAGCATGTTCTGGATATAGGGATGTGCGAGCGGAATCATCTTCTCGAAGCTGGTCGAGGGCCGAACCTGCAAGGCTTGCCAGAACAGCACCAGACTGGCCAGCAGGCAAAGGATGATCACGGTGGGGCGATGATTGAAGATCAGGCGCTCAAGCAATGTGGCCTGTTCATCGGACTGCTGCCGGGAATGCGAAGACTCGGTCATGCCTGCCATCCTTGTTCGACTTCTTATTGTGGTGTGGCGCCGTTGGCCTGGCCTGCGCGTACGCCGCCCTGCCCGACCAGAATCAGTTGGCCTTGAGCATTGCCGGTCACGCTGGACAGGGCGATGCGGTCAGGACGATTGAACACCTTGAAACTCTGGCCGTCGTCCTGGCTGCGCAACACACTGCCGCCATTGCCGACCAGCACCAGCGAGCCATCGGCCAACAGGCCGGCGCCGGTCAGGCTGGCTTCCAGCGGCCCGCGCCCGGCCTGCAGCTCGATGCGGTTCCAGGTGTCGCCAAAATCGCTGGAGCGCAGCAGGTTGCCGCGCAGCCCATAGACCAGCAGCGTCTGTGCATGAGCGGTGCCGATCACGCCGAACAACGATCCCTGATAGGGGCTTTGCAGTTTTTCCCAACTGGCACCGTTATCACGCGAGCGGTACATGCCGCCTGCCTCGCCGACGATGAACAGGCCGGCCTCGCGCACGGCGGCAATGGCATTGAGGTGGTACTGGTCTTCGTTGTCCAGACGCTCGCTGACATCCTGCCAATGCTTGCCGCCGTCAACCGTGGTCAACAAGGTACCGTAGGCGCCGACGGCAAAGCCGGTGTTCAGGTCCTGAAACCAGACATCCAGCAGCGGCGCCTCACGGCTCAGGTCTTCGAACTGTTTGCTCCAGCTCTGGCCGCCGTCGCTGCTGGCCAGAATCTGCGCATCATGACCCACGGCCCAGCCATGTTGCTGATCGACGAAATACACCGCCGTCAGTAACTGGCGGGTCGGCACCTTGGCTTGCTGCCAGTGCAGGCCCTGATCGTCGGAATAGAGGATATGGCCATGGTCGCCCACCACGACCAGACGAGCACCGGCCTGCGCGACATCCAGCAACAGGGTGTTGGCGGCTTTGCTCGACTCGATGGACCAGGTTTCCGATTCAGCGGCGCTGAGCAAACCCGGCGCCAGACAGACAACAAGCAGACAGATACACCGCCGTAAAGCATCGCTCATGGACCACTTCCTGTTGTTGTTCTGATACCGGACACGCCGGAGCCCCGTAGGAGCGCGTTTACCCGCGACCGGCTGCGTTAGCAGTCGTAAATTTGTAGCGTTTCGCAGAAGTTATAGCCGTAAATCTGTGGCATTTCCGAAATTTTCCGAGCGCTGTCCAGACCAGAGCACGTCTAAGGGAGGCAGCGTGTTCTGAGCGTTAGCGTCAATCAATCACCGCATGCGGCAAAAAGCGGCTGCTGTCCTTGGTGATCAGGCTGTCGTCTTCCCGGATACCGATCCCTGAGGCCACATCGCCCATCACCCACGAACCTATCAGCGTGTAGCTCTCACCAAACCTGGGCAGCGGCGAATACGCCTGCAGGATATAAGGCGCATCGGTGTACGGGCCGTCTTCGGCAATCACTTCGTCACCCGGCGTGCGGATCTCGATATTGGCGCCTTCGCGGGAGAAAAACGGTTTGCGCACCCAGCCCTTGGGCACCGCTTGCGTCGGGCTTGTGTCGACAAACGATTCCAGCAGGTTGGGATGGCCTTCATTGAACTGCCACAGCAACGGCAAAATGCCCTTGTTGCTCAAGATCGCTTTCCAGGCCGGCTCGACAAAGCGCGTGCCGCTGGCGGCGACGTGCTGGCCAAAGGGCTCGTGGAAGATATGCTCCCACGCATGCAGCTTGAACAAGCGCTCGATCGGGCGGCCTTGCAGGTCGACGAAGCGGCCCTGGCTATCCAGACCAATGTCCTCGACATCGATATGCCGGGTGTCGATGCCGGCATGCGCGGCCATGCGCCGCATGAATTCGGTGGTGCCACGGTCTTCGGCAGAGCCGGACATGGCGGAGAAGTAAAACGGTGTCGGGCCCTTGAACGGCGCGAACGCCGTGACCAGGTCCTCGGCGATGGCATTGAACTGGCTGGCATGCGCCGGCAACACGCCACGCTCGATCTGCTCGTCCAGCCACAACAACTGAAAGGCGGCGGCCTCCATCAGGCTGGTCGGCGTGTCGGCGTTGATTTCGTACATCTTCGCCGGCCCCGTGCCGTCGTAGGCAAAGTCGAAGCGGGCATAAAGATGGCGGTGACCGTCTTTCCAGGAGTGGCGGATCAGATCGTAGAAGGCCTCGGGAATCGCCAGTTGCTTGAGCAGCGCCTCGCTGTCGACCACCCGCGCGACCGCGTCCAGGCACATCTGGTGCAATTCCTGGGTCGGCGCCTCAAGGTCGCGGGTGATCTGCTGTTCGTTGAACAGGTAGTAATGACGCTCGTCCCAATAGCGCTCGCCGTCGATGGTGTGAAAGTCAAAACCTTCACGCTCGGCGGTGGCGCGCCAGTCGGGACGTTCTTCGATGCTGATCCGCTTCATGCGCTGCCCTTAACCGCCGGAACGGCCGATGCTGCTGCTCTTGCCGCCCCAGCCGCTGCGCGCCGTGGCCTGGCTGCCGAAGCCGCCGCGCGACACGGTCGAAGACACCGACGAGCCGCCACCGAGGTTACGACCCAGCGTCGACTTGGTGTAGGTCTTTTCCGAGCTATAGCGCGCCTGAGTCGAGCGGCTGAAGGTCTTGCCGCGGTCAATGTGCGTGTACAGCGACGAGTTGTAATAGCCGCCGCGATCATCGCGGCCCATGTACACCGGCTGCGCGTAATAACGGCTGTTGTTGCCAAAGCCATTGCTGAGCAAGTGGCCGATCAACAGGCCGGTCAGCAGGTTGCTGGTGGCGCCGCTGTTGGCCTGGGCAATCTGCTGATTGGCCTGGTCCAGCGTCTGTTGCGGCACATTGCCGGCGAACGACAGCTCGAAACCGCCCAGTTTCGGGGTGTATTTGCCATCGGAGTTGACCTGGCAATAGTCGGCCACGAAATCGGCGTCGCAAGAGGCCTTGTCATCGTAGACCGGCGCGATGCGGCGGTGGTCGGCCAGGGCTTCCATGTAGGCGTCGGAGCAGACGTCCACCGGCACCTTGGCCTCGGAGCATTCCTGCACCGAATTGAATGTGGTCTTGGCGGTGAAATTCGGTTTTTCGTCCGAGTCGCCGCAGGCACTGAGCGCCAGCGGCAGCGCGCTGACCAGCACGAGTTTGGCTGAACTGCGTCTCATGGTGATCTCCCTGACTCAGACCGAAGGCGTCATGCACGCCGCATTGAGCATACCGACGCTGATGGCCACGCTGGCCGCATAGATCGCCGCCGCCATTTCACCCTTGGCAATCCGCGCCGACAGGCCCTTGAGCACCAGGCTGGTAGCCCCGAAGGCCAGCAGCTGGACCACGGCGGCAATCAGCGCCCAGACCACGACATCCAGAATGCTGATGCTGTAGGCGATGATATTGCTGGCCGGCAAGGCGAAACCGATCAACGAACCGCCCAGCGCCAGTGCCGCTGCGCTGTTGTTTTCACGGATCAGCGCGAATTCCTTGTGCGGTGTGACCCGGCTATAGATGAACTGAAACACCGCAAACAGCAGGGCCGCGACCAGGATGTAGAGGATGAAGCCCAATACCGCCGGGGCATTGAGCGACAATTGCAGCGCGTCGAGCATGAAGATTTCCTTTTCTTGTGAAGCCGTTCTTATAGAACGGTGATGTCGGTGGATTGCAGCGTGACGCCAACCGCCGTGCTCAGGCTGATATTGCCCTCTTCGTCCTCTTCAAGGGAGAACAGCAAGAATTCGCGGCGGTTGATCAGCCCGGTCTCGCGGGCGTACAGCATGCTCAGGTGTTTGACCACGTAAGTGCTATCAGGGCTGACCACGCGCTCATCCATGGGCGTGAGCTCGGTCTGGCCGGTCTCGGTGCCCCACTGGCGCTCGAACACTTCGCCTTCGTGCTCGTAGGTCGGCAGGCCAATCTCCGATGACGGCCCCGTCAGCCGTAACAGTTCGTCACGGCTGGTGATCGGCGTGGCGCTGTAGTAGCCGAACAGGATGATGTCCTGAATATCTTCGGCCAGCGGCCCGTTGCTGAGCACCTGGAGAAAATAGTCTTCGTCGTCCAGATAGAAACGCCGCAGGGTCATGGCCTGACCAAGATCGATCTCGCCCACCGCCCAGACCTTCTCGTCACCGGGCAGATCGACCTGCGAATGGCCGTCCAGCAGGAGTTTGAGCGAAGCATCCAGGCACAGCATATTGCCGCTGCGCAATCCCAGAGGACTGGAGGCGCTGGCCGAGCCCGCTTGCTTGCCAGAAGGTTTGGGCGCTTCCAGGCCCATGACCCGTTTGAACCAACTCATTGCGCATCTCCTTGAAATCGACTGGATGCCCTATAGAAACCCGTTTAGCGCGGATCGGCCCTGGCGTGCATCAACCGGGCAACGATCACGCCGGCCACGGCGCCAGCGATGTGCGATTCGAACGACACGCCGGGCATGGGCACAAAACCCATGATCAGACCGCTGTACGCGAGCAATGTCACCAGCGCCACCAGCAGGCTGGCGAAACTGCGCTGATACCAGACCCGGGCCAGCAAATACGCCCACAAGCCGAAGATCAGACCACTGGCGCCGACATGCAGGCTGGTGCGCCCGAACAGCCAGACCAGGCCACCGCCCAGCAGGCACACCAGCGCCACCACCCATGCATAACGCTTGACGCCTTCGGTCGCCACCAGCCAGCTGAGCACCATGAACGGCAGCAGGTTGCTGAGCAAATGCGCGAACGAGCCATGCAACAGCGGCGCAAACACCAGGCCCTGCAAGCCCCACACCGTGCGCGGCAAAATGCCGTGCTGGACCAGGCTGTAGCCGCTGAACGCATTGACCAGTTGCACCCCGACCATCAACAGCGACAAGCCGAGGATCAGGCGAAAGCGTGTCGAAAGTGCCAATTATTGCGGGGTCTGACTTTTGGCCTTTAGCCGCGCCAGCACGTCATCAGCGCCGCCACTGCGCGCACCGATGCCGGCATCTTGCAGGCGACGCTCAAGATCACCACCGCTGGACTGATTGGCCAGCTCTTCAGCTGCTTCCAGCTTGGCGTCCTGCTCATCCTGGCGTTGCTTGAGCCGCGCCAGCGAACCAACGGCGGTTTCGACCGCACCGTTGGCGCCGCCGGTGGCATTGGCCGTGGCGACACGGGCACGTTGCACGGTTTCGCGCGCCTTGGCCATTTCGACCTGCTGCTTGAGGCCGCGAATCCGCGCCTCGGCCTTGATCACCTGCTCTTGCAGCAAGCTGGTCTGCTTGCCGAACTGGTCGGCCAGCGCCTTTTCCTGATCGCGCAGGGCTTCGATTTCGGCAATCTTGGCCGCGCATTCGCCGGCCAGGCCTTCTTCACCCTTGTTCAGGGCCTGCAAGGCGCGGTTTTCCCAATTGGTGATGTTGCTGTTGTGCTCCTCAAGGCGTTGGGTCGACAGCTTGTGCTTGGCCTTGATGCCGATCAGGCCTTCGCGGGCCTTGACCAGCGCGCTGTCGGCGTCGCGAATTTCCTGATCGAGGATGCGCAAGGCATTGGCATCGATGACCGCCTCACCCACTTCGGATGCACCACCACGGACGGCAGTGACCAGTTTTTTCCAGATGCTTGTGCTCATGTAGGTCTTTCTCCAGAACGGCCAGTGGGCCGTTTCAGTCGATAAAGTGGTCTTCGAACGCCTCGGCCGCGCGGATCACGTTGTCCGCCAGGGTGAGGATTTCCTGAACGATCACGGTCAGGCTCGAAGCGGCGCTCAGGGCGCCGAACAGGCAGTAGACTTCCTGGCCGTCGGCCAGTTGTTCGATGCCCACCGCCGACAGCGGGAACAGATCACGGCTGCGCAACACGATTTCATTGAAGGCGGCAGTGTCCTTGATGCGGCTGACTTCGATCAGCGTGGTGTCGGCCAGGATCTGGTCGCCGACCACCGCCAGATACACCGGCAAGTCACCGAACTCACGCAGCGTCAGGCGAATGCCGTGCTCGCTGGCCTCGGTCAGGCTCAGTTCGATCTGGCCTTGAGTCACCAGGTCCAGCTCGGCCAGGGATTTGTGCAACGAATGAATGGTCCAGTTGGCGTTCTCGGTCATGAAATCCTCCAGTTTGATTCGTGTGCCGAGGAAGGGCTGTCGCAGGGCCTTCTCGATACCCCGTAAAGCGTCGGTGTTCTCGGGCCGGATCCAGAATTCGCGCTTGACCAGACCCGCCTCCTTGAGGCGCTGACGCATTTCGCGCATATAGTCGGTCGAGCTCTTAAGGGGCTTGCCGGTTCCCGAAGGGTTCTCGCCTCCAGTCTTGCGAGGCATGGGCACTCCTCCCTTGATTCGTTTACACAACTGACACGCACGCTAACAGATGTTTCAAAAACCCGAAAGCCCTCACATGTGAGGATTTTCGCGAGATGGCGCACATCTCTTGTGTGATACACCAGATCCCTAGCAACTGTGTTCTCAATCCAAATGCGCGTCAGCCTTCAAGGCTCCGCGCATTCTGGCGTTGATACTGAGTACGACACACATTACGTAGGAGTGAGCGCAGCTCGCGAAAGGGCCAGTTAAATCCGCACATTTGCGGTGAATGTACCTTAGCCTTCACGAGCTGGCGCTCGCTCCCACGGATTTTGGCCTGGCGTTGATACTGAGCACGGCACACATTGCGTAGGAGTGAGCACAGCTCGCGAAAGGGCCAGTTAAATCCGCGCATTTGCGGTGAATGTACCTTAGCCTTCGCGAGCTGCCACGGAGTTTGGGCGCACTTGATACTGAGTACGGCACACATTACGTAGGAGTGAGCGCAGCTCGCGAAAGGGCCCGTGAAATCAGCACATTTGCGGTGAATGTACCTTAGCCTTCGCGAGCTGGCGCTCGCTCCCACGGATTTTGGCCTGGCCTTGATACCGAGTACGGCACACATTGCGCAGGAGTGAGCACAGCTCGCGAAAGGGCCCGTGAAATCAGCACATTTGCGGTGAATGTACCTTAGCCTTCGCGAGCTGGCGCTCGCTCCCACGGATTTTGGCCTGGCGTTGATACTGAGTACGACACACATTGCGCAGGAGTGAGCGCAGCTCGCGAAAGGGCCAGTGAAATCCGCACATTTGCGGTGAATGTACCTTAGCCTTCGCGAGCTGGCGCTCGCTCCCACGGATTTTGGTCTGGCGTTGATACCGAGTACGGCACACATTGCGTAGGAGTGAGCGCAGCTCGCGAAAGGGCCCGTGAAATCAGCACATTTGTGGTGAATGTACCTTAGCCTTCGCGAGCTGGCGCTCGCTCCCACGGAGTTTGGGCGGGCTTGAGACTGAGTACGGCACACATTGCGCAGGAGTGAGCGCAGCTCGCGAAAGGGCCGGTGAAATCAGCACATTTGGGGTGACTGCACCTTTGCATTCGCAAGCTGGCGCTTACTCCTACGGATTTTGGCCTGGCGTTGATACTGAGTACGGCACACATTACGTAGGAGTGAGCGCAGCTCGCGAAAGGGCCCGTGAAATCCGCACATTTGCGGTAAATGTACCTTAGCCTTCGCGAGCTGGCGCTCGCTCCCACGGATTTTGGCCTGGCGTTGATACTGAGTACGGCACACATTACGTAGGAGTGAGCGCAGCTCGCGAAAGGGCCGGTGAAATCAGCACATTTGCGGTGAATGTACCTTAGCCTTCGCGAGCTGGCGCTCGCTCCCACGGATTTTGGCCTGGCGTTGATACTGAGTACGACACACATTACGTAGGAGTGAGCGCAGCTCGCGAAGAGGCCAGCACTTTCAACCTATTCAGTGACTTGTAATCAGCATTCGCGAGCTGGCGCTCACTCCTACGGATGCGATTAATCGGACAGTTGTGCGTTGTGTTTGATGAGAGCGAGGCATTAATCGGTGTACAGCAATAAAAAAGGCGTTACCCGCAACTGCGGATAACGCCTTGTCTATCACTCAGAACCGCTTAATCCGCCAGGCTCTTGTTCACCACTTCATACACATCGGACGACAATTCGCCGGAGCTGCGAATCCGCTCCAGCTCGGCCTTGAGCAGCGCCTGGCGGGCGCTGTCGTATTTGCGCCAGCGGGTCAGCGGCGCCAGCTGGCGCGAGGCGATCTGCGGGTTGAAGCCGTTGAGCTGGATGACGATGTCGGCCAGGAAGCGATAACCCGAACCATCTGCCGCATGGAAGTTGATCAGGTTCTGGCCGGCAAACGCACCGATCAACGCCCGCACCTTGTTGGGGTTCTTGATGTTGAACGCCGGGTGCTCCATCAACGCCTTGACCCGCGCCAGGCCGCCGGGCTGGGTGCTGGCGGCCTGGACGCTGAACCATTGGTCCATGACCAGCGGGTTGTCCTTGAAGTTTTCGGCGAACACCGCCAGTGCCTGGGCACGCTCTTGCTCGAACGGCGAGTTGACCAACACGGCCAGCGCGGTCAGGCGCTCGGTCATGTTGTCGCTGGTGTCGAACTGGTCGATAGCCGCTGCCAGCACTTGCGGTTTTTCGCTGAGCATCAGGTACGACAGCGCAATGTTCTGCAAGGCACGACGGGCAAAGTGTTCGGCCTCGGCCACGTAAGCGGTCTTGCGCGAGACTTCGCGGTTAGCCTGGTAACGCGCCCACAGGCTGTCGAACAGACCGCTGGCGATTTCCTTGCGGGCAAATTCGCGGGCGGCGTGAATGGCATCGACATCGGCCACCTGGCTGATTTCAGTCAGGTACGCCTCGCCCGGCAGCGAGAGCATTTCGGCGACCATGGCCTGGTCCAGTTGCTCATCCGCAAGCACAGTACCCAGCGCGGTCACCAGGCGCTGATCGATGACCAGTGGCTGGCCCTGTTGATGCTGGCCGATCAGGTCTTGCAACACCTGCACCGACAATTGCTGGCCGGCTTCCCAACGGTTGAAGCCGTCGCTGTCGTGCTGCATCAGGAACATCAACTGATCGCGGTTGTACGGGAAGCTCAGCTTGACCGGCGCACTGAAGCCGCGCAGCAGCGAAGGCAGCGGTTGCGCGTCGATGTCGACGAAGGTGAAGGTCTGTTCGGCCTCCGTCACCGACAGCACGCGGCTGGTGCCGACGGCCGCCGTTTCGCCGTCCAGGCGCAGGGCGATTTCATTGCCTTGCGGGTCCAGCAGGCCCAGCGCGACCGGAATCACGAACGGCAGTTTTTCCTGCTTGTCCGGGGTCATCGGGCAGCTCTGGCGGAAGGTCAGGCTGTAGGTGCGCGCAGTGGCGTCGTAATGCTCGCTGACTTCAAGGCGCGGCGTGCCGGCCTGGCTGTACCAGCGCTTGAACTGGGTGAGGTCCACGCCATTGGCGTCTTCCATGGCCTTGACGAAGTCATCGCAGGTCACGGCCTGGCCGTCGTGGCGCTCGAAATACAGGTCGCTGCCTTTACGGAAACCTTCGGCGCCCAGCAGGGTGTGGATCATGCCGACCACTTCCGAACCCTTCTCGTAGACGGTCAGGGTGTAGAAGTTGGAGATTTCGATAAAGCTGTCCGGGCGCACGGCGTGGGCCATGGGGCCTGCGTCTTCGGCGAACTGGTGGGTGCGCAGGTAAGCTACGTCCTGAATACGCTTGACCGTGGCCGAGTTCATGTCGGCCGAGAAGCCGGAATCGCGGTACACGGTGAAGCCTTCCTTGAGCGACAGCTGGAACCAGTCGCGGCAGGTCACGCGGTTGCCCGACCAGTTGTGGAAGTATTCGTGGGCGACGATCGCCTCGACGCGCTGGTGAGCGGCGTCGGTGGCGGTTTCGGCGCGGGCCAGCACGGCGCTGGAGTTGAAGATGTTGAGGCCCTTGTTCTCCATCGCGCCCATGTTGAAGTCGTTGACCGCCACGATCATGAAGATGTCGAGGTCGTACTCGCGACCGTAGGCTTCTTCGTCCCAGCGCATGGATTTCTTCAGGCTGTCCATGGCGTGCTGGCACTTGTCGACGTTTTCCGGCTCGACATAAATGCGCAGGGTCACTTCACGCGCGCTGCGGGTGGTGAAGGTGTCTTCGATGCACCACAGGTCACCGGCCACCAGCGCGAACAGGTAAGCCGGCTTCTTGAACGGGTCTTCCCAGGTCGCCCAGTGGCGGCCGTCGTCTTCCTGGCCGCTGGCGATCGGGTTGCCGTTGGAGAGCAGGATCGGGTACTTCTGCTTGTCGCCGCTGACCGTGGTGGTGAAGCTGCTCATCACGTCCGGGCGGTCAAGGTAATAGGTGATCTTGCGAAAGCCTTCGGCCTCGCACTGGGTGCAGAACATGCCGCTGGACTTGTACAGGCCTTCCAGCGCGGTGTTGGTTTCCGGGTGGATGCGCACCGTGCTGTCGAGGGTGAACTGCTCGGCTTTGGGCTGCACGGTCAGGTGGCTGTCGCTCAGCTGATAATCGGCGGCGGTCAGCTCGCTGTCGTCCAGTTGCAGCGACAGCAGCTCCAGGTGCTGGCCGTCGAGCACCAGAGGCGGCAGGCCGGCGCCACGTTCGGGGTTGCGGCGCATCACCAGTTGCGCATGAACCAGCGTGTGGTCGTCGAACAGCTCGAAGGTCAGGTGCGTCTCGTCGATGAGGTACTCGGGCGCCTGATAGTCCTTCAGATGGATCACTTGCGGTTGTTCGGTGCGCATGCGGAAAATCCTTATTACTGAAGTACGGCCAGTTGATAGGCCGTGTACTTGCGAATATTGATGACGCCGGTGTCGAAGATCAGGTACTGGCCCTTGATGCCCAGCAATGTGCCTTCAGCGATCGGGTTCTTGTCCAGATTGAAGCTGACGATCTTGGTCGGATACGCCTCGACCGGGTAGCGGAACTCCAGCGGTTCGGCATCGTGCAGCAATTGGATGGCCTGCAGGCCAAACTGTTCCTGCAATGCGGCAAGGCCGGCGCCACATTGCTCGAAAAGCTCGTTACGAATGGCCTTGAGGTCCACCGGTTGCGCATCGCCCTTGAGCAGCGCGCGCCAGTTGGTGCGGTCGGCGACCTGGCTGCGCAGCAGGTCTTCGACAAAGCCGGACTGCTGACGGGTGGCCACACGCAAGATCGGCAGCGCCTGGCTGGCGCCCTGATCGAGCCAGCGGGTCGGCAACTGGGTGGCGCGGGTGATGCCGACCTTGACCCCGGACGAATTGGCCAGGTAGACGATGTGGTCGGTCATGCAGAACTGCTCGCCCCAGGCCGGATCGCGACAAGTGCCTTCGTGGTGATGGCACTTCTCCGGGCTCATGATGCAGACATCGCACTGCGCCAGCTTGGTCATGCACGGGTAGCAATAGCCCTGGCTGTAGCTGGACTTGGTCTTGCGCCCGCAGTTGCTGCAATGAATGGCGCCCAGAAACTCCAGGCGCAGGCTTTTGCCGATCAGCGGGTTGACCGCGATTTCAGCATCGCCCAGGCGAAAGGCATATTGCACAAACGGCGCGTCACCTTGACGCGCCGCCATCTTGTTGACGGAACCACGACCCAGTTCAATCAATGGATGGCATCCGACTTGAACAGGATATTGGCAATCGGCCCGGACTTGGACGAACACTCTTGCGGGCCCATGTAACCGGTGCGCTGGTCTTCGGGCAGGTTGCGCACTTCCCAGGCGATCAACGCCTGCATCGACAGCTCGCGCTGCTCCTGGGTCAGTTTGCGGCCATCGGACCATTTACCGATTTCGACAGCCAGCTTGAGGCTCTCATAGACATCGGGGGTGATGTTTTGAATCATTTCTGCAAAAGAGGACATGTTCAACACTCTCTACGGGATGGCGCCAGTTTAACGCTGATCGCGCGGCAGGACACTTGGGATTAAAAAATGATCAAGATCCGTAGGAGTGAGGCGGATGGCCGCCCCCTGAGCTCGCGAATGCTAAGGTACATCCACCGCAAATGTGCTGATTTTACGGGCCCTTTCGCGAGCTATGCTCACTCCTACGGATTCGGCGCCAGACGAAATATCGGCGAAAACCGCCTTAACTGATCGGCATTACTCCTACGGGTGATTCTCAGCGCCGTTAGAAATCTCTCGACAGCTTCACCTGCTCCAGCTCTTTCTGCATGGTGCGGCGGAAGATCTGCGGGGCTGCGAAGGTGTAGATGGCAAAGCCCAGCCACAACCAGTCGATGACCTGCGCCGCCTGCGGGTAGCCCTGGCTGCTGACGGTGAGCACCGTGACCCGATAGCAGACGAACATGACCAGCAACAGCACGATGGCGCGGGTGCTGCCGCGTTCGATCAGCCAGCGGTTGAAACGCCACCAGCCGCCCATGAACACGTTGCTGCGCGCCTTGACCTCGGTCAGCAGGCCCAGCGCCGGCACACTGTTGGGGTCTTCCTGCAAGGCCCAGGCCGCATGTTCGCGTGCGCCTTGCACATTGCCTTCACGCAGCAACAAGTGCCCTAACACCACAATGGCGCCGATATGGCCGGGCTCAGCCTGCAACGCCTGCCGGGCAAACAGCTGCGCCTTGCCGTAGTCGCCGCATGAGCGGTAGTAATCGGCCAGGGCCGTGAGATTGGCGGCGTCATCAGGCTGCAATTCCAGCGCCTTTTCCAGCAATGGCAGGCTCTGGCTCAGGCGTCCGGTCAACTGATACAGGTCCGCCAGGCTGCGATAGCCGCGTGGCTGCACGGGCTCCAGGTCGAGCAACTGCAACAGGTGCCGTTCGGCGCTCTTGAACTGGCGGGCAGCGATGTCGATCTGCCCGGCCGCATAGTGCGCCAGCGCCAGCGCCGGGTCATTGGCCAGCGCCAGCCCGACTTCGTGACGTGCCGCATGCAGGCGGCGCATGTTGAGCAAACAGATGGCCAGCAAGGCATGCGCCTCGGCCGACTCCGGGTCATGCGCCAGCAACTGGCGCAAGCTGTCGATGGCGCCGTCGGTGTGGCCGGTGTTCAGGCGCTGATAGGCGACTTCCAGCAAATAGTCTGTATTCATCAGCTCATCACCAAAAACCAGAGGTCTGAAGGCAGCAGTTTGAGCACCGCGCCCCTGAGCAGGAACGCGCCACCCAACGCCACCAGCGGCGCGAAGCGATTAAGCTCGCCGCCGTAATACTGGTACAGCTCGATGGTGGCGCTCTGCTGGGTGAACAGCACATAACCGATGGACAGCTTCCACACCACCAGAATCAGAATGGCGTATTGCAACTGAACCTGGCTGTTCAGGTAGCCGGTATTGATCAGCCACAGCAGGCCCAGCGCAATAATCACGCTGCCCAGCAGACCGACGCCGGCCCAGATCCATTCCTTGACCCGGTTGGGGCAACCGACGGCGATGGAGTTGAGCACGAACCACGGCAAGCCCAGCCACAGCCCGCCCATCATCAGGCCCAACAGCGGCCAGAACGGTGAGACGGCAAATTTGGCCAGCGCACCGGGGCGCGGCTCGTCTTCGATGCGATACACGTTGTCAGTGGCCATCAACGTCCCTTGCCATGCTTGTCGAGAAAGGCCAGCACTTCGTCGTACTGATTGCCTTCGTTGGCATAGCGCGCGTAATTGCGCGCCGTGGTCAGCCATTCCAGCGTGGTGGCGCGCACCTCTTTCAAGGCCTGCTTGAAGTGCCGGTCGCAGATCGGCTGTTCACCGCCCTGCTCGATCGACTCTTCGATGGCCTCATCGGCGGCGGTTTCCACCAGTTCGCCCAGATCGGCGCCAGAAAAGCCCGAAGTGTTCTTGGCCAGAAAGGCAAAGTCGATATCGGCCGCCAGCGGACGGCCCTTGACCATCAACTGCAGCATGGTCTCGCGCGCCACGCGGTCAGGCGGCGGCACGAACAAGGTGCGATCGAAGCGCCCCGGACGGCGGAACGCCGAGTCCACCGACCACGGCACGTTGGTCGCCGCCAGGATCAGCACGCCCTTGTTGTCCTGGGTGAAACCGTCCATCTCCGACAGAAACTGGCTGACCAGCTTGGAAGACGTCGAGTCGCGTGTATTGGAACGCTTGCCGCCCAGCGCTTCGACCTCGTCGAAGAACATCACCGCCGGCGCCTGCGCCCTCGCCTGCTCGAACAAGGCGTGCAACTTGCGCTCGGACTCACCGATGTACATGTCCAGCACATCGGAAATCGCCACGTTGAAGAACTTGGCCTTGCACTCGCCGGCCGTGGCTCGCGCCAGCATGGTCTTGCCGCAACCGGGCGGCCCGTACAACAGCACACCGCCGCCGACACGCTTGCGAAAGCGCTCGAACAGGCCCGGCTTCTGGTACGGCAGGATAATTTTCTTGTGGATGGTCTTTTTCAGCTCATCCAGGCCACCGATGTCGGCGAAGGTCACGTCCTGGCTTTCCGGCACCAGCAAGCGGCGCACTTCGGTCTGGTCAGTGTCGTCGTTGGAAATCACGCGCAAGCGCGGACGCCCTTCACCCTTGTCGATGCTGGTGACCGACACATTCAGCCGACGCCACAGCGCCATGTCTTCCAGCGCCGGGTTGGCATCGATCGCGGCGCGGTACTCAACCTGACCGTCCTTGAGCCGGCCCAGATCCGCCAGCGCTCGGGCACGCAGCAACTGTGTCTGCGCATCGTCGCCCTCGGCCAGCTCCAGCGCCTTTTGTGCATCGCCGGCCGCCAGGTACAGCTGCGCCGCGACGGGCTTGAGGGCTTCATTACCGGCCTGGTTTTGCAGGTCATCGGGAAGCAACTTGAGCCCACGCGAATAATCGCCGCGCTCAAGGCACGCCTTGAGCAGCAGGGTAATCAGCGCGACATTGCCGGGGGACGCCGACAGCGCGGCTTCCAGTTGGTCCAGCGTCGAGTCATCCATGGTGAATCCTTGTGACAGCCAATGGTTGAATAAAGGGGCAGACAGCGCTTAGCGGCTCGCCTCGGGGCGTTGGACATCTACCCAGACAAATTTGTCCGGGTCGATCCGGGTTTCCTGATCCAGCCGGTATGCCACCAGCTTGCCGTACAGCACCGCGCTGTAGTCCAGGCACGCCAGGTTGGGCCGGATCGGCGCCGGCACGCCGCTGCGCCAGTAATGGCCGACGAACAACAGCGGCTCGTTGATGCCATAGCGCAGCAAGGCGTTCTTGTCCGAGGTCGACAGCGGCGTCTTGGCAACGCCTTCAGGCAGCGCGTCGGGCTGGAAGACGATATCGCCATAGGTTTGCGGGTCGTCTTCCCAGAACTTGGTGCGGAAGAACTCGCGGGTCAGGCCATCGCCGCCGGTCAGCGTCAGGCCATGCGGCAGTCGCATGTCGGTGCCGCGCAGCAGGCGGTTGAAGACATTGCTGGCAAAACTGCCGGGAATCGCCGAGGCCTGGATGAAATGCCGGTCGATGCGCCCGCAGCCGTGCAGGCCACGCAGCGGCTCGATCAGGTTCGGGTCCCAGCAGGCATGCACGGCACGGAAACGCCCGGCATCGATAAACAGCGGCAACTCATAAAACCAGTCGATGAACTCGCGCCATTCGTCCGGGTACTGCTCGAACTGCGCCAGGGTCTCGCCGATCAGCTTTTCATGCCGTGGCGTGTGCTCGCGCACGTAATGCTGGCCGCTTTGTGGCAAGGCCGGGGTAACCCAGCCCAGCGCGTTAAATTCATGGTTGCCCATGATGCACAGCGCGTAACCTGCCTGAACCATGTCACGCACAATGTGCAGGGACTCGCGGATCCGTGGACCGCGGTCAATGATGTCGCCGAGAAACAGCGCAATGCGCTGGCGATGGCGCCACACACCCGCTTCAAGACGATAACCGAGTTGCTCCAGAAGTCGCTCCAGGGTCTGGGCACACCCGTGCACGTCACCGATCAGATCGTAGCTACGCGCGGGATCGAGCATCAGTCGTCTCCTCTCCCGCCGAGGCGACTGCCCCAACCGAGCTTGGTACGGCACACTTCGTAATAGTTGTGATCCAGCGGATGGATCAGCCGCAGCTTCTGCGACTTCTTGCTGACCGTGACGGTGTCGCCCGGAGCACAGGTGAAATGGTTCTGGCCATCGCACGACACCTGCGGATAAATCGTCATGTCCTTGGCCACCACGATCTTCAGCTCACTGTTGCCGTCGACCACAATCGGCCGACCCGACAGCGTGTGCGGGTACATCGGCACAATGACAATGGCGTCGAGCTTGGGGTGCATGATCGGCCCGCCCGCCGACAGCGCATACGCCGTCGAGCCGGTCGGGGTGGCAACGATCAGGCCGTCAGCCTTCTGGCTGCACACGAACTGGCCATCGATCCAGATCTCGAACTCAATCATCCGCGTCGATTTGCCGGGGTGCAGCACCACATCGTTGAGCGCATCGCCCTGGCCGATGGCTTCGCCATGCCGGCGCACCTCGGCCTGCAGCAGAAAACGGTTCTCGACCAGGTAATGACCGTCCAGCACCTCGGCGACCTTGATCTCCAGCTCGTCGGGGCGGATATCGGTCAGAAAGCCCAGATGCCCACGGTTGATGCCCAGCACCGGCACATTGTGCCGGGCCAGCGCCCGCGCCGCGCCCAGCAGGCTACCGTCGCCGCCGACCACAATCACCAGATCGCAGACCTCGCCGAGCATCTTGCGTGACGAGGTTTGCAGACCGTGGCCAGGCAACGCCTCGGCAATGGTGTCTTCGAGGATCACATGCAGATGCCGGTCCAGGAGGAATCTCTTGAGTCGGCGCACCGTCTCCAGCACCTGGGCACTGCCCAGACGACCGATGATGCCGATATTACGAAAGTGCTCCATGAGGCTCCTGCTAAGTCTGCGAAACGGTGTCAAGGCAAGGATTATGGCGAAACGCCCGGTAAGCGGCAAACGGGGCGGTGATTATCGGTGGGCGACAGTGACGGTTTATGTGTGGGCCGCGGGCAAGTGAACACCCAGCACATCCAGCAAACCCACCTTGTCAATGAACTCGACAATGTACTGCGCAGCACCTTCATCGGCTTCGCACAGCGAGGCTGACATCTTTGCGTGCTCGCCTGACACCTTGTAAGCCTGATGAGCAAAAAACCCGATAACCAGCACAATCAGAATCAGGCTGTCCTGTTCGACACTGCCGTTGGCAAAATTACTTTCTGCCAACGGGCCATCTTGCAGCTCGTCGGAATCGAGGTAGTGCGCCAGCGCCTCCCCCGTCACGTTGCGGTCAGACAGCCATTGCCAGCAAAGATCGATGGCCTCTTTGCAGGTTTCATGTGTATTCGTGGATGAAGTGATGTTTTCCAGCGCGTGGTCAAGTATCAGCAGAAAGAGAGCGGCCTTCTTGATCCACGGCATTTCGCTGACCTGTCTTGAAATCGCTTGTTTATCCATCACAACCTTAGTGCTCCTAAAGAACTCGCCCCAAAATCTCTTGAGCGTCCTCTGCCAGATCCTCAAGGCTCAGATCAGGGTTAAGCTCGCGCAACTGGTGCTCAGTCACGCTTAATGAAGCGAACACCTGCTCGATGGCATTCGCATCAAGGTGTTCTTCGTAGTAATCCTCAACCAGCTTCTTGTAAGCATCGACGCCATCCACCAGAAAACCCAGCAATGGATAGAGGCCCAACGTATCCGGTGATACCGACCACGAGGGTTGATCCGCACCTCTCCAGAAAAACAGGCTTGCATGTTCGGTGGAAAAAGCTGGCTCGGATTTGAAACCCTGGAACCTCTCAGGCATTGCGCTCAGATGCCTGGGAGCATCCGGCAACAGCGATCCACTCGCGGCCTTTCCGGCAACGCCTTCATGACTGAAATGCAGGAAGTACTCCGCCCCTGAACCGTCCCTCATCGACGCCATCATTTCTTGACCGGCGCCATCCCAATTGCAGTTGAATGAGAAATACCGGTATTGCCACTCGGGCATGATGATCGCATCCAGCAGCGCAAGCGCCTGGCTGACGTGCTTGATACGTTCGATGGAGGGAAGCGCATGGATTGTCTGGATTGAGTGATTCATCAGATGCCCTGCTTAGCGTTTCGAGCTTTATTGTTTGAGAATTTTCAGCTATTGCCTGACCAGACAATATCGTTAGACGCAATCCACTGTATACGTTCTGATTTCTGCTGTGGATCGTTGAAAAAATTCTCTACAACCAACCAGACTATTTCCGGCCTCAGAAAAGAGCCTAATCAGACATAATCCAGCCAGTCACCCGACTTAATGTTTTTGCTTTTAAGTAGTTTTTGATAGCGAGGCCTACACGATTCAATAGAGACATCACTGACATCTACACAAACAAAACCATGCCCCCTCTCCTCTACAGACAAGGCCGTCAACTTAATCTTTACCGGCGAAATCTGTATTACGAAGCCCGAAGCCTCCGACTTATGAAATACAAAACTCTTACCACCTCCCAAGGGAAGAACCTTATCAATGACAGCAAATATTAATTCAGGGCTGGATATTTCAACCTTACTATCAACCTCATCATTTTCAGAATAGTTTACAGGCAACAAAAAAAGCCTAAAATCGATAATAGCCAACCAACCTGCAGATTCAAAAAAATCGCCAACATCCATTTTCACCCCCCAACCAAAACAGCATTAACGTTTACGCCGAGCGAATATCACCTCATCTCGTAGTACGTGTACATATCAGCATCTGGCCAAAATTCGTCATAGGCTGTCAATGCACTTCGTAGACCCTCACTACGAGGGTCATGTGCAGGATCCATATGTAAAACAACAAATTCTTTTATTTCAGACCACTGAAGCTCTCGCATGCAAAATGCGACCGCCTCAAACGGTGAGTTGGCCGACATCAAAATAGACTTGAACTCACTTACAAACTCTTTTTTATTGGCTGGATTTTCCTTGACGAAATCTAAAATCCTTAATAATGCCTCCTCATAGGAAAACTCCAACCCCTCATCATAAGCAGCCATCGCCTCACTGCAAAGCCTGTCAAACTCCCCCATAACATCAACCACTCTAAAACCTCGCAACGGCTTACAGAAACCGAAGAAACTAACAGCCTGAAAAAACCGAAAGTACTGTTTAAAATGTAACACCTGCCATTCACAGCTGATGACGTCTCGTCTATCAGATCAAAAGGTTATGTAAACCCCCTTCCGCTCACTTACGGCTTGTTCAAGCAAACACCTGTACCTCACTAAATTACCAAACAGTTCGCCTCGGAGCTCAGACTCAAACGCTCTAAGCTCACTCAAGATTTTAACCAGATTATTTCCACCTTGAAAATAAGACCCCATCTTTCCTGGATCAAAAAAGCAGCCATCCACGCCAACTGGCGTGCCTAAAAACGGCAGAAAATTTAGTCTGCCATTCCGGGATATCTGCTCTTGCAAACTCCCCCATTCAAAACCTACCCCTCGATCATTCAAGGGTGAATAATATTTCGTAAGCGCAAAATCGCCATATTGATGAACATCCGCACACTCAATCATGCCCTCCCAATTATCACCCAGCGATTCGCCTTCATAAGGATCAACTAAAAGCTGCTTATTATGCACAATAAATTTTCGTATTGGCTCGATCGCTCCCGATCGTAAAGCAGCCTCTAGCAGTGGCTTAAGCTCATGACTAAAGCTGTCGATATCAAAAATGAAAGCTTTGTGCTCAAAACTCATCTGGCTATTGATCATACTGTCTTTGCCTACGGCGGTTGGCCACTTCACCTGCGCAACAGAGGATAGCGTGTAGTACGACATGTGTATGCCGACGTTGGTGAGGTTGACAGGCTGAAGCTGAGGTTCAGCGCCGACTGGCTGGCGATGGCGTTGTCCATCAGGTACTTGAACATCGCTTCGTCGCTGGTCAGGCCGTTGATGAAGCGCTGCCCGGTGCGGGCGACGACGGCTTGCTGGATCAGGCGTTGTTCGTAGTAGCCGTCGCCGAGGCGTTTCCAGGCGTTGTCGGCGTTGATGTCGAGACTCTTGCCCAGACCGTCGAGCAGGTAGCTGGAGCTGAGGAACTGGCGCAGGTCGGTCAGTGCCGGGTTGGTGTAGATCAGGTAGCGGTGTGGCTGGCCTGATATACCGGTTTGCAAGTTATTATCCGCATCGCGACCGATGTTTTTGTGAAGGCTTGTCTAAAAGGCAGGCTACGACTTGATAGCCTGCCAACAACATTACCCACAACACTCATATCTTCACATCATTAATTTTTAAAGATCAAAACAAACTTTCAAATCAAACTTACGCAGAGATATTGCACTCGATTTTTGCGGCCGCCCGTGCTAATTCAAGTCAGGCCATTGTAAAAGATGATCTTCTATCGACTTAATTAAAAAGCCTGAAAAACTATCCCAAGCTTTAGTTGTCGAGCTCTGACCTTCGAAAAATTGAAAGACTGGTGGGTCGTCAGAGATCGGTAGAAAATAATTAATTTCATACCCTTGATGCATGCAGAACAACTTAGCATCCGCAGGCAGCAAACCAGATAGACCTAACTCATCAAGCAACTCTTCCGCCTCGAACTTCAGGCCAAGTAATCTCGGATAAAATATATCTACACCACAAAAAAATCTTACCAGCCGAACGCCCCGCAACCGTCAAAAACTCACGATATGCTAACGGAGCCTTACAACCAAAATATTGCTCAACCAAAGCAATATCCACATCAGAGCAACCAACAAGATCAGATTCTAAAATCACTCCTCTCAGCACCAACTCATGAAAAATATCCCGAATTTTTTCATCTTGGCTTTCCTGTTTCTACGTTAATATGCACACCCGGGAACCTTTGTTGAGACTGACTTACAACCCCACTGCATGAAACGCAGACTGGGAGCTCTGAGTAAATATTCACGACCCCTTGCGACGAGGGGTTAGCTTATCTGCCAAATGCGACAATATTTTATACTCTGAGTCCATTGTCCTTGGATTATTACCAGTTTGTATTGTGTCGAATACCTGCTTTTCAGGGACGTCGACCGTTCCAGAGCGCTTCGCTGCCCCGCTTACTCCTACAAGCTCAGCGCTTCGACCATCGATTGAATACTCAGCAACAGCAATATTCCTACCACTCCCAATATTCAGCTCCGAGCGAACTTGCACCGCCCGCTCAGATAATCTTGCTAATTCATTGGCGGCGACAGCCTCTTTTGCACCAAAGGACGCACCCTTTGCCTTTTACTCTAGACAGATGTGGTGACAGGCTCCAATGAAACCGCCATTTCTAACGGAACTTCCAAATAGTTTATGCCGCCGTCCGGTGCAGGCTGTTTTTTTAATTCATCTAGAGCAAAAACAATCTGCACTCGGCATCCAACTCGGAAGAGTGAAATATCCGTCTTATCGTTGACATAGATACCTTCAGCACGAACTGAGCCATCATCCAAAAGCAAATCGATACCATTATTTTCGTTGCCGCTGTCCTGGCCTGCGACATACGCACGGTGAACGATACCAGAAACGAACAATAACGGCATTTTTCGCTGTTGGATATTTACCCACCACTCTGGCGACCCATAAAGCCCATATGTGCCTTTAAGTCCTAGTGCGGGTTTAGATTGATTGACTGTAAGCGCTTGTGCCGCTGCAACCCGCTCCGGGTCAGCCTTTAGCTTTTCGGAGTGCTTATATACCAACTTCATCGGCCCGCTCGCATTTTCTAAGCACAACAACATCAATGATCTCCTTTAGGGGCCAACGCAAAGTCCACAATGTTCTGATTGAGGATATCGATAGCCTTGCCTTGCCCAAGCTGCGTCGTCATCTGTCCGCCCTCAACTTTGAAGCGCGCATTTGTTTGCATCCAACTTCCTGTCTGAGTTGACATATTAGGAAACTGAATAGCTACCGGTTTATTTGCTGCAATTCCAATTTCTTGAAGAGCATCGGATGTTCCCGGCGCTACCGTGATTTTACCGTCACACCGTCATATTTTGACGAATATAGCACAGAGGGCGAAATTGAAGTTTCTGTAGTAGGCGGTAACTTACCAGATTCTGTAAACTGCAAATACTGTTCTTTAGACATTGTGCGATACATGATTTCATTCCCGTACGCATCGTGCTCCAGAACAGGGCTGAGCGGGTTTTTCGATCTGGAAACAGGGACTCCAATTTCTGCGGCTGCATTATTTGCACCGCTTACTACTTTAACCGGATGCGTATAAGGCATACCCGCCTCAGCATCTGTGGAGATTAGGTTTTTAAAGATCCGCTAGTAGCAATAATCAACTGTATTCAATTTTCTCGTCAAGAAGTTCATGGAAGTAAACGGAGATTCCAAGATCAACTCGAGAAGTAAGAACGCCTTGATCCTTCAACAGCCTCTCACCATAGGCAGCACCGCAAGTTGTGGGAGTGAATTGCTTTACCACATTAAACTAATAGCCTCGCCCAAAACGTTCCAAGCCCCACCAGTCCCAGCCTGCTTTTCTCTACACTCTTTTCCCCCTCTTAAAAACAGCCCTGAACCTCCTTCAAATAGTGGTCCTGTGCAACATAAGGTGTGGACATATCCAATTTCACCAAGGCTTCAATAAACTCCAGCGGAGGCAAATAAAAGTGCTCAGAAATATAATGTATGATAAGCGTTGGCGCTGCATAATAGACCCCCTCTTTAATCGCTGGAATCCATAGCTCGGCAGCGCCTAAAAACTCCCGACCATGATCACTATTAACTTCAATTGCACTACGGTCGCAGAGCGGACAAGGCGATGCAGAGCGCATCCGGTTCACTTGGGCATTGAAGAACTTATCTCCAATGATAGCATCACGCAATTTTTGCAAGAAAAACGGACTGACCTCTCCCTGATTAAAGTCATATTCAGCACTCAGCCAGCCTACATTATTCACGCTGCTCAATGGCTTTTGAAGAAAGTGCCTATAGCTAGTCATATCCAGATAAATCACTGCCTATCTCCTTTTGTAAAATGTACATGCCGCCCACTGTACACACCCCATATCACGCTTTAACAACATGTCTAAATGCGTTGCAGATTCCACCGTGGTAGAGTTTTCGAGAATATTTAGCGGCGGGTTATTTGGAGCGCTCAAAATATAATTTGGTACTTTGCTGCCAGGAAGCCAAGTTGCCATCCCTTCAATATCATCAGCGATCCGAGGGTTAATTGAAGCTGCACGAGCTAATCCGGCCCAGTCCCCAGCCTCTATATATCTACCCGTCTCATCAAGAATCTTTATTCCCTCTCTCGGAATAGTTATTGCCGTGCCAGATGGCACAGTCATACTTCCTGCACCATAGACATATTCACCATGCCCAGCAAATGCAGTTCCCGTGCCCCCAGGCGTTACACTTTCCGCATATATATGCCCTTCACTACTTCCAAGGAAGGACCTCTCTATTTTATCTAAATTTATTTCTTCTGCAAAATTTAGCTTACCCGCTTTCCCACCAGCCCCCAGCTCTGCCAGTGCCTTGACACGATTACTGGGTACCAAGGCAAGGGCCCACTCCGTGTTGTTTTCCGTCTTCAATGCCGTGCTGGCAGCATAGTTGCCCTGCAGCTCATAAACCCTCTGCATGGCCAAGCGGGTTTGCTGCGCTTCATTAAACCCCGATAAGGCACCCACTGCGCTCTCCAGCGGGTGCTTGGTCATGCCAACCAGACCATTGGCGATCTGATCTGCGCTGTCTACCGGGTGGCTGAGCAATGCCCATGTACCTGCAAGGGTATTCCAGCCTGCCTGGCCTATTCCTTGACCGTATCCTGTCAGCGTACCCAGGATCTGCGTACCGACCCCAGGGTCAACGTCCAGGTTTTTGTCATAAAAGCTGCTGTATGCAAATGGCTTTCCTAGATCAGAGGACGAGTCCATGAAGCTCAGAATGTTACCTTTGCTGTTTCCATAATCCAGCGCATTGGCATTGTGATAATCGGTAATCAGCGCAGCCGTCTCGGCCGGCGTGTAGGTTCTTTCGGGGCCTGTCACGGGAATGTCTGAAACGGCAGCGTAAGTATTGCCTTTGGGTGCCAGCGCAATTCCCAAGTGCTCGACAGTCACAGCATCCGGCGTAAAACCTTGTGCACTGAGCGTGCTGTTCCAGTCCTTGTCGGTGTAGTAGATCAATGCCTTTGCCAGACGCGCTTCGGCTTCAGCCGGACTGATGCCAGCCTCTTTTGCCAGGCTGTCGGCCTGTTTTTGCAGCAGCGGAATTTCATCCGGGTGCAGTTGCCGGTTGTATTGATCGGCCATTTGCGACACCCAGGCCGCCTTCTCTACATCAGCACCTGCCAGAGCCGCAGCGGTCAGGCCGACCAGTTGCGCAGCGCCCTGACGAATTTCTGGCTGGCTGGCAAACACCTCACTCAGTTCCCCGGCCAATGCCTGACTGGCTCCGGCGGCTACAGCGCCACTGGTGAAGTCACCACCGGTGGCCGAGGACACCGCGCCGCCCATCAAGGCGTGCAGCGACACCCGCCCTGCGCCGCCTTCTTTCCAGAAGTCCATTGCCGCCAGATTGTTTTCTGACTGCGCTTGCAGGCGTTGGCGCTCTGCAAAACTGCCCACCTGATAGAAAGCCAGTGCAGCCGCCACGTTCGCGGCCTGACTGACCAGACCATCAGCAAGGTTGTCGCTCAGGCTGCCGCCTTTAATGGCGGTATTGATCGTGCCGGAAGCCAGACCCTGTGCGCCGGAATGCAGAGCAAAACCACCCATGCCTGCAGGCGTGGACAGATCAAAACCCTTGGTCAGGTTATTGAACGGCTCGGTTTTTCCGCCAAGCTGAGGGTCTATGACACCAGCTGTGAAGCCAGCGGCGAGACTTGAAACGGCCGCATTTTTCAAACTGTCGCTGCTGAATGTGTCCTTGAACGCTGCGCCCAGATTGCCTTTGTTGTTAATCGTGCTGATGACAGCTTGAGAGGTCATGGACGTCAGGCCTGCCACTGTTGCCGCCTCAGCGGCGGCACCAATTGCAGTGACTGTGGCAGCGGAAATACTCGCCCCGGCTGCACTGGCAGCGGCCCCTGCTGCACCGGTCGCCGCGCCTCCAGCCGCAGTACCCGCAGCGGCAAAAGTACCCGCGCCTGCCGTAACCACTGTCACGATGATAATGATCGCCAGCATGGCGCCCTGGCCCAGCCCCGAATGGCTGTACTTGAAGGAGTCATGCACCTCCTTCACCTGCCGCCAATCCACATCCCCGCGTTTTTCGGCTTCCTTCAACCACGCCAGTTGCGGATCAGCCTTGACCATCGCATCAATGGCTTGGCTCACGGTCTGCTGGTCGACCTGTTTCACGTCGATCTGCAGCCCTTCCACCGCCCGAATCGCCACTTCGCCCTGAGCGATAATCTGGCTCTGACGCAAGGTCTCGTCCGTGCTGCCCTTGCCCTTCATGCTGTTCCAGGCCAGGTCGCTTTTGCTCTTCTCGTGGCTCTCCTGATGCAGATCCTTCACGCCTTCGAAAGCAATCGCGCCACCGCTTTGCAGCGTCAGGTCGTTGCCGCTGTTGAGCTTCGCGGCCTGGTAGCGTTGATTGCCTTCGCTGGCCAGCAGCAGATCGCCGCCGGTGGTGATCTGGCTGCCGACATGACGAATGTCGGTCACTTCGTCGCGCTGGGTTTTCTTCGCGCCGAAGCTGCCTTTTTTCTTCATGTCGTACAGCGAGTAGTCGTAATCCTGTGCCGCCAGCAGATTCAGCTCATTGCCGGCATACAGATACGCCTCACCCCCAGTCTTCACGCCACTGGCCGTCAGCGTAATGTCCTGTCCGGCGCTCAGTGCCGCACTACCGCCAGCGGTCAGTTGGCTACCCACCTGACTGACGTGGTCTTCCTGCGCGGTCACCTTTTTGGTCTTGCTGTAGTAATGACTTTCGTTGGCCGCCGCAGCGATGTTCAGGTTGCTGCCGGCGGCCAGCGCCAGGTCGCCCTTGGCGTCGATCTGGCTGGCCGTCACATTAATATCCCGCCCCGCCTTCACGCCTACGTTCTGCCCGGCACTGAGTTCAGCACCCAGTTGCGTCACGCTGGAGCGGGTGTGGTTCGGCCCGTCCACACGCCCTTCCTGGGTCTGCGCCGCCACCACATTTACATCGCTGCCCGCCACCAGCGTCGCGTTGCCAGCGGCCTGCATGACACCGGAGTTATTCACATCCCGCCCGGCCCTGGCCGTCAGGTCCCCCGCCGCCTCGATCCGCGCCGCACTGTTGGCGAAGTCTTCGCGCCAGACGGATGCGCCGGTCGCGCTTTGGTGGCTGGTGACTGTGCGTTCGTTGCTCACATCGCCGTTTACTGCGGTAACGCTGACATCGCGGCCGCTAATGACGCCGCCGGCGCGATTGAGTACATCGTTGGTGGCTTGCAGGTTCAGACGCTCGTTGGTCTGAATCAGCCCTTCGTTGATCAGGCTGTTGCCGGCCCCGGCCTGCAAGGTGCTGGTGGCCTTGAGCACGCCGACGTTGGTCAGGTTGTTGCCGGCGATCAGCGACAGTTCGTTGCCTTGAATCAGCGCGCCGTTGGCGGCCAGGCGGTTGTTGGCTTGCGCCAGGTACAGCACCGGCACCAGCACGTGTTCGCCGCGCACGACCTGGTCTTCCATCCAGACGATGTCGTGGGTCAGTGCCGCGACTTGTTCGCCGGACAGGCCGACGCCGACGCTGAGGTTCAGCGCCGACTGGCTGGCAATGGCGTTGTCCATCAGGTACTTGAACACCGCTTCGTCGCTGGTCAGGCCATTGATGAAGCGCTGCCCGGTGCGGGCGACGACGGCTTGCTGGATCAGGCGTTGTTCGTAATAGCCGTCGCCCAGGCGTTTCCAGGCGGTGTCGGCGTCCAGGCCCAGGCCATCGAGCAGGTAGCTGGAGCTGAGGAACTGGCGCAGGTCGGTCAGCGCCGGGTTGGTTTCGATCAGGTAGCGGTGTGGCTGGCTGCTGTTGGCGCATTCTGATGGATAGTAACGGCGTACTCGCTCACACTGTGACAACAGCTATATCACGGTACGTTTTTAAAGAGCGAACCATCACCAGCGCTAAAAAACCGATTAATTACTACCACTTAAGGCCAAACCAACTACCTGCCCTTACAGTTCATACCTGTATTTCCCTTCAACAAGAGCACCCTTGCGTGAAGCAAAACATACTATTTCGCTTTCGTGCCCTGAATGAATCAATCTTACGAATTAGGAATCACACATATAGCCGTAACAAGTTGCTCTGACTCATCCGAGAGTGGAACCCCCCATCCTGAAACTTCAATAACGCCATAGTCAGAATCAGTATAAAACCACTCTTCAGCCTCATCAAACTCTAATTCCGTAAGCAGTAGCATCTCTGCAACAGCACTCCCCAACCTTATCCCACCTGGCAAACATCCTTTATAAACAAGCTTTTCCGCTAAATCGCCAGGGAAGCTAAAATCATAAATCTTTACGGCATATATTTTCTCATCTCTAATTAAAACTGATAAGGCAGGGATACCCCGCTTGAGCTTATTAACTACAGAATCATCAAAGACTGAAAAAGACATTCCACCCCCCCCTGACGGATCCAGCTTACTCTTGTGCATCTTTAAAACTGGCGAACCGACAAATCTATAGAGAGAGTTTTTTTCATCAACCAAGTAACTATCTAACACAGTCTCCAATTCAGAAAAATGGACACCCAGCGGGATCCCCGCAAGAGATACCGCTGGAACTATAGGCGCATGCCAATCTATGAAAAAAACCTCTGAAATCATCATCTTTCAATCCACGTATTCGTTGAGGGATTAAATATTACTTTCTGGCCTTGCGGATTCAAACATACAGTATTGGCATCATAGATTGGCTTTGAAGGCCCAGAAAAACTTGGTCTATAAACAAGCGGGTCAACTATTTTCACCTTGCTACCATCAACGTACGTAATCTTATAATACTCACCTACGTGCTCTGACTTGACGTCCTTACCAACAGTTGACGGGCTGTACTGAACCTCTTTGATTCCAGTCGTGCCACCTTCAACCTTGTATACCTGAGCATTACCCGACGAATCACGCTTAGGTGGCTTATATGTTAGCGTCGCTCCATCCATCTTAAACGACTGCAAAATATCGTCGATAGATGCACCCCAAATATTCGCAGGCACCTCAACCATATTTCGAGGAATTCCTGCTTGTGCTGCAAGATCTTCGCGTAAGCCTATCCGTGCAGCCATAGAGGTAGCTGGTATGTCCGGCGTCGCTTCGACGTACCCTAGCGTCCCATCCGGAAGCCAGCAATTTCCGGTGTTATGAACCCACGTCTTAAGCTCACCGACATAGAACGTATGGCCAACATCGACTGTCAGGTTATACGTCTTGCCTACCGGTGCGTAAAGCTCCAGCGATTCAACCTCGGATGAGGTGTTCTCGGTCGCACCGTCCGCCAGTGACTGCAGTTGATCTCCCGACTTGAGATCAATGACGGGAACAAAGTCTTTCCTGGCCGCTACATAGAACGGATGCCCTGGAGTCACCAGCAGCGTTTCGTTCCTGACCTTGCCGTCTTCGTCTACACCCTTGAGTTTGAGCTTATAAATCGGCTGATCGGAACGAACATGCGTGGCCAGGATGGCAGCGGCGAATGGTTTACCGCCTTTTTCTGGCTTGCTCCAGACGATGTCGCCCACTTTGAGCGTCTCGATCGCGCGCTCGCCGCTTGGAGTCGATACTTTGGTGCCCGCTGCAAAGCAGCATGGCCCGTATAGCGAGAGTTTTCGATCTGCATTTTGCTCTGCCAGAGCCTTGGCACGGTCACTGAGTAATAAATCAAGGCCAGACTCGACATCCTTCTTTGCCTGCGCGGCTGTGCCTGCAACAGTTTCAATAACCGGCACATCCGCATCACGCCCCACCTTCCCAAGCGTGGCGATCTCGTCCTTGACGTGATCCAGCTTCACCGCAGTGCCAAGCGCCTCAACACTTTTGCTGGGAAGATTGATCCCGATTTTCGCAAGGTTCATGGATTTGGCAGCATTACCGCCACCGCCGCTGGCAATCGTCCCGATCACCAGGGCATAGGTCTGCCCCATTTTCTTGCCGAGTTCTTCGGCGTGAGCGTCGCCGCCCTGATCAAGCTCGACTTCGATCTCCCTGACCTGCTTCTCCAGGGTGGCAGCCAACTGCTGGCCCAACTGCCTCTGGGCTTCAGGGGAGGTAATGAACTCTTTGGCGGCCTTGAAACTTTCCTTCGGATCGCGCATGAACCCGACGGCGCTGTTCAAGGTGTCCAGCCCCATACCGGCCATGCCCTCTGTGAAGCCTTTGGCCGCGCCTGTGCCCGTCAGTACGTCCTGCCTGAGTGAGGTCTTTTCCCACTTGGCCCAGACAGCCAGTTGCTCAAGCGATGTAGAGGCTTGATCCATTTCCTTGCGGTACTGCAACTCCTGCTGCGTCGCCAGCCAGTTGTTATCCACATTGGCAGCCGCGGCATTACTGGCCGTCGCCGCCGTAGATGGGCTGGTCATGCCCGCAATACCTGTCACCAGGCTGGCGATGACGTTGCGTTTGGCTTCGCGTTCCGGTGAAGACTCATCGGCGCTGGTTTCGCTGAACAGATGGGTCAGCAAGCTTGATGCCGCACCGCCCATGGCGCCGGCGGAGCAACTTTGTCGGCTGGCCGCTGCACCTGCGCAACCGAGGATGGCGTGCAGTGCGGCGTGTTCCGGGCTGCCTTCTCCCAGTCCATCCCTGACCATGTCGCCAATGGCGGCCGAGCCTTGTTGCTGGAGGTAGTTGACCACCATGTTCTGCGCGAACTGGCTGGCGCCGCCGGTCACGTTGCCGGAGATGCCGGCGGTCAGTGCGGTGGCGATCTGACGGTAGGTGCCTCCGGCGCCCCAGTCGTTGTTGGTTTCGCGGGCCTCTTCCTTGAGGGTCAGGTACCTGTCGCGGCTGGCTTGCCGATCCTCCAGCGAACGGTTGGGGTTCTGGGAGGCAACCAGTTCTTTTTCAGCCTCATTGTTTTTGGCTTTGACCTCGTTGGCACGGTCTTCCAGGAACACGCCGACGTTTTTGACGAATGTGCTGGTGATCTCGAAATTCGTCTGAATTTCTTCGGCGTCGAAAATCGGCTTGAGCTTGTTGGTACCATCGCGCTCGCTGGACACGTCGGTATTGATACCGGCGACCGTTTCGGCGGCGCTTGCGCCGGTCAGGGCGCGTTGGCCCGTTTCGTTGGTGATGTTGACGGTCGCACCGCTGATACCGCTGCGGGTCTTGCTGCTGGAATCACCGCTGGCGATCAAGGCGACAGGCGCGTTTGCACTGACGTTACCAATACTTGTCGGCGTCGGGCCTGGCGCTCCGGCTTGAATATTGTTGTCTGCATCACGACCCAAGGTGCCGCCGACGCCGCCGCTCAAGCCAATGCTGCTGGCATCGTAGTCAGCTTTGTTCTTGATGTCGGAAGACGTCAGGGTGCCGGTAGTCAGCGTATTGAGCCCGCGCGCCGTTGCTTGATCGCTGCTCGCAATCACGCCGCCGATCAAGTCTGTATTGCCTTTGACCTCGACCTGGAAACCGCCATCGCCGGCCTTGATGCCGGTCTGCTCGGCGACACTGGCGTAATCGCTCTGCATTTTTTGCTGATTGAAGCCCGCGCTGCCACTGGCAGTAATGGCTGTGCTGCCGGGAATACCGACGCAAAACGGCGGAATACAAATGCTGATGCCAACACTGGCATCCGTCTGTTTGGACGTGTACTTGCTGGTGTCCTGCAAGCTTTCAATATTCAGGTCGCCGCCGACATTGGCCTGTACCTGACGGGCCGATACCACCGCGCCCTTCAGGTTAGTGTCGCGGCCACTGTCCAGCGTTGCGGTGTTACCAGCCTTGATATGGGTATTGGTTTGCGTGACATCGTCACCATCGGATTTACCCTGACCTTTGTTGGCGGCCAGATCCAGAGTGAAGCCGTTTTGCGTGCCGCCGACGGTGAAACCAATCCCGATGCTCCAGCCGCTGTTGCTGTTGGAGCCCTCTTGCTTAGCCGTATTCTGGGCAGACTGGAGGTTGATATCGCCATCGGAGGTCAGGCGCACATCATTGCCGGCCTCGATCGAACTGCCCACGATATTGATCGTGCTGTCTTTGCCTGCGCCGGTTGCACGGATATCCACATCCCTGCCTGCGGCCAAACTGCTTGAAACAACGTTTTGCCCGGACTGGCTGCTTTCACTTCGGCTCTGGGTATTGCCCAGGCTGAGGCTGACCTTGAAGCCGATGCCATTCTGCAAAATGTCCTGCCCGGCGTCGTAGGCTTTCTTGGCGCTCATGGCGGTATTGAGAGCCGACAAGCCCTGCATACGCGGGTCATTGGTTTTGGTAGTGGACTCGGCCGCTTGTTTCAGGTTTTTGGCTGCATCCAGCAAGGGGATCCGGATGCTGCCGCCAATCGCAGTCTTGTTGGCGCTTTTGGCGTTCTCGGCGCTGAGCAGGTCGAAGCCTGCCACCACATCCACTTGCTTGGCCGCGATAGAGATATCGCCATTCGGCGCCACGACCTGGCTGGCCAGTTGGCCATAGCGCTCGCCTGCGGTCAGGGCAACATTGCCGCCCAACGAGGCAATCTGGCTGCCGGTCTGGGTGGTGGTGTCGCTGCTATCACTTTGCTTGAGCTTCGCGACGCCCAGTGAGGATTGCCACCAGCTGCCAATTTCACCGGCTTTTTTACTGCTGGAACTGCTGTCGGAAGCGGTGCTGCTCTCGGCACTGAGCACATCAAGATTACGACCGGCATCGATGCGGGTATCCCCGTCGGTGACCAGTGTGCTGCCTTGAATAGCAACGTCGCGGCCACTTTTTATTGCCAGCGTGTCGGCGCTGATGCTGCTGCCTTTGACTTCAGAAGCCCGCTGTTCATTTTCGGCGGCCTTTTGCTGCACCGACATTTCACCCATCCAGGTGAACGAAAACTTGTTGGACTGGCTGGCGCTGCCAGAAGCGCTGTTTTGCTGTGCGGCGCTGATCTCGACATCGCGGCCTGCGGTCAGCGTGGCGTCCTGCTCGGCATACAGCGTGGCGGCGTTCAGGCGGATATCGTTGTCGGCCGCCAGTTTGATGCTTTGGCCTTTCAGCTCAGTGCCGGTGACGGTCGATTGGCTGGAATGGCTGCTACTGCTTTTGGAAGACAGCAATCCCTTTTTCGATGAGGCCTGCGCTTCGCTGGCGTAGTTATCGGCAGCGGCAAGATCGATATCGCGGCCGGCCAGCAGGCTCAATGCACCGTTGCTGGTGACGTTTGCGCCGACACCGTTGATGTCGCGGGTCGCAGAGAGCACGACGTCATTGGCCGACTCTATAATCGAGCCAACGGCAACGTCGTTCTGGCTCTCGGTCATCTTGTAGCTTTTCTTGCCCCAGGAGCCTTTCTTGATTTTCGAGTAATACGAATAATCGTGGTTTTGCGCGGCCAGCAAACTCAAATCATTCCCGGCATACAAATACGCCTCACCCCCAGCCTTCACACCACTGGCCGTCAGCGTAATGTCCTGCCCGGCGCTCAGTGCCGCGCTGCCGCCAGCGGTCAGTTGGCTCCCCACCTGACTGACGTGGTCTTCCTGCGCGGTCACCTTCTTGGTCTTGCTGTAGTAATGACTTTCGTTGGCCGCCGCAGCGATGTTCAGGTTGTTGCCGGCGGCCAGCGCCAGGTCGCCCTTGGCGTCGATCTGACTGGCCGTGACATTGATATCCCGCCCCGCCTTCACGCCCACGTTCTGCCCGGCACTGAGTTCAGCACCCAGTTGCGTCACGCTGGAGCGGGTGTGATTCGGCCCGTTCACGCGCCCTTCCTGGGTCTGCGCCGCCACCACATTTACATCGCGGCCCGCCACCAGCGTCGCGTTGCCAGCGGCCTGCATGACACCGGAGTTATTCACATCCCGCCCGGCCCTGGCCGTCAGGTCCCCCGCCGCCTCGATCCGCGCCGCGCTGTTGGCGAAGTCTTCGCGCCAGACCGATGCGCCGGTCGCGCTTTGGTGGCTGGTGACTGTGCGTTCGTTGCTCACATCGCCGTTTACTGCGGTAACGCTGACATCGCGGCCGCTAATGACGCCGCCGGCGCGATTGAGCACATCGTTGGTCGCTTGCAGGTTCAGGCGTTCATTGGTCTGAATCAGCCCTTCGTTGATCAGGCTGTTACCGGCTCCGGCCTGCAAGGTGCTGGTAGCTTTGAGCACGCCGACGTTGGTCAGGTTGTTGCCGGCGATCAGCGACAGTTCGTTGCCTTGAATCAGTGCGCCGTTGGCGGCTAGGCGGTTGTTGGCCTGCGCCAGGTACAGCACCGGCACCAGCAC
Source organism: Pseudomonas sp. HP_08 (assembly GCF_055284095.1). NCBI lineage: Bacteria > Pseudomonadati > Pseudomonadota > Gammaproteobacteria > Pseudomonadales > Pseudomonadaceae > Pseudomonas > Pseudomonas sp. HP_08. The sequence continues at coordinate 21,700 of NZ_JBTOQC010000004.1, read as the reverse complement.
GTGTTCGCCGCGCACCACCTGGTCTTCCATCCAGACGATGTCGAGGGTCAGGCCGTTGATGAAGCGCTGACCGGTGCGGGCGACGACGGCTTGCTGGATCAGGCGTTGTTCATAGTAGCCGTCGCCTAGGAGTTTCCAGGCGGTGTCAACGCACTATCAACATCACCAATAAAATTTATAAATTCATAGCCCACCAAAAAATCAAAGAAGATCACTGGCCTCTATTCTCATAGAAAAACTCAAAGGTAGAACATGAATACTTTCCTTAACATCCAAAGGCAAACTATCAGCCAATCTATTTTCCAGAGGCCTAGCTATTAAATTATACCCTCCAGTATCGCTGACATCATAACTAAACAAACCTCTTCTAGCCATATCGACAAAAGACTGCAAATAGCGGTCACGCTGAGCACTATCACTGAAGACAGGTAAATTTTCTTCAACAACCTCAACAGCAATACTGTCTTCTACAGAAAAGAAATAATCATAATTTTTTTCATAAACAGAGATTGACTCCCTTACTGCCATTGGTACAAATCCTCGCCCCGCTGTCGCAAAATGTGCAAGCAGGCCATCTTGATAAGAAGCAAACCAATCCAGATCGTTGACTTCCAAAAACTCTTCATCCATCTCCATCACTCTGCCCCAAATATGTTAGTACAATTCTCACAGCGAGGAACTACTTTACCGGTCCTCGGACGTATTGCTGGAGTAAACTTAATATCACTCAACTTAAGACTGGGATTACTCAAAAGCAACTCATTAGCAGCCCTAAACTCAGCACAGCGACCCAACGTATTACCACAAGCAGCTTTGACACCCAAACCACCTAAACTTTCAGCATACGCCTTTAATTCTGGCGCAATCACCTCCGGAACCGTTCCACTGGATGCAGCTACTATTTTTCCCGATAAAGGATCGACAGCACCAATGACCGTTGGAGGCTTATATTTACCAAAGGTACCAATGTACTCTTGTAACTGCCTACTAGCGTCTTCAATTAGCTTACCGTTCTCTCCTCCCCCCTTTGCACCATTATCTGCAAAAGCGTCTTCTCCGACATTATCCTGACTCATCATCCCCGGAGCCGGTAGTTCCACTACAGGCCGCGAGTAATCATTACCCCCCTGATCAACAATCTGACTCCCACCCGTCGACGTGGAAGATCCCGGCTGCGCTCCAGCAGCATAGCCTCCACTCGCTGGATTGGCACCTTGAGCCTCAACGATAGGGTTGATCAGCTTGCCGTTTTCATCGTCAAGTAGGTGAACCGGAAAAGACGTATTGAACAGGAATTTCCAGATTTCGATAGACGTACTGACTTGTGTTTCTACAGACTGCCCGGACTTAGCAGCAGAGTTTGCAACGGCGTTAGCCGCCGCTTTGATGCGATCCTGACCTTCAGGCGTGGCCTGTGTGGCAGACAGCGCAGCAGCTAAAGCAGCACCCACCCCAAACACTGCTGTTGCAGCACCAAGCTGTTTTTCTACATGGGCTTCAGTATTTATCTCTAGACTGGGACTCGATTTAAGCTTTGCGAATAGTTCGATCGCTTGAACAGCCGCAGAGCGATCCTCTCTTGACAAGTCAACAAGACGCTCAATAAGAGGGGCAATATTGGTACTGTCTTGGCTACCCTCCATAAGTTTTAGGTATGCGCGGATAGATTCTGAACGTAGGGTTTCATCATTGCTCATGATGTGTCGAGCCGCTTCTCGACCAGCCAAAATGTGATGCAATATTTTGGCTGCTGTCTCCGCTTTCTCATGAGAAAGCATGGTTATTACAGTGGCTAAAGGCACGGAGGCGGTGACAAGAATCATGTCGGCAATTTTACCTATCGCCTCCTGACTGTTCTCTCCGTACAGCTGTACATTTCTTTTCCATTCATTAATTTTTTGTTCCGGATTGGCCACTGCCTGGAATGAGGAACGCGTCGCATACACATCCGTCCGCTGCTCATCATCCTGAGTAACCTCATAGGCTTTGCTTACATCCCGATTCAGGCCCGCCGTCGAGTCTTTGCCGGTGACGCTGTCATTGCGAACTTGCAACTCGCCTGCACCAATCGTCCCGCGGACGATTTGCTCGCGGTCCTTCTCATAGTTCCAGCCTTCGACGCTCCAGCCGTTTTGTCCCTGGTCACCTTTACCGACCTGACTTGAATCCTGAGCGCTGCCCTTACCGTATGAACCACCGATATTCAGGTAATAACCGTGCTCCTTGTCCTTACCGGCGATGTCGCTAAAACCCAAGGTGCCAGTATCGAGTCTGAGATTGCCGCTATTCGAGGCAATCAGTGCCCCATCCAGCTGGGTATGGTTTCCCGTACGAATGTCGACGGCATTCTGGCCGGTGATGCTGGTTTGCTGTTCCACCCAATGGGTAGAGCCGTTGGTTTCACCATATCCTGCTGAGCCACTGACACCGGCCCCTGGCCCGACAGTGACGGTTACATTGAGGTCGTACTCCTTGCCCTCGACCTTGCCGGTGTCCGGAAGCGACGTAACGTTAAGATCGCGTCCTACACGCCCGACGACATCATTGCCGTGCAGCGTAGCGCCGGCGATATGGGTATCCCTCCCGCTTGTAAAGGCGAGTTGGTTACCGGCATACAAATAGGCTTGCTGCTGTTGTTGAGCTTCGCGGTCAAGATCGCCTTTGCCCATATTGACGCTGGCGTAGACGCCAACCCCTTCGGAGCCAAAGGTAAGACCAACCTCCCCACCGCCATTTTTACGACTGTTATCGGTGCTGCTGTCGTTCTGGGCTGCCTTGATATTCAGGTCGTTCCCGGCCCTCAGATCGATATCACGAGCGGCCTGAACTTGCGTGCCGATCAGGTTGAGATCGTTACGCGCCTGCAGATTGACGTCGCGCCCGGCTTGCAACGTGGTCGCGGTTGCCTGTTCTTGAATAGTGTCGCCACTGGCAACACCATTGCTGCCACCTACGCCGACCTTGAACCCACCACTGGTCCCACCATGAATCCCGCCCCAGCTCTGCCTTTCCCGGTTTTCTTGGCTAAAACTGTTCCTGGCCGCTTCCAGGGTCACATCGCGCCCCATGACATTGATGTCCCGCCCAGCCTGCATCTGGCTGCCGCGTACCCGCACATCATTGTTCGCCGACAGGTTCACATCGTTACCCGCCGCCAGCGTGGAGGCACGGCTGCTTTGCTCGGTCACTTGCTCGGTAGTGCTTTGCTTGCTGGTACCAAACTTGCCATCACTGGTCGGGCCGGCGAGGAACTGGCTGACGCTGTCCACAGCCTTGAGGGTGCTGGAGGCCTTGCTGACGTTGTCATCGCCTTTGCCCGCACCGCTCACCGCATCCTTGGTACTCCCGAAGTTGTGATTGATGGTGCCGCTCAGACCATTGCGTTGTTGTTCACGCTGCTGCTCGATGACCTGCCGCTCGCTGGCGGCGTCGATCAGGATGTTGCGCTGTGCCGCCAGATTGATGTCGTTGCCGGCTTGCAGGTCTGAGCCGATCTGATTGATGTCTTGCCCGGCCCTAATACCAAGGTCCTGGCCTGCACTGATCTGGCTCGCGGCGGCGGTCTGTTGTTCCAGTCGGTTTCTTTCGGCGGTGCGCTCGATGCCGGCAAAGAGGGTGACGCCATTGTCGTCGCCCGAGATGCCAATCCCGCTCTGACGTTTTTTCTCCCAATCCTGATCGGAACGGCTGTTTTGTGCGGCCAAGACATTCACATCACGACCGGCATTCAGGTTGACCTGGCCCCCGGCTTGAATACGGCTGCCGACCACATTGATGTCGCGCTCGGCTTGCAACGCGGCATCGCGCTCTGCCGTCACCTGGCTGCCGACGCTGGTGCTGCTTTGCGCTTCGCGCCCGGCCTGCTTGGCCGAGCTGATTGACAGGAAGCCGCCCGAGACCGACAAGCCAGTCTTTTTGCGATATTCCTCGCTGCGGCTGTAGGCTTCGTCGTTGGCGGCGATCAGGTTGATGTCGCCGTTGCTGTCGACCAGACCCGCCCTGAGATCAATGTCGTTACCGGCATTGATGTCGCTGGCGCGCAGGCGGATGTCCTTGCCCGAGGCGACGATGACATTACCTTTGGCATCCAGCCCGCTGGCCACTTGCGTGGCGCTGGTTTGCAACTCGCTCTTGCCACTTTTGGACAGGCCCAGAAACCCGGATTTGCTCTTCTGGCTGTAGGCTCCGTGCTCTTCGACGCCTGACAGCACTGCAACATCGTTGCTGGCGCCGATGACCAGATCGTTGCCGGCCTTGAGTTGGCTGCCGATAACGGTGACATCGCGAGCCCCGTTGATACCGATGCTGCCATCGGCCGCCTGGCGGGCGTTGACGGTCAGGTCCTGGCCTGCATTGACCTCGGTGGCGACGTTGGTGCTGTCATAGCTTTCACGTTGTTCACTGCTGCTGCGGCCAAACGAGCCTTTGCTTTTCTTGGCATAGAAGCGTGCATCCTCATTCAGCGCTGAGGTCAGGTTGATGTCCTGTCCAGCGTCGAGGGCCACATTGCCTTGTGCGTTGAGCTGGCTGGCCACGACATCGAGATTCGTACCGGCATCCAGCACAAGGTTGCCGCCGGCTTGCAGCTGGCTGGCCTGCTGATTGACCGTGCGAATCTCTTCGGTGACCTTCTTGCTGCGTGAAACGTACTCGCTCTGGTTAGCGGCGGATTCGACCCGAATGTTTTCGCCCGCCAGAAGTGTCTGGTTGCCTTGGCTGGCGACCTGACTGGCCGTCACATTGATATCCCGCCCCGCCTTCACGCCCACGTTCTGCCCGGCACTGAGTTCAGCGCCCAGTTGCGTCACGCTGGAGCGGGTGTGATTCGGCCCGTTCACGCGCCCTTCCTGGGTCTGCGCCGCCACCACATTTACATCGCGGCCCGCCACCAGCGTCGCGTTGCCAGCGGCCTGCATGACACCGGAGTTATTCACATCCCGCCCGGCCCTGGCCGTCAGGTCTCCCGCCGCCTCGACCCGCGCGGCGCTGTTGGCGAAGTCTTCGCGCCACACCGATGCGCCGGTCGCGCTTTGGTGGCTGGTGACTGTGCGTTCGTTGCTTACATCGCCGTTTACTGCTGTAACGCTGACATCGCGGCCGCTGATCACGCCGCCGGCGCGATTGAGTACATCGTTGGTGGCTTGCAGGTTCAGACGCTCGTTGGTCTGAATCAGCCCTTCGTTGATCAGGCTGTTGCCGGCCCCGGCCTGCAGGGTGCTGGTGGCCTTGAGCACGCCGACGTTGGTCAGGTTGTTGCCGGCGATCAGCGACAGTTCGTTGCCTTGAATCAGCGCACCGTTGGCGGCCAGGCGGTTGTTGGCCTGGGCCAGGTACAGCACCGGCACCAGCACGTGTTCGCCGCGCACCACCTGGTCCTCCATCCAGACGATGTCATGGGTCAGTGCGGCGACTTGCTCGCCGGACAGGCCGACACCGACGCTGAGGTTCAGCGCTGACTGGCTGGCGATGGCGTTGTCCATCAGGTACTTGAACATCGCTTCGTCGCTGGTCAGGCCGTTGATGAAGCGCTGCCCGGTGCGGGCGACGACGGCTTGCTGGATCAGGCGTTGTTCGTAGTAGCCGTCGCCCAGGCGTTTCCAGGCGGTGTCGGCATCCAGGCCCAGGCCGTCGAGCAGGTAGCTGGAACTGAGGAACTGGCGCAGGTCGGTCAGTGCCGGGTTGGTTTCGATCAGGTAGCGGTGTGGCTGGCTGCTGGTGGCGGCGCTGAGCAGCGCAGCACCGGTGCCGCTGGTGGGCGCGTCGCTCAGGCGAAACAGGCCGTTCTGGCCAGTGGGCAGGCTGAAGCCGGGCAACGTGGTCGGGTTGAGCGCTTGCTGGGCGAGGTCTGGCGCCACTTGCCGGTCGAGCGGCACCAGCGTGGCGTAGTCGCTGCCCGGTGCCGTGGTGTCGGTGCGTTTGCCGCCGCTGACGTAGGTAAAGCCGCCGCGTACGACGCTGTTGTCGATGTTGTTGCCGGCCTGGACGTTGACCGCGCCGCCGGCCTGGATCACGGCGGCGTAGGTCTGGGCGTCGAAGGCGTGCTGGGTGGTGACGCGCAGGTTGATTGCTTCGCGCTCGGTGGCGGAGATGAAGTTACTCATCGCCGCTTGCAGGCCGCCCAGGTTGGCGGCGTTGTAGCTCGCGCCTTGTGCGGAGTATTGCGCGTTGAAGGCGCGGGCCAGGCTTTGCCAGCCGCTGTCGTTGCGGGTGCGGCTGGAGACGAAGATGCGGTCGGTCTGGGTGTCGTTGGTGATCAGGCCGACATTGTTGAGGTTGTCGACACGGGCGCTCAGTGCGCCACCGGCGGCCACGGTGCTGCTGCTGTTGAGGAAGTCGCCGCCGATCAGGCTCAGGTTGACGCCGGCGGTGATGCTGGAGGCGGCGCTGGCGTCGGTGACGGCGAGTTTTTCGTTTTGCTGGATCTTCCAGACGTGGTGTTCCTTGCCGCCGCTGCAGTCGAGGTTGCCCAGGCCTGCGGTGCCGCAGGCGATTTCGTCGATGCGGGCGTTGTAGATGCCGGCGTCGTCGACGGTCAGCACATCGCGAATGTTGTCGATGCGCCGGGCGGCCAGCAGCAGGCTGGCGTCGCTGGTCAGGGTGGCGGAGCGGTTGACGATGCTGTTGGCGAGGGCACCGGTGGCATCGCGGCTGATTTGCAGGTTGCCGAGGCTGTAGACGTCGCCGTACTGGTTGGTGAAGTCGTTGACGAACAGGCCCATGTCGGCGCCGCTGAAGATCAGGCCATTCTGGTTGAGCAGGGTTGCGGCATTGACGGTCAGGTTGCCGGCGGCGCCAAGGCTGCCGAGGTTGTTCAGGGTCGTGGCATCGAGGCGCAGGCCGGCGGCGCTGGTGATGATGCCGCGGTTGTTGAGAATGCCGTCGATGTCGATGACGGTGCTGCCGCCACCGGCGATGCGTGAGCTGGCGTTGTTGAGGTCCAGTTGCGCGGCGTTGAGGGTCAGGCCGCCCAGGCTGGTCAGGCGGCCGGCGCCGCTGTAGCTGCCGGTCAGGCGGACGTCGAGGGTGCCGTCACTGGCGATCAGGCCGTCGTTTTGCCACTGGCTGCCGCGCCCGGTAAAGCTTTTGCCGGCCAGCAATTGGCCGCTGCCGGTCTGGCTGAAGCGGTCGATGTTCAGGTTGAGGTTGGCCGCTTGCAGCACGCTGCTGTTGGTCCAGGTGTTGCCGGTCAGGGTCAGGCTGCCGTTGGTGGCGACCCGGCCGCCGACGTTTTGCAACATCGGCAGGCCCAGGCCGAGCACGCCGGTGCCGACGTGCAGAATCGAGCCGTCGGTGTTGATCAGCTTGCCGATCGCAAATTGCAGGTTGCTGTTGGCGCTTTCCAGGGTACCGCGGCTGTTGTCCAGCGCGCCGGCCAGGGTAAATACGCTGGAACCGGTGGTGCCCAGGGCACGCAGGCGGCCTTGGGTGTTGTCCAGGCTGGCGGCGTTGATCGTCAGCGCGCCGCTGCTTTCGATCAGGCCGGCACGGTTGGCCAGTACGCCGGTCACGCCCAGGTCGATGTCGGCACCGGAGATCTGGCCGCTGGCGTTATCCAGGCCAGCGCCGCGCATTTGCAGCAGGCGTTTGGCCGACAGCGCGCCGTTGCGGTTATCAACGGTCGAGGCTTGCAGCAGGGCATTGCCGCTCTGCGCCAGAATGCCGCCGCCCTGGTTGTCGAGGCCGCCACGGGCGATCAGCAACAGGTTCTGGCCTTGAATGGCTCCGCCTTTGCTTGTGGCGGTGGCTGTGGTTGTGGTTGTGGTGGCTGTCGATGTGGCCACGCCATTGCGCAGCACGCCGCTCAGGTCGGTGCCGACGTTGCCATTAAGGCTGGCGATCACGCCGCTGCGGTTGTCGAGGTTTGTGCCGTTGACCTGCAGGTCGCCGGCCTGGGCAATCAGGCTGCCGCCGTTGTTATGGGTGTCAAGACTGGTGACGTTCAGGCTGCCGGTGCTTTGCACGGTGCCGGCGCTGTTATCGAGGCTGGCGGCGTTGAGTGTCAGTGCGCTGCCGCTGGCGGCAATCAGGCCCTTGTTGCGGTTATCCAGGCGTTCGCTGAACAGGGTCATCAGGCCTTTGCTGCTCAGCCGGCCGTTCTGGTTATTGACCTGCGCGGTGCCTTGCAGCAGCAGGTCGCCGCCGCTGACCACGTCGCCATTGAGGTTGGTCAGGCTGTCGATCAGGTCGAGATTTACACGGCCGTTGCTGACCACCGTACCCGCGCTGTTGTCCAGGCGCGCGGCCTTGATGTTGACGCTTTCAAGCCCCGACAGCAGGCCGCCGAGGTTGTCGAGCGTGGTGGCGTCGAGGGTCAGTGCGGCGCCGCTGGTGATGCGCCCGGCCGCGTTGTTGTTCAGTGTGCCTGCGCTCACGCTCAGGGCCTGACTGGCGCTCAGGGTGCCGTCGGCGTTATCGAGGCGCGCCGCGTTGACGTTCAGGCTCGCGTCGCTGACCAGTTTGCCGGCGCGGTTGTCGAGTTTTTCTGTCGCCGTGACCGTCACGTTATTGCTGGCGGCGATGGTGCCTGTGTTGACCACCGTACGCGCCCTGGCGGTGACGGTGCCGGTGGTGTTGCGCGTGTTGTCGGGGTTGATGCCGGCCTGCACGTTGCCACGGTTGTTCAGTTGATCGGCTTGCAGGGTCACGGACTTGGCGGCAACCAGTTGCTGGCCATTGTCGAGTTTGCCACTGGCCTCCAGGTTCAGTTGGCCGCCGGCGTAAGCAGGGCCGGTAACGGTGATGTCGCGTGCCTTGGCGGCAATGTTGCCGCTGGCGGCGCTCTGGCCGAGGGTCAACTGGCCGTTGGCATCGATCTGGATATCGCCACCACTGGCGGCCAGGTCGCCGGCCAGCCTGACGCCGACACCGGCTTCGGTGCCCACCAGCTTGACCGCGCCGGCGTACATGCCGCCCAGTGCCGAGCTGTCGATGGCCAGCTCCGGTTTGGCGCTGCCGTCGTCGGGCAGCGCGGTGGCCGCCAGGGTCTGGGCATCGACGTCGTTGCGACCGGCGATGATGTTGAGTTTTTTCGCGTGCAGCTCGGCGTTGATCTTCGCGCTGCGGGTAATGATGTCGAACTGGTCGACGTTGGTCGCATTCAGCCCGGCGCCGTCGATGCTGACGCTGCCGTCCTGCACGTTGAAACGCTGCAACTGGCCGCTGGCATCGATGACCGGCTTGCCGGTGGTCAGGGTCACTTGCGGGGTGTTGATGAAGCCGCAACCGTTGCAACTGATGCCGTGCGGGTTGGCGACGATGACCCGCGCCGACTGCCCGGCGACTTCGGTGTAGCCGTTGAGCTGGCTGGCGTTGGCGCCGGTCACTTCGTTGAGGATTGTGCCCGCCGCCCGGCCTTGCAGGTTAGGGTTGCCGACCACGATGCCGCCCAGTTGCGTGCCCTGGGTCGGGTTGGTGGCGTTGTTGAGGATCACGCCCTTGCTGTCGACGTTGTACTGCTGGAACTGGTTATGCGACAGCCCGCTGCCGTTGGGGGCGGCGATGTTCACCACCGGCACGCCGTTGCCGGCCTGGCCGACCTGGGTCGCCGGGTTGCTGGCAACGATGCCTTCGGCCTGCACCAGCAAGGGTTGCCAGAACAGCGCATTGGCCAGGATCAATGCCAGGCCGCGTTTGGGCATGCCCCAGAAACGCGAGCGCTCGGTCAGGGCTGCAGAAGGCTGACGGGCCAGCAGGGCCAGTTGATGAACATCCATGTGAAACCTCAAAGCGATGTAATTACAGGAACAGGTCGAGACTGAAATAGATCGGCGTTTCGCGCTCGATCACGTCGGGACGTTCAAGAGAATGGGCGAAGGTCACCGAGGCAGCGGCGTGCTGGCCCCGGGCAAACAGCTCCAGCGAGTGGCTGGACAGGCGACCGTGTTCTTCGCCGTTGTAACGGTTATTGCGGATCACGCCCTGGTCGTAGCCGATGGCCGCGCCGTACTCGACGAAGGCCGGGCGCATCCAGTCCAGGGTCACCGGGCGGGCCAGGCGCAGTTCGTTGCGCCAGTAGCCGCCGCTGTCGCCGGCCAGAAACTGATCCTTGTAGCCGCGCACCGAGGACGAGCCGCCCAGGCTCAGGCGCTGCGGGCTGAACAGCGGGTCTTCGCTGCGCTGCCCGGTGGCCAGGCTGGTGAAGGTCAACTGCTCGCCGCCCAGCTGGAACGGGTGCAGGTAGCTCAGGGTGCCGGTGTATTTGCGGTAGCGCGCGTCGGGCTCGCCGGGGCCTGGGTGATGGCGGCCCTGCGCATCCAGCGCGCCGATGCCTTGCTGCACGCCCAGGTCGAGGTTGACGAACGCCGAACCCACGCGCCGGCCGTGGTTGATGCCGAACTGCGCTTCGGTAATGCGGTTGCTGCTCAGCGCCAGCTTGCTGTCTTCGACATAGTTGTTGGTGCGCACATGGGCCAGGCCCACGTTGAGCGCGGTCTTGCTCAGCGCATCGCGATGCACCACGCGCTCGGCGCGAAACTGGTGATTCTGGCTGTCGCCGTCCTGCTTGACGGTAAAACCATCGCCCTGCCCGCGCGCGCGATATTCGCTTTCGCTGTACAGGTAGCTGAAGGTCCACCAGCCCAGCGGCAGGTTGTAGGCCAGGACGCCATTGCGCGAGGTTTTCTGGTGATCGCTGATCGCGTCATGCCCGCCGCGCAGGGTTAGCTGGTCGGCCAGGCCCAGCGGGCTGTCCCACTCAAGGCCGGCGTTCCATTGCTGCTCGCCGGTGCTGCGCTGGCCGTCGTTGTTGCGCGACAGCGAGGCGCGCCAGGGTTTGAGCGCGGTGTTGTTGACCACCACGTCGCTGCCGCCGACCTGCTGGCCGGGGGTCAGCTCCAGCCGCGCCTGTTTCGAGGGCAAGCGGTTGAGCTGGTCGACCATTTGTTCCAGCTCGCGCAGGTTGACCACCTCGCCTTCCTTGCCGGGAAACGTCATGGCCAGCTCACGTGCCGACAGGTCGCTGCTGGCCTCGCTGCGCAGTTTTTCCAGCTTGCCTTCGATGACCAGAATCTGCAGGTCGCCCTTGGACAAGTCCTGCTGCGGCAGATACGCGCGGGTGGTCACCAGGCCTTTGTCGAGGTAGTGATTGGTGATGGCCTTGAGCAGTTCGTTGAGCTGCGTGACACCCAGGCATTGGCCTTGATATGGCGCGATCAGGCGCTGGCGCTCAGCTTGGGACAGCGAGTCGGCGCCCTTGAGCTCGATGCGTTTGATGTCGAAGCAGCGAGTATCGACAGGCGCGGCCGGCGCCTGCGGGGCACTCTGTTTGCCGGGCAGGTCCTTGAGTTCTTCAAGGCGCCGACGCTGCTCTTGCAGCAGGCGATCCTGGCGATCACGAATCAGGTCCTGCTCGCCGGGGGTGGCGGCCATGACGGGTGAAACAGCACCCAGGCTCAAAATCAGGCCGCACAAGGTCGGCCATGTCCGTGACGTGGCAAGCATGTGTAATCCATTAGCGATGGCGCGAGGCGTGCAATCCGCCTGCTGAGTGGGTTCAGAACGGCCTGTCAGGGCCTGAACGAGATGCGTTTGTGTATCAAGCGTGTAAAAGACCGTATAAAAAACGGAAAATTCCCGCGCGAAGGCCTGGCTGTGAGCTGCGTCACAGTTTTATCCAAAGCGATTACCCGCTGGCGTGGGCTATTCTCGGCACATGACTCTATTCCCCAGCCTCACCGATCTGCCCCGCCAGTTACGCCATCCTGAAGTCCGCGACCTGGCCTGGGTGATCATCGCGCCGCCCATGCTGGCGCAAACGCCCTGGCCACAGCGCCATCCCTTGAGCGCCAGCGACTGGGTGCAGACGCCGCAGCAACTGGCCGGTTTTCTCATCGATCTGGATCGCGACCCGGCACCGCTTGAGCAGTGGCTGGCGCAAGCGACCACGCACCGGCTGGGCCGTTACTACGAACGGCTCTGGCAGTTTGCCGTTCAGCAGGCGCCGGGCGTCGAGATTATTGCCGCCAATCTGCCGATCCGCCTGGAGGGCCATACCCTGGGCGAGCTGGACCTGTTGCTGCGTGATCGCGAAGGTGTTCATCACATCGAGCTGGCGATCAAGTTGTACCTGGGCCCGCAGGACGGTGACGGCCGCAACCCCGCCAACTGGCTGGGGCCGGGCTCCAACGACCGGCTGGACCGCAAGCTGGCGCATTTGAGCGAGCACCAGTTGCCAATGTCGGCACGCCCGCAAAGCCGCGCAAGCCTGAATGAGCTGGGCATCGACGGGTTCAGTGCCGAGCTGTGGCTGGGCGGTTATCTGCTGTATCCATGGCCCGGTGAAGCGCAGTCGCCGAGCGGCGCGCACGCGCAGCATCTGAAGGGCCGCTGGTTGCATCAGCGCGACTGGCCGGCGTTTATCGCCCAGAGCCTGCCGGGCTGCTGGCAGCCCTTGCCACGTCAGGCCTGGCTGGCGCCGGCGCGTTATGAACAGGCCTGGAGCACAGAACAAATGCAGGCCTGGCTGGAACAGCTCGACCCACTGGCGCCGGCGCAGTTACTGGTGCGCCTGCAGCAGCAAACCGCTGGCGACTGGCACGAGGCCGAGCGGCTGTTTCTGGTGTCCGATGCCTGGCCGGCGCTGGTGGATACCAGTCGCCGAGGAAACACACAGACAGTGCCGACGCTCCCCCCGTAGGAGCGCGCCTGGCCCTGGGCGGCATACCAACGACCGAGTGCGCTAGCGCTCGCAAAATTTCGGAAACGCTGAAAATTTACGGCTGCTAGCGCAGCCGGTCGCGGGCAAGCGCGCTCCTACAAGGCCGCGTGCAGTTTACTTCTTCATCCGCGGCAACAGGACGGTCAGGATGCCCAGCAGCGGCAGGAACGAGCACAGGTGGTACACGTAGTTGATGCCATGGCTGTCGGCCAGTAACCCAAGGGTCGCCGCGCCGATGCCGCTCAGGCCGAACATCAGGCCGAAGAAGATCCCGGCGATCATGCCGACGTTGCCCGGCACCAGCTCCTGCGCGTAAACCACGATGGCCGAGAACGCCGAGGCCAGAATGAAGCCGATGATCACGCTCAGCACGCTGGTCCAGAACAGGTCGGCGTACGGCAGCGCCAGGGTGAACGGCGCCGCACCGAGGATCGAGAACCAGATCACCGCCTTGCGGCCGATCTTGTCGCCGATCGGGCCGCCGAAGAAGGTGCCCGCCGCCACTGCGCCCAGGAACAGGAACAGGTGCAATTGCGAACTGCGCACCGACAGGTCGAATTTCTCGATCAGGTAGAAGGTGTAGTAGCTGGTCAGGCTGGTCATGTACCAGAACTTGGAGAAGATCAGCAGCGCCAGGATCACCAGCGAAAAGGTCACCTGGCGGCGCGACAGACCGTGGGTCGCGGCCTGTCCGGACTTGAGCTTGAACAGGGTCAGGTGCGCTTTGTACCAGCGGCTGATCGCCCACAGCAGGCCCAGCGCCAGCAGCGCAATCACCCCGATGAACGCAACGTTGCCCTGGCCGAACGGAATGATGATCGCCGCCGCCAGCAACGGGCCAATCGCCGTGCCGGTGTTGCCGCCAACCTGAAAGGTCGACTGCGCCAAGCCAAACCTGCCGCCCGACGCCAGCCGCGCAATGCGTGACGCTTCGGGGTGGAAGGTCGAGGAACCAATGCCGATCAGTGCCGAGGCCAGCAGGATCATCTCGAAACTGCCGGCCACCGACATCAGCACGATACCGATCAGGGTGCACACCGAGCCCAACGGCAACACCAGCGGGTTGGGATGGCGGTCGGTGTAATAACCGACCCACGGCTGCAACAGCGAGGCGGTGATCTGGAACGTCAGGGTGATCATGCCGATCTGCGCAAAGCTCAGGTCATAGCTGGCCTTGAGCATGGGATAGATGGACGGCAGGATCGCCTGGATCAGGTCATTGATCAGATGAGCGAGGGCCACGGCACCAATGATGCGCATGACCAGCGGACTGGATTGAGGGGCCGTCGAAGCCGCCGCAGGGGCGGATTGGGCACTGAGCGACATGAGGAATCATCCTGAAATCAAGTGGCAGAAGCCCTTGAAGGGATGATTACAAGATGTGTCATTCACTCCAGAGGCGCGTCAATGTGCCATTTTTCGGTGCAGGGACGCCATGTTTTATTGCCGCTTTTGCGACAGGGCCGTCGGCTGCACAGCCCTGTCGGTGTCGTTTGTAAACAGTGTCACGCGATGGAGCTGGCCACCGGTTGCTTGTCCATCGACGGCACGTCATGCAGCGAAATGCGCGAGGTTTCCGGCAGTGCCAGCCCGCCGATCAGCGCCAGCAAGGCCACGGCCACCAGATAGAACGCCGGTGCCAGGTTGCTGCCGGTGGTCGAGATCAGCCAGGTTGCCATCAGCGGTGCAGTACCGCCAAACAGGGTGTAGGCCATGTTGTAGGTGATCGCCGAGGCGGTGTAGCGCGTGCGGGTCGGGAACACTTCCGACAGCAGCGCGGCAGTAACCACGCCACTGAGCACGGCGCCAACGGCCAGCAGCATCACGCCCAGCACGGAAGCGGCGAACGAGCCGGAGCTGGCCATCAGGAATGACGGCAGCACCGCCACGATCAGCAATGCACAGGTGGTGACGATGGTCTTGCGCCGCCCGACCTTGTCGGAAAAGGCCCCGGCCAGTGGGCAGATGGCGGCGGCGAACAGCAAGGCGATAAGCGCCACCAGCAAGGCGGTGGCGCGGCTCAGGCCGCCGGCGACTTGCAGGTAAGTCGCAAAGTAGGTGGTGAAGGTATAGAACGACAGCGCCGTCAGCGAGACGAAGGCGCCCAGGCACAGCATCGGTCTGCCGTGGTGCAGCAAGGTTTCCTTCAGGGGCGAATGGGCCACCGCATGTTCGTCGCTGACCGCCTGGAAGGCCGGGGTTTCATCCAGTTGCCAGCGCAGGTAAAGGCCGATCAGGCCCATCGGTGCGGCGATCAGGAACGGCAGGCGCCAGCCCCAGCTGGCCATGACCTCGGCCGACAACGACGCTTCCAGCACATAGGCAAACACCGCGGCGCAGGCGAAGGCGGAAAAGGTCGACACCGGCAGGAAGCTGCCATACCAGGCGCGTTTGTCGTTCGGCGCGTGTTCCATGACATAGGCACAGGCGCCAGCGTATTCACCGCCGGCGGAAAAGCCCTGGGCGCAGCGGATCAAGGTCAGCAGGATCGGCGCCATCACGCCAATGCTGGCGTAGGTCGGCAACACGCCGATCAGGGTGGTGGCGCCGGCCATCAGCAGAATGGTCATGGCCAGGGTGCGCTTGCGGCCGATGCGGTCGCCGAGCATGCCGAAGAAGATGCCGCCCAGCGGCCGGAACGCGAAGGCCACGGCGAATACGGCAAAGGTCTTCAACAGCGCCACGCTGGGGTCGCCACTGGGGAAGAACAGCAAGGCGATGGTGGTGGCCAGAAAGCCGTAGACGGCAAAGTCGAACCACTCGACGAAGTTGCCGATGGCAGCCGCGACAATGACTTTTCTCAGGGTGGCAGGATCGACCTGCTCGACAGCGGTGGTTGTCATGCGGACCTCGGCGCGATAATCGGGACTGAATCGATTATCCGCAGGCTGTCAGGCGGGCCTCGCTCTGAAAGGGGCATCGGCATATCCGAGGCCGACATGGGTGATACCTGGCGATTGGTATCGATCAGTCACCCGATGGGTTGAAGGCTGCGCGGCGACCCTGCAGGCCGCCGGTGTGCACGAAGATCAGCCGGGTGCCGCAAGCGAAGCGGCCTTCGGTCACGGCCTCGTGCAGCGCCAGCAGGGCTTTGCCGGTGTACAGCGGCTCCAGAGGCACGCCGCTGTGTGCCTCGCTGTCATGGATGAACGCCAGCAAGCGGGCATCGGTCCTGGCAAAGCCGCCCCGGCTGGCATCCAGCAGTTCATAGCCGTGACCGGGCTGATCGACCAGCGCTGCGACGTTGCTCGCCACGCCATGATCGACCGGCACGGCCAGTGCGCCATACACCGGGTGCACGCCAGCTTCGGCACGCACCAGCCCGGCCAGGGTGGTACCGGTGCCGGCGGCCAGCCACCAGCCGTGGTAATCATCCCAGCCCAGCGCGGCCAATTGATCGCGCGCCTGCCTGACGATGTCCGCACAGCCGACAGTGCCGGCCAGCCCGCCGCCGCCTTCGGCAATCGGGTACAGGTTCGGGTATTGCACCTGCCACGGTTGCCAGAAACCGGGCTGATGGCGCTCGCGATAACCGCCATAACCCAGCCAGTGCAGCTGCATGCCGAACGCCTCAAGATCCTGCACCGTGGGCGTTTGCTGCGCATGGCCGCGCAGCAGGCCAACGGTCGGGAAACCGAAGCGCTTGCCTGCGGCGGCCATGGCGTGCAGGTGGTTGGAGTGCGCGCCGCCAAGGCTGATCAGGCCGGTCGCGCCCTGATGTACGGCTATGTGCAAGTGCTCACGCAGCTTGAACCACTTGTTGCCGCTGATCAGCGGGTCGATCAGGTCCAGGCGCAGGATTGCCACCTCGACCCCGGCCTGTTGCAGCCAGGGCAGGGTCAAGGATTGCAGCGGGGCCTGGGGCTGCCAGGTCAGGGTGGTGTGGATCATCGACGGACTTCGGGCCTTCAAAGACGCAGCAATCTACAGCACGGCCGCCAGTCTGGAACCCTGATCGATGGCACGTTTGGCGTCCAGCTCGCTGGCGACATCGGCGCCACCGATCAGGTGCACGCTTTGCCCGCCGGCTACCAGCGCGTCATGCAGTTCGCGCAGCGGGTCTTGCCCTGCGCAGATGACGATGTTGTCCACCGCCAGCACCTGAGGCTCGCCCTCGCCAATGCGAATGTGCAGGCCGGCATCGTCGATGTTCAGGTACTGCACGCCGCTGAGCATGTGCACCTGACGGTTCTTCAGCCCGGTGCGGTGAATCCAGCCGGTGGTCTTGCCCAGCCCGTCGCCGACCTTGGAGGCCTTGCGCTGCAAGAGAAACACTTCGCGGGCCGGTGCTTCGATCTCCGGGGTGATACCAGTGACGCCGCCACGCGCCTGCAAGTGCGTGTCGATGCCCCACTCTTTCCAGAACGCCTCGCGGCTCAGGCTGGTAGAAATGCCTTGGTGCACGAGAAACTCCGACACGTCGAAGCCGATGCCGCCCGCGCCGATCACCGCGACCCGCGGCCCGACCGGGCGGTGCTGGCCGATCACTTCCAGGTAGCTCAGCACTTTGGGATGCTCGATGCCGGGAATCGCAGGCTTTCGCGGGGTGATGCCGGTGGCCAGCAGCACCTCGTCAAAGCCTTGCGCCAGCAGGTCCTGCGCCGTCACCCGGGTGTTGAGGCGTACCTGCACACCCGTGCTTTGCAGCTTGCGACCGAAGTAGCGCAGGGTTTCGAAGAATTCTTCCTTGCCGGGAATCTGCTTGGCGATGTTGAACTGACCGCCGATCTCGCTGGCCGACTCGAACAGCGTGACCTGGTGCCCGCGCTCCGCCGCCACGGTCGCCGCCGCCAGCCCTGCGGGGCCGGCACCGACCACGGCAATGCGTTTGGGCTGCGTAGTGGTGACATAGTTGAGTTCGGTTTCATGGCAGGCCCGCGGGTTGACCAGGCAACTGGTCAGCTTGCCGGCAAAGATATGGTCCAGGCAGGCCTGGTTGCAGCCGATGCAGGTGTTGATGTCGTCGGCACGCCCGGCAGCGGCCTTGTTGATGAATTCCGGGTCCGCCAGGAATGGCCGGGCCATCGAGACCATGTCGGCATCGCCTTCACTGAGGATCTGCTCGGCCACCTCTGGCGTATTGATGCGGTTGGTGGTGATCAGCGGAATGCTCACCGCGCCCTTGAGGTGCGCGGTGACCTTGCTGAAGGCGGCACGCGGCACCTTGGTAGCGATGGTCGGGATGCGCGCCTCATGCCAGCCGATGCCGGTGTTGATCAGGGTGGCGCCGACACGTTCGACCGCCTGCGCCAGCAGCACGATTTCGTCCCAGTCGCTGCCGCCTTCAACCAGATCGAGCATCGACAGGCGATAGATGATGATGAAGTCCGGCCCCGTCGCCTCACGCACCCGGCGCACGATTTCCACCGGCAGGCGCATGCGGTTTTCATAACTGCCGCCCCAGCGGTCGGTGCGCTGGTTGGTGCGCGCGGCCAGGAACTGATTGATGAAGTAGCCTTCGGACCCCATGATTTCGACGCCGTCATAACCGGCCTCACGCGCCAGGCTGGCGCAGGTGACGAAATCGCTGATCTGCTTTTCGATGCCCTCCTCGTCCAGCTCACGCGGCTTGAACGGGTTGATCGGTGCCTGAATGGCGCTGGGCGCGATCAGCTTGGGGCTGTAGGCGTAGCGTCCGGTGTGCAGGATCTGCATGCAGATCTTGCTGCCGGCGGCATGCACCGCGTCAGTGACGATTCGATGTTGGGCCGCCTCTTCGGAGCTGGTCAGCTTGGCCGCGCCCTTATAGGTCACGCCCTCTTCGTTGGGGGCAATGCCGCCGGTCACGATCAGGCCGACGCCGCCACGGGCGCGCTCGGCAAAATAGGCGGCCATGCGTTCGAAACCACCGGGCTTTTCTTCCAGGCCCGTGTGCATCGAGCCCATCAGGGCACGGTTGCGCAAGGTGGTGAACCCCAGGTCCAGCGGGGCGAGCAGGTGCGGGTAGGCGGCGGTGCTCATGGTCAGGCTCCAACGAGATCATCACGGAAAGGGTCGGGAGTCTGTGTCGCTCCCTTATTGATGTCGCTCACAGTAAATAGCATGGCCGGCGCGCTCAATGACCGAAACTGACAACTCACTGATCCTTGTGCGCAGCCGGGCTTGGCAAGCTGCCAGCCGCGCCCTACCCTAGTCGACAACTTTCCAACGCCAGTGGCTGGCCTTTTATGCGCAAACTTTTCGGTCTCTGCCTGGCAGTGCTGGTCGCGGCCTTGTTGACCAGCTATGGCGTGTGGACCACCCAGCGGCCCATGGGCCATTACCTGTCGGACCTGCGCATTCAGCTGGCAGTCAACGAAGGCCAGCCCGCCGGGCGCGGCAATCTGCTGGGCATCGAGGCCGAGCTGTACCCCACCGATTATCAGGACCTGAACCGCCTGCACCGCAAGCTGGCCGCCTGGCTGCAACAGGCCCGTGATCAGGGCCTGCTCAACGACAAGACCCTGGTGGTGCTGCCCGAACACATCGGCACCTGGCTGGTCGCGGCCGGCGAGAAGAACCAGTTCTATCAGGCCGACAACATCAATACCGCGATGGAGTGGCTGGCCTGGAGCAACCCGCTGCAGTTTGCCCGTGCCCTGTTGCAGGCCGAAGGCAGGCAGCGGCTGGCCGATGCCGCCCTGCGCATGAAGGCACGGCGCATGGCCCGCGATTATCAGCAGGTGTTCGGCGGCCTGGCGCGCGAGTTTGCCGTCACCCTGGTGGCCGGCTCCATCGTGCTGCCCGAGCCGCGCATCGAAGACGGCCAACTGAAAACCGGCACAGGCGCGCTGTACAACGTCAGCGTGGTGTTTGCCGCCGACGGCCAGCCGCTGGGCCAGCCACAACGCCAGACCGATCCCGAATTCCATCAGCGCCGCTACATTCAAGGCGCGGACCCTGCCGACCTGCAAGTCTTCGACACCCCGGCCGGGCGCCTGGGCGTCCTGATCGGCAGCGACAGTCTGTATGCACGCAACTATGCGCGCCTGAACGCCAACGCCGCCGAACTGATCGCCGTGCCGGCCTTTGTGCCTGACCGGCAGCGCTGGAATCAGCCATGGCGTGCGCGCAAAGATGTTGATCTACCGGCGGGCAGCCTCAGCGAGGGCCAGGCCTGGCAGCATCTGACCCTTACCGGGCAGACGCCGGACAGCACGGCAAGGGCTGGCATCAGCGTGTTCATGCACGGCCAGTTCTGGGACCAGAGCAGCTTTGGCGAAAGCTTCACCCATGCGCACAAGCGCCCGCGGCCGGTGCAATCGGCCGCGCAGCAGGTCGAACAACGCACCGGTGGCGGCGCACGCATGATCAATCTGTGGCTGTGAACATGAACCGTCCGACCCTGCGCCTGGGTGATCTGTCGGTGGGGTTTATCCACAGCCTGAGCGATGCCGTGCGCAGTTACGGTCATGACCCGGCGCCGCTGCTGGAACAATACGGCTTGAGCGCCACCCGCCTGGCCCAGGCCGGCGGGCGCTTGTCGATTCCGCGCTATATGCACCTGGGGCACGCGGCGATCCAGCTTACCGGGCAGCCGGGGCTGGGCTTGCGCATGGGCCGGCTCAGTCATCTGGGTCAGGTCGGGCTGGCCGGCGTGACCGCAGCCCAGGCGCCGACGGTGCGCGAGGCCGCACGGACCTTGCTGCGTTTCGAGCCGTTGTACGGCTCCAACTACCGCGGCCAGTCAACGTTTCATGAGGATGCCGACGGCGCCTGGCTGCAGTTCTATTCCATCAGCCCGTATAACGCCTATAACCGCTTTGTCGTCGACTCGTTGCTCAGCGGCTGGCTGGCGCAGTTATCGGCCGTAGTCGACCAGTCGATCGTCGCCCAGCGGGTCGAAATCGAATTCGCCGCCCCCGGTTACGCCACCGATTATGCATCGCTGTGCGAACAGCCCATCACCTTCGAGGCAGGCGCCAACCGGCTGCGGCTCGACCGCGCACGCCTGGAACTGCGCAACCCGGCGCATTGCCCGGGCACATTCGAGCATTTGCAGCAGTTATGCGAACAAGAACTGGAACGCCTGACCCGCACACGCAGCCTGCGCGAACGCATCATCGGCCTGTTGGGGCCATTGCTGAATGGGGGACGGGAACCGGATCTTGAAGAAGTGGCGGCGCGGCTCAAGCTGCCGACCTGGACCTTGCGGCGCAAGCTGGCCGATGAGGGCACGCGCTTTCGGGACATTCTCAATGACACGCGGCGAGATCTGGCAATGACCTACATCCGCGATACTGAATTGGCATTCGGCGAGATCGCCTACCTGCTGGGGTTTGCCTCGGCAGAGGCCTTTCAACGCGCCTTCAAACGCTGGAGCGGGCAGACTCCCGGGGAGTTTCGCCGCCACCAGCGCCAAAGCGCTCGATGATCACAGCTCTGTCGCGTCGTCGGCAGGCTCGACCGGGTCGAGTTCAGAGGCGCGGTATTCGAGCAGTTCTTCCTGGTATTCGTCCATGTTGCTAGCCCTCTTGGCTTGATTCACTAAGTAGCCCTCATTCTTTCGGGCGTTGGGTGTACTGACCGCTTGCTTGACATTAAGGTTCACATGTGAAGAAAAAATGTCAGTGCCATTAAGATCGGTGTCATCAAGATACGAGCCGACATGCCCCCGATTTAATTGCACCACCCGAGTGCACTGACAACCATCGGCGTGCCTTCCTGAATCAATGGGCCATTACCCGCTTGACTCACACGCCCGTGGCGCAATACCCTCGCTGCCATGTACACATCCAAGCAAAACCTCGGCCAGATTATTATTACCGTCATTCCAGTCATGGCGGGTTAGCCGACGTTTGCAAAAAAACCCGCCCTGGAGGCGGGTTTTTACTGTCTCCCGGGCTTGAACGCTTGAACCAGGAGCCAGGAGCCAGTGCCGCGATGAGCCACGTACAACCCGATCTGCTTAACCACTACATGCGCAAGATCCTCACTTCCCGCGTGTACGACATCGCCATCGAAACCCCGCTGCACGGCGCGCGCCAGTTGTCCGAGCGGCTGGGTAATCAGGTGCTGCTCAAGCGCGAAGACCTGCAACCGGTGTTCTCCTTCAAGATCCGTGGC